>NZ_RBZR01000006.1:0-145805 GCF_003628495.1 Ruminococcus sp. B05 | reverse complement strand
TGAAAGGTTTCCATATAAGTATTCTTCACATACTTTTATAATTATTTCTTTTGAATATTTAGACATAAAAAACCCCCTTAAGTAGATTTTGGTTATTTACCTTGTCTACTTAAGGGGAATCATACCACCCCGTCCCTAAATGGTTCCCCGTCCCTGTTTAATTCAAACTAGACACATTTTGAAAAAGTGTGCTGTTGTTTCCTTGATAATTTTTCTACAATATAATAAGCAAAGTCGTGATTGGAGAGACATTACCCAATTACGAAAATCAGATATCAGGAGAGGGAAGAGATGAGCAAATCGAAAAAAATAAAAATCATTATCACAATTGTCTGCATCTCATTCATACAGGGATTGCAGTTTTGCGTTTCCCCTGTGTTGGGACAGATTCAGGAGCATTATCCGGATGCATCTGTCAGTATGGTGCAGATGCTGGTGACTGCACCTACGTTTTTATCTATCGTAGTTGCAATTATATCAGGTGGTCTTGTTGTTAAGATCAGTAAGAAAAAAATGTTGATTTTTGCCGGTCTGATGGCGGGAATTACAGGATTCTTACCATTTTTAGCAGATAGCTTTATGCTGCTGTTTGTTTCAAGAATTTTATATGGTCTGGCACTTGGATTATGTATCGCGTTGAATACAGCCGTTGTAGCGGAATTTTTCGAGGGAGACGAACGAGTTTCTGTTATGGGAATCCAGGCAGCCAGCGTGGGAGCAGGAATGGTTCTTGTATCTACATTAGGCGGCGCACTTGGTAAATACGGATTCCAGAATGCATACTATCTGAATGTGATAGGATTTATCGCAATGATTCTAATCGCCTTGTTCTTACCGGAAACCGGTACAGCCAAAGTGAGCAAAGATGAAAAAATCGAATTAAATTCAGAAGTGTATAAGGTTGCGTTTATAGGTGTGATTGAAATGTTATTTTTGATTACATTTACAACAAATATTGCAATGCATATCAGTGGAAGTCTTGCCGGAAGTACAACTGTTTCCGGAAATTTGACAGGTGTATTCTCAGGAGCGCAGATTGTTATGGGATTGATTCTCGGAGCAATTACAAAAGTGACGAAAAAATATACATTGCCGGTTGCAATGTTATGTTTCTCAATCGGTGGAGTGTTACTTTTATTATTCCCATCAAATTACGTGATGCTGATGATTGGAGCGGTGTTCTGTGGATTCTCACAGGGAATGTTTATTCCTACAGCGATGGTGGAAGTATCCAATGCAGTAAATCCGGCTTCTACAACAATGGCAGCGGCATGTATGACATGTGGAAACTGTTTTGGACAGTTGATTTCGCCGACACTATTGAACGGAGCATCCAGAATGATGTTTGGAGAGGTAACAACATCGCATGTATATTTAATTGCCACAGTTGGTATGACAATTGCGGCAGGTGTTGTGATTTTGTTACGTGCCAGAAAAAAGACAGCATAATATCATGTTGGGATAAAGATGATAGAACAGTTGCAAAATGCAGAAAACTTAAAATCAAAATACAAACAAGGAGGAACAAACAATGGGCGCTAAGAAATGGAAAGGAAAAGAAAAATATTCAAATTTATTTTCACCAATTCGAATGCGAAATGTACGTGCAAAGAACCGTATTATTGCAGCACCGACAAGTCCGAGTATGATTACAACAGAAGGACATTTTACACCGGAGATGATTGCATATCTGGAAGAAAAGGCTCTTGGGGGAGCAGGAATTGTTACATACGGAGAGGCAATTGTGCATTCTGCAACAGGAAAATCACATAACAAACAGCTTCAGCTTGACTCTTTTGGTGTCAAACAGGGTATGGCACAGGCTGCAAGAGCAATCCATAATGCAGGAGCTTATGCCAACATTCAGCTTTCACATGGTGGTAAATACGGCGGACTTGCAAGTGTTGGTGGAGATCATTTGGATAAATGTAACACTGCTTATGGACCGAGTCACGAGGTTACACCGGTTGGGGAAGTGCAGGAAATGTCAAAAGAACTGATTTTGGAAATTGTGGAGTCTTACAAAAAGGGTGCAAAACTATGTAAAGACTGTGGATTTGATATGGTTCAGGTTCATGCAGCACATGGATGGCTGTTCTCTCAGTTCTTATCACCTGTATTCAATCAGAGAACAGATGAATTCGGTGGTTCATTGGAGAACAGAGCGAGATTCCTGCTTATGGCACTTGATGCGGTAAGAGAAGGTGTCGGACCGGAATTTCCAATCGAAATCCGTCTGTCTGGAGATGATCTGACAGCAAATGGTCTGGGAATGGACGAATGTATCAAAGTTGCAGAGATGGTAGATGACAAGGTTGATCTGATTAATGTATCTTGTGGAAATCACGAAGATCCGGATATGTTCTGTCGTACACATCCTTCTGCATTTTATAAACGTGGTGTAAATGTTTATCTTGCGACAGCAATCAAAGAACATGTAAAAACACCGGTTGCCTGTGTTGGTTCTTTGAATGATCCTGCACAGATGGAAGAAATCATTGCAACAGGTCAGGCTGATATGGTAGAGATCGGACGTGCACTTCTTGCAGATCCATATTTACCAAAGAAAGCATTGGAAGGAAGAGAAGAAGATATTACACCATGTCTGCGCTGTTATGAATGTTTTGGTGAGACAGGAAAGAGTGAGACTGTTAAATGTTCCGTGAACCCTACAATGGGACAGCAGCTTCCTGAAAAATATCCAAGAAAAGCACCTAAGCAGAAGAAACGTGTATTAATTGTAGGTGGAGGCCCGGCTGGAATGGAAGCAGCAATTACAGCAGCAGGTCGAGGACATGAAGTAACACTGGTAGAAAAAGCAGATAAACTCGGCGGAAACTTATATCCGGCATCTGCTCCATATTTCAAGAAAGATATCGCAGACTTCTGTCAGGTTATGATTAACCGTGTAGAGAAATCAGCAGTGAAAGTAATGCTTGGGACAGAGGCAACACCAGAGTTTATCAAAGAATTTGATCCAGATGCACTGATCGTTGCAATCGGTTCTTACGAAGCAAAACCACCGATTAAAGGTTTGGATAAAGACAACGTAATGATGGCAATTGAGGCTGAACTTCATCCAGAGAAACTTGGAAAAAAAGTTGTTATCATGGGTGGCGGTCTGGTAGGAACAGAAGCTGCCGTATCTTTCCATCATGAAGGAAAAGAATGTGCAGTCATTGAAATGCGTTCCGAAGTTGCAGCAGATGCGAACTCATTCTATCGTGGAGGTCTTATGCCTGAGGTAAACAAATCAGCAGAATTATATACGAATACAACAGTAAAAGAAGTAACAGATGAAGGTGTTGTATGTCAGAGAGATGGAGAAGAATTTGTTGTAAAGGCAGATACTGTAGTATGTGCTCTTGGATTCAAGTCAGCATATGACAAAGTCGATGAGCTTTGTGAATTGGTTGATGAGAACTATGTAATCGGAGACTGTAAGAGTGTAGGACTGATCTACAATGCAGTAAATCAGGGATATTATACAGCAATGAGTCTGTAGAACCCTGGCCGTTGGGGGCCGTTGGGGACGGAGTTTGTGGTACAAACTCCGTCCCTTTGGCTTACTATAAAGAGAATTAGATATAGACCACCGGGGACAATAAACGAGCCACAAACTCCGTCCCCAGTGATCAACAGTGGTCAATCAATCTGTATCAGCATAATCTCATGCTCCTGCAATACCTCTTGCAGAATCAGTGTATTATTCTCCGCACAAAGCGTTTCATTCTTTCTGTGTGGGATACTTTTTTCTTTCAGATAAGATATCTCATCTAAGGTCAATTCGAGATCGGTTCCGAGGCGTTTCCATTCATCTAAAATACTGCCGAAGGCAGGACCAAATAGTTGCTTTCGAATTCGATAGTTCTTGTTTGAAACTCCTTGCAGACGAAGTGTGATCTCTAATGCATCGTGGTCATTGAAGATATTTGGTTCATCATCCATTCCGATGGCAGCTTCATCCTTAGAATAGTATTCATAATTTAATGTCTTGTTATTGAAAAGAAGGATAGCAAAATGTCCGAGCTCATCTTTTGTAACAATATAATGGTCATTGCGTTCGATGAGATAATTGTGCAACTGTTTAAAGAATAGTAGTGCATAATATGGAGGTTTACAAAAACCATCAGAACTAAGCAGACCGCAGGCACCATTTAGAATACGGTTTGCATCCATGTCACCGGCAAAAATGTCGCTTGCATACCAGTAACAGATATCCTCTGCTTCTCCGAGCGTATCAACCATCTGATTTATCATAATAGCCGCTTTTGAAGCCATATCATTAAGAAAATTCCGATGGACAAAACTAAGATTCCATTCAATGACAACGATTGGGCGTTTTGGAAAACCACTCTCTGCCAAAATGGAGTGCATTTCGGATAAATCGTTCGAAAAAAAGTGGTCGATATTTTGACGAAGTGCGTTCATTTTTGTCGGTTCCTCTGCTTCTCGATAGGGAAATGAATTCATCGTTATGAAATCAGGCGTATGTCTGGCATTGACCCAATTGCGATAAAATTGAATGATCGTATCTCTGTGAACCGAAGGGCTGTATCCGACACCGCCGATTGAGGCGTTCGGGACTTTGGAGCGAACAGTTTCGAAAAAATCATCCCACAGGTTATTAAATTCTCCGGAAAGTCCAAGCAAGGATTGTCTATATACAAAATACCAGATTACAAATTTCCAATTCGTTACTTCTTTTAAACCATATCGATTGACTACATGATCTAATAACTTTTCGATGACGTGGTTGAATTCACGAGAATCCGAAAAGAAATGTGCGGTAGACATTTCATGAATTTCATTTAGTTTCTTTAAAATATTTAAAACCTGATTATCGATAACGATCATCGGACGGATTCCATTTTCTACAAGAAAATCCAAAACATGGTCGAGATTAACAAAATTCAGTTGTGTTGCCTGATTTGAATCCAGAAGAGAAAATTCTGGAGAAAACAGACCGTTGATACAGCCATATTGAAAATCCAGAGTATGCTTTAAAAATTGAATTTGTCTTTGATAGGTTCCGGATAGAATACGGGAGGCAAATCCAAGATAAATCATGGAACCGCACGGATTTTTAAATTCTTTTCCTTTGGAACAGTCAATATCGGCGGACTGAAGTCTGCTTTTTTGTTCTTTTACCACGACCATTCTTGTTTTGGATCTGTATTCATTTAGAATATCAGCGGATTTTCTGGAAATTTGCATTTCTTGGTCGCTGTTGTGTCTCGTAGTTTTTTTTCGATATTCACCTGGAGAGAGATGGAATTGCTGCTTGAAAATTTTGTTAAATTGAGAAGCAGTTGAAAATCCATTATTCAGTGCAATATCGGAGATTGATAATTGACTTCCGGTTAAATCCGATACAGCATGGCGAAGCCGAATATTTGTTATATACTGTACAAAGGTGATGCCAGTGTTTTTTTTTAAAAGTCGGGAGAGTGATGTCGGGGCAATATGAATCTGTCTGGCAGCATCCGGAAGTGTAATATGTTCGGGAAAATATTCTTCGATGTAAGAAAAAACATGATCAAGACGTTCGTCAGAAGTCTCAGCCAAAGGCTGCTTGTCGGATAACATAAAAGAACAAATTAAGTGATTGCAAATTTTATATAGAATACTTAGTTTCTTCGCATTTATTTCTTTCATATTCAGTGCACATTCCCCAAGCAAGTCATAGATCAAATAGCGTAGTTGTTCATACTTTACGCTAGAATGCCGCGAACTACAACATTGAAAATATGGAAGTCGTTTATGTGTTAATTCTCGAAATAGTTCTGAACGAATAGAAATTATTAACATAAAGGTTTCGGGAGAAGTTTGCATTTTAAAGTGTCGATTCCAATTGATCATTAGAATATCTTTTTCGGACAAATGATTTGTTTCAGCAGTTAATGTTACAGTAGCGCTGCCGTGAATGATAAATAGAAGCAAATATTCATTTTGTATAGTATCAATCATAATCGAATCTTCATAAAATTTGATTTCGAAATTATTCATTATCTGTAAAACCTCCTTTGAAAAGCTATAATATGACAAAATATTTGTTATATTATAACAAGTAATGGATGCGTGGTCAATTTTGGATAAAAGATGACAAGAAAAAGATGAATGAAAAGGAGAAAAAAATAAAGAAATTTATTAAAATAAAACCATTGGGGACGGAGTTTGTGGCTTTTTGAATGTCCCTAATGGTTGTAGAAAGATAAAAAAGACCAAAGGGGACGATGTTTGAGCCAAAAACTCCCTTCCCAATGGCAATGAAAGGGGATAAACTTATGAGTTACAAATTAAATAATCCAATTATTCCAGGATACTATCCGGATCCTTCTATCATTCGTGTGGAGGATGATTTCTATCTGGCTTGTTCCAGTTTTGAGATGTTTCCAGGAATTCCGATTTTTCATAGCAAAGATCTTGCACACTGGGAGCAGATTGGAAATGCGCTGACGGAAGAAAATGGATTCCATATGGAAAAAAATTGTGGAGTCGGAGGTTTGATGGCGCCTACAATCCGTTATAATAATGGAACGTATTATATTATTAATGCTAATTTCGCTGACAAAGGAAATTATATTTGTACAGCAAAAGACCCGGCAGGTCCGTGGTCAGAACCACATTGGATGGATGACGTCCCGGGAATTGATGCATCTATTTTCTTTGACAATGACGGTAGTTGCTATGTTATGGGAACAGGAGATGTCTGGGATAACGGAACCGGTGTGAAAGAAAGAGGAATCTGGCTTGCACCATATGATATTGAGAATTTCCGCGTGACAGGCGAGCCTTATACGATTTATAACAGTGCTATGAGAGGCGGGGCATCTCCGGAAGCTCCACATCTGTATCATATCGGAGATTACTATTATTTGATCATTGCAGAAGGTGGTACAGAACATTATCATGCGGTAATGGTGGCAAGATCAAAAGAACTCTTCAGCTTTTTTGAAGGAAATCCGGCAAATCCGGTTATGACACATAGACATATGGGATTCAAAAGCCCGATCATTAATGTCGGACATGCTGATCTCGTAGAGTTAAAAGATGGAAGTTGGTATGCTGTGATGCTGGGTTCTCGTTTAATCAATGAAAAATATAAAAACCTGGGACGAGAAACATTTATTTGCCCGGTTATATGGGAGAGGGAATGGCCAGTATTCAGTCCGGAGACAGGAAAAATCGAATGGAGCTATGATGGTCCGGAATCTTTGGAAGAAACAGTTTATCCAGAAGAAAATAAGTTTGACGATTTTGATGAACAGAAATTGCCACTTTATATGACATTTTGGGGAACACCTGGTAAGGAGTGCTGGAAAATTGAAGATTCTTGCCTGAAATTAAAATGTATTCATCAGAGACTGGACGATGATCTAGAACAGATGGGCATGGAAGGCACTTTATCGGATGATAAATATGCTGCTTTTGTAGGACGACGTCAGTGCAAAATGGATACTACAATTACAACACGTATGACATTTGTTCCAGAAGGACAGGAGAGTGCGGGAATTGCGGTTGTACAGGCAATGAACCATCAACTCCATGTAGAACGTGCCTGTGAAAACGGAAAACAGGTTGTACGTGTAAAACTGATCACAGCAGATTATCAACAGCCACCATATTTCCCGGGATTTACAAGCACGACAAATCGTGAAGATATTTGTACAGTGGAGTATGATAAAGATACAATTGTATTACAGATTGAAATGCATAATGAAGATTTTACGATTCGATATGGAGAGTCGGAAGAAAATCTGAAAGAATTGTGCAAGGCTGACGGATCTTTGATCAATCCAGAAAAGGTTGGATGCATGTGCGGAACAGTGCTTGGAATGTATGCGACGGGAAATGAAGAGGATTCAGAAAATACGGCAGCGTTTGATTGGTTCCGTTGTGAATAGGGACGGAGTTAATGGCTTTTTTAGTGACCCACATGACCCAAAACTATATGATAAAATTAAAAACCACAGGGGATGGAGTTTGAGCTAAAAACTCCGTCCCCTGTGGTTTTCTATGCCTCCTCAAGAAATGTATCCGTACCGCTTACATAGTAAGCCCCCATACCTGGAATATGTTTTTTAAAAGTATCTCCTTGCACATGTGCGAGAAAGTCTTCCTGAGAATCCCATTGAGAAACAAAGGTAACTTCATCTTTGGTTTCTGGGTTTACAAAAACCTGCATTCCGTGGCATCCTTTGTCATTGGCAATCACATCTTCTGCAAATGCTTTTGCAAGTGGTAAATATGCGTCTCTGTCGGTTACTACATTTGTTGTAAATACTGTTGTCATAATAAAAATCCTCCCTATGATTTATTGAATTTCGAAAAAATGTGAATATGAAAAATCCACAGGGGACAGTAACTGAGCCAAAAACTCCGTCCCCTATGGATACTATCATAGTAGAAAGAAAAAAGCAGTGTCAATTGAATTTGCCCAAAAAGAAAAAGAGGTCAAGAACACATATCGTTATTATGACATATGAAAAAATTATAAGAACAGAAAGGTAAAAACGCGATACAAACGAAGTGGATTTAACGCATGTAAAACGTTGACAAAACAGATTTGATGTGCACTAGAATAAAGACAAAAAGAGTAGTAGAATTTTTGTGGTATTCACTAAGAAAAGTAAAAATTATAACAAATTTTATATGAAATTTAATAATTTCAAGAATGGATTTCACAATTTTCAATTGCTATAATGTTAAGATAAATAAAGAGAGAAAAGTTTTCTTCAAAATATTATAGAAAAGGATGACTTTAGGAGGAACTATGGAACAGGATACAAGAAGAGATAAGCTGAAGCTTAGTGTGTTGAATGAAGTAGATGAACTGGAGCACTTCCATCAGGATATTGAATTGTTGTATTTACTGGAAGGTACATTGGATGTTACGATCGGGGAACAGACAACCCATATGAAAGAAAATGATGTCTTAGTCGTAAATGCGAATAAAAAACATATGTTAAGTGGTTCGGAAGATATTTTGTATATGCAGATCATGATTTCATATAATTTGGTCAGTGATGTATTTCAGAGTATTGATGTGATTTTCTGGTGTGATTCTACAAAAGATGAAAGTGACCGCTATGATGAATTAAGAAAAATCTTGCGTGCATTGTTGAACCATTATCTGGAAACACATGGAAATACAGCAAATTTTGGGCATATTGCATTGTGTTATCGTGTTATGGATATCTTATCAATGTATTTCCTTGTGCAGGCAGCCGACCGGGAAAATATGGATGACAAGGATAAGTTTGAAGATCGAATTCTTCAGATTAATAATTATATCAGGGCAAACTATAATCAGCCAATTAGCCTGAAAGATCTGGCAGATAAATTATATCTGTCAAATGGATATCTTTCCAGATTTTTTAAACGAAATTATGGGATGAGTTTTGCAGAATATCTGACCAATATTCGTTTGTTTCATGCAGTGGATGAGCTATTATATTCAAGTGCGCCAATCACAAGAATTGCTTATGATAATGGATTTGCCAGTGTAGCAGTATTTAACAAGGTGTTTAAGAAGGCGTATGGAGAGACGCCTTCTGCTATGAGAAAAAAGGCAAAAGAACAGAAGCAGGAACAAAAAGAAGAAAAACAAAATCCGGAAATTGAGAAACGTCTGGAAAAATATTTTGTTGTAGATAGTCAGTCGGAAGAAGAACAGGATAAATTGAGTGTCTGTCAGGGAGAACATTCAGTGTTGCAAAGTGAGAAAATCAAAAATTCCTGGGGAAATACGATTAATATTGGTGTAGCATCGGAATTGCTTCGATCTGAGGTGCAGGAACATGTTATGATGCTGAAACAGGCATTGGGATTTAAATACATTCGATTCTGGAATATTTTTTCACCAGAGTTTTTGATTAATGTAGATGATCCAAAAGAAAATTATAATTTTACAAGATTAGATTCCATATTTGATTTTCTGATTAATTTAGATTTAAAACCGCATATTGATTTCGGTGTAAAATCACATATGATTGTATATAACATAAATAAATTACAAATCTGTGATGAACGAGAAAAAGATTATCTTAGTATTGACTTTATGGAACCAAAGAAATGGGAACGCTTCTTGAATGCTTTCATGCAACATTTAATCTACAGATATGGAAGAAGTGAAGTGGATAGTTGGAGAGTGGAATATTGGTTTAATGAAGGTCAATGGAAAAAGAGTGCATTTGATCAATATTTTGAACTGTTTGATATTACATATCGAACAATAAAAAAATACAGTGAAGGTATGGAAGTCGGCGGAAGTGGTTTACGGCTTGATTTGGATGCAAAATTAAGAGAATATTTCTTAAAAACATGGAATGAGCAACATTGTAGACCTGATTTTATCTCTATTTACATTTATAATTATGAACGAGGAAAAGAAAATGATGATCGCTATGCAAAAAGAAGTACAGATGATGACTTTTTCTTGCATAATATAAATAGTGTAAAAGAACAGATTGCAGAAGCCAAAATGGATGATATTAAACTTTATATCACAGAATGGAATTTTACGGCATCAGTTCGAAATTATCTGAATGATAGTTGCTTTGGTGGAGCATATATTATAAAAAATATATTAGATTTGTATGGTCAGCTTGATGAAGTAGCACATTATCTGGGAACAGACCGTACGCAGCAGTATTACGATACAAATGAATTACTGTTTGGTGGAGCGGGAATTCTGACCAAAGATGGTATCTTAAAACCATCTGGATTTGCATTTGATTTTTTGAATCGTTTATATCCATATTATGTTGGTCATGGAGAAAATTATCTGGTATCTACAGATCAGCATGATTCATATGGAATCGTATGTCATAATCAGAAGGGATTAAGCTACAATTATTATTTAACAAAAGAAGATGAGCTGGAAAAAGAACATTTGTGGAGATATTTTGAAAATCGTGATGAACTGGAATTGAGTCTTAAATTAAAAGATATGAGTGAAGGTACTTACCAGATTAAAGTATATCGAATCAATGAGAAAAATGGAAGCGTGATTTCCATTTGGGGAGAACTTGATTATGAAAAAGGACTTTCCAGAAATGATATTAAGTATTTCCGAAGAGTCTGTGAGCCAAAACTGACAATACAGAAGATGAAAACGGAACAAAATGAAATGAATCTGAATATTAAATTGATAGCAAATGAAATCGCGTTTATTCGAATTCGAAAAATTTCAGAGTAATAAAAGTGAAAATAGTTAAATTATAGTAAGAATGTGGTATAGTTTCAAATAGGAGCTATATCACATTTTCTATTTTCACATAAAAATAAAAGGTCAAAATATTCATGTCGGTTCATGACTTTTGGAAAGATAATGTCAGAAAAGTAACAAAATCAGGTCATGAGAGTAACAAAAGGGGTCGGTTTAGAATATGCAGGAAACTCAAAATGTTGATAAGATAATATCAACAAGAGGACAGAAATGTTTGAGTTGAAGGGAGAAGAGAAAATGAGTGATAACACAAACACGCCAGTACAATCAAGTGCTGCGGCAGCAAAAAAGCTGTCTATCTGGACTAAAATTGGATATAGTTTCGGAGAGATCGGATCTCAGTGTTCCTGGACATTGATTAGTTCTTATCTGACAGTATACTATACCGATGTTGTAGGATTAACACCTGTAATTATTTCAGCAATCATGTTGATCGCACGTATCTGGGATGCTGTAAATGACCCAATGTTCGGAGCAATTGCTGAGAAAACAAAATCAAAATGGGGTCGTTTCCGTCCATACATTTTATGGGGAGCTCCAATCCTTGCACTATTTAACTGTCTGACATTCTTAAATCTGGATATTCCAAATGGTTGGAAAGCAATCTGGTGTGGATTTACATATATCGGATGCGGAATGGCTTATACAGCAGTTAATATCTCTACACAGTGTGTAGCAAACGTAATGACAGCTTCTAATGAAGAACGTGTATCTCTGAACGCATTCAAAGGAATCGGTTCAGGACTGATTCAGATGGTCATCAGTGCAGTAACAATGCCAATGATCTTAAAATTTGGTAATGGTTCAGCATCTTCTGCACACGGATATTTTATGGCTGCATTGGTATTCTCAATTGTATGTATCCCATGCTTCTGGGTATGTTTTGCATCAACAAAAGAGATTATCGGAGCAAACGAGTCTGATAAAAAATCTATCGGACAGACAATGAAAGAACTCGGATATTCTTTCAAATACACATTATCTGATAAAAACGCATTATTCTTGATTCTTGCAATGTTTACATTCCTTACAGGTTTGTTCGGAAGAATCGGTATTATGGCATACTATTTCATTTACATTATGAAAAATCCTGCCCTGATCGCTGGATTTGCAACAGCAATGTCAGCAGGTATGTTAGTAGTAAACTTCTACGCACCATTCTTGTTGAACCGTATTAGTAAAAAATATGTTGGTGCACTTGGATGTATCGCACAGGCACTGTGCTGTGTATTCTTCTATATCATTGGAGAAAACCAGTTGACAAGTCTGGTTGTATTATCAGGATTCCTTTATGGAGTAACAAATGTAGTATCAATCACATGCTTTACATTGAGTGCTGAGATTATCGATGATAACTGGATTAGAACAGGAGTACGTTCTGATGGTGTAATCGTATCTTGTATCTCATTCTCTACAAAGATGGGTAACGCAATCGGTGGTTCAATCGGTATCCTTGCTCTTAGTGCAGTTGGATATGTTGCAAATGCAGAGAATCTGAGTGCAACAGTACTTTCAAATATGGATAAAGTAATCAACTTTGCACCAGCAGCATTCTTCATTGTAGCAGCAATTTTCTTTGCATGTGTCGGAATGACAAAAGAGAAAGCAAAAGCAAATGAAGCTAAGATTGCAGCAATGGCAAAAGCTGAGTAAAAAGTAAATATTTTATACTTAAAAGTGTTGAAGGAATAGATTGTAGATAATCTTTTAGACAATCTGTTCCTTCTTCTTTTTTTGACAGAAAAAATATGATAGAATAAATGAAATGGGAAGGAGCATGAAAGTTATGAAATCAGTAATATCTATTGGAAATCAGGATTTTATATCAATTAGAAAAAACAACTGTTTCTATATTGATAAAACTGATTTCATTAGAGAATGGTGGGATAATCAGGATAGTGTTACGTTGATTACTCGTCCGAGAAGATTTGGCAAGACATTGAATATGAGTATGACTGAGTATTTCTTTTCTGTATCATATTCAGATTATGACAGGTATTTTGAGGAACTGAATATTTGGAAAGAGAAGCGTTTCCGGCAATTGCAGGGAACATATCCTGTGATTTCCCTTAGTTTTGCGGATATTAAGGCGACAAATTATGAGTCTGCCAGGAAAGCTATAATTCGAAAACTGGTAAGATTATACAGTGCATTTGAATTTATAAAAGAAAGTGAAGTATTGAATGAAAAAGATCGTGCTTACTTTGATTCGGTTGAGGAGAGTATGTCAGATGATGCAGCAGCAGTATCCATCAATTACTTGTCAGATTATTTGAGCAGATATTATGGAAAAAAGGTGATTCTACTTTTGGATGAGTATGACACTCCATTGCAGGAGGCGTATATTCATGGATATTGGGAGAAACTTACGGCGTTTGTTCGAAGTTTGTTCAATTCAACATTTAAGACAAATCCATATATGGAACGTGGATTATTGACGGGAATCACAAGAGTAAGCAAAGAATCTATTTTTTCGGATTTAAACAATCTGGAGGTTGTGACAACGACTTCTGAAAAGTACAGCAGTTCTTTTGGATTTACGGAAGAAGAAGTTTTTCTTGCGTTAGAGAATAATGGTGTATTATCAGAGAAAGAGAATATTCGATACTGGTATGACGGATTTTCGTTTGGAAAAAGGCAGGATATTTATAATCCATGGTCGATAACAAAATATCTGGATACGGGAGAATATGGAACTTATTGGGCAGATACGAGTAGTAATGCCCTGGTTTCGACATTGATTCGCCAAAGTTCAGCAAAGATAAAGTCGGAGATGGAAGACTTATTAAATGGTGGAGTGATTTCCACAGAGTTAGACGAACAAGTAGTTTTTGAACAGCTTGGTAAAAAGCGAGGCGCAATCTGGAGTCTTTTGCTTGCCAGTGGATATTTAAAGGTAGATCGACATGAGATGGATGTGAAAAGTGGAAAACATCAATATGCTCTTAAAATTACAAATCATGAGACAATGTTGATGTTCGAAAAAATGATTGAAGACTGGTTTGAGGAAGATGATGCAGGATTTGGAAATTTTAAAGAAGCACTTCTTGCCGGAGATTTAGATTATATGAATGAGTTCATGAATCAGGTTGCACAACAGACTTTTAGCAGTTTTGATGTTGGAAAAAAGCCGTCTGAAAAGCTAGAACCGGAACGTTTTTATCATGGTTTCGTGTTGGGACTGATTGTCGATCTGGCGGGGAAATATAGAATTACATCAAATAGAGAAAGTGGATTTGGACGATATGATGTGGTTATGGAACCACTTCAGGCACAGAGAGATGCCATTGTGATGGAATTTAAAGTACAGAATAAGGCAAGAGAAAAATCTTTACAATGCACGGTGGAAAATGCATTATCCCAGATTTTAGAGAAACAATATGATGAAGAACTGATTGCAAGAGGTATACCACAGGAGAGAATCAGACATTATGGATTCGCATTTTGCGGAAAGCAGATTTTGATTGGAACAGACAAAGAACAGAAAAATATTGAAAATCATTAGGAGAAAAAAACAATGGGAAAAATTAATTTACAGATGTATTCATTTATGGATGGAACAATGAATGACAGCAGGGAGAATTTAAAACTGGCTTCAGAGATGGGGTACGATGGAGTGGAATTATTCGGACCAAATTTTGAAATTCCAGCAGAAGAACTCAAAGCTTTGCTTACAGAGTTACATCTGGAACCGGTATCAATGCATGCTCCAAAAACAGATATGGTAGAGTCATTGATTCCACTGGCTGAAAGTCTGGAAATGAAATTCATCGGAATCGGAATGGAATGTATGATAGATGATGAAGCAGTGCATACATTTGCAAATACATTGAATCGAATTGGTAAAGTGTGTGCTGAACATGGACTGACATTGACATATCATAATCATACACAGGAATTTGTGCCATGTGGTGACAAGCGTGTAATCGATGTATTAATGGAAGAGACAAATCCGGATTATGTAAGTTTTGAACTGGATGCCGGATGGTGTGCAGCAGCTGGATTTGATCCAATTGAACTGGTACAGACATACAGTGGACGAATCAAATTGATCCATGTTAAAGAGAGCAGTAAAGTAATTGGACCACAGCCTCCAATGGATTTTGAAAGTATTCCAAAAGATGAACATGGTGCACCAATCTTCACAGAAGAAGAAAAAGCACAGATGGAAGAGCAGAAGAAGATCAACTGTCCGGCAGGAGACGGTCTGGTAGACTGGAAAGCACTGAAAGAAGTGGCGGACAAACACGGATGTCAGGCATATATTGTAGAACGTGAGTATACACCAGGAGAAGGAAGCAGACTGGATTGCCTGAAGGCGGATCTGGAGTATTATAGAACACAGATTTAGGGGGAAGGGTACTATGAATGTACTTCAGAATTTGACAGAATTATATAATCATTTGTCATTTGACAGCACATATCGAAATGTCTGTAAGGGAATTTTGGAGAATATGGAAGAAGCTGCGAATGGAACGATATACGAGATTGCGGAGCTGACGAACTCTTCCAGAACTACAATCTGGAGGATGGTTCAGAAGATGGGGTACAGCAATTTCTCAGAATTCCATCATGAGTTAAAAAGGGCGGTAAAACAATATACTTATTACAATCGTATTTTACCTAAGAATGAAGGAGAAACGCCACAGGGAATCAAAGAAAAATTCATGAGTCAGGTTATGCAGACATATCAGCTAATGGATACCAAGATGAATATGGATGAAATGGAGTCCATCGTGGATGAGATGGCAGAAGCAGATAAGATTGTATTCTATACGCCATATAAAGACAGTTCGATATTAGCGTTACAGCAAAATTTATCCATGGATGGAAAACAGACAGGATATTATTGTTTATTTCCGGATATGCTGGAAGACAGTCTGACGCTTGATGAACATTCCATTGTATTTACGAATATGATCGATCACTTGGAAACGATGGATATGACACAGGTATTTGAAAACATAAAAAGGCAGAAGGCTAGGGTATATGGAAGTATGGCTGGAAAATCAAGGTATCAGATATATTTTGATCAGATATTGTTTTCGAGCAAAGAGGGAAATGTCGTAGAAGGAGTGCTGGCATTTCAAATGTACTTCTTTATGTTAAATGAGATATATAGAATGAAATATATTGATTAAAAAGATTGGTTTCAATTTGTGAAACCAATCTTTTTTCTTTATACAAAACGTTGGTTTCAAATTTGAAACATTATTCTTCTTCTGGAAAAAGTGTTGCTAAGGAGGAACGCTTAAGTGAAGTTGTTTTGTTAGAATAAAAGTACGAAATGACAAAGAAAAAGGAAGGAGCAATAAAAATGAAGTACAGTTTATGCGCCGACATTATGTTTGTCGGAGTTGGTGAAAAAGGACCGGTTTGGCCGGATACAGATGGAATCATTGAGGCAATGAAGCTGGCAAAGGAAAATGGTTTGACAGGAATTGAGATGTTTGATCTGCAGGGAAGAGACCTTGCACGTATTGCAGAAGCAAGCAAAGAGCTTGGAATCGAAGTACGTGCCTGTGTTTCAGCAGGAGCTCCATTTTTAGGAAATCCAGAAAAAACAGATGAGCTGGTATCACTGTTTACAGAAAGCATTCCAAAAGCAAAGCAGATTGGATGTGACAAACTGATTTTAAACGCAGCAGAATACGCAAAAGATCTTTCTGAGCAGGAAGTTTTGAAAGCGATGGAAGATGCGATGAAGAAACTTGCACCGATTGCAGAGAAAGAAGGTGTTACAGTTCTTGTTGAGCCTTTGACCGATGGATTCTTCACAAGTTCAAAACAGGCATTTGGATTGATCGAGAGTGTAGGAAGTGAAAATGTAAAACTTCTTTATGATATCTTCCATTTCCAGAATATCGAAGGAAAAATTACTGAGACAATTAAAAATAATCTGAAATGGATTGGTGATATTCATGGAGCCGGAGCTCCGATGAGAGCTGAACTTACAGTTGGTGAACTGGATTATCCATTCATTTTAAATACGATCAAAGACTTGGGATATGACGGAAACTTCTGCTTAGAATTCTTCACATTCCAGGATCGGGAAGCAAAAGTTAAGGCATCTTGCACAGTATTGCCGGAATAAGAAAAAAATAGTGAGAAAATAATGGAGGAAAAGAACAATGGCAAAAAAAAGAATTGGTATTATCGGTGTTGGTGAAATCGGAACAACAAAACATTTAACACAGCTTGTAAATCATCTGGATGAAGTAGAAATTGTTGCATTGTGTGATGTCATTCCAGAGCGATGTGAAAAAGCAAACAAAGACTTTGGGCTTTCTGCAAAAGTTTATACAGATTATAAAGAAATGTGTGCAGCGGAGGACATTGATGTTGTACATGTATGTACTCCAAACCCGCTTCATTGCGAGATGACGCTGTGTGCATTTGAACATGGAAAAGATGTTTACTGTGAGAAACCGCTTGCTTGTACTTATGCAGATGCACAGAAAATGTTGGAAGCACAGAAAAAAGCAGGAAAGAAACTTACAAGTGGTACACAATGGCGTTACAATACAGCACCAATGGAAATGAAGAGAATGTATGAGGCAGGAGAGTTTGGAGATGTATATTATATTCGTTCTTCACAGCTTCGTCCATCGCGTCTTCCGGCATATGGTGTATATACAAATAAGGAATTAAATGGTGGTGGTGTCCTTATGGATGGAGGTCCTCATTCTATTGACCTTCCGATGTGGCTGACAAACAATTATGATGTTGCCAGTGTCCGTGGAGTGACATTTGATAAAATGAAAAATTATCCGGAAGGAAATGATCTTGGACCATGGGATCCTGACAATTTCGATGTAGAAGATACAGCAATGGCTATGATTACAATGAAAAACGGTGCAATGTTCTATGTTGAAACTGCATGGCGTTCAAATATGTTGCAGGAGGCACCAGGAATCATCTGCTCTGTAGCAGGAACTTTAGCAGGCGCAGACATGGTCGGACCTGGATTTGAAGACAGTGTACGAGTAACAAAGATGGTAGATGGAAAACTTGTGACAGAGACGACAAGTCCGGAAGCAAAATACAATATGTGGGAATATGATATGACAAAATGGGTTGACTGCATTACAAAGGGAACAGAACCAGCAGTTCTTCCAGAGCAGGCAGCAGTTGTAACACGTGTTATTGAAGCAATTTATAAATCAGCAGAAACAGGAGAGACGATTGTATTCGATTAATACTATTGTTTAAGAGAATCTATATATCTCCTACCCATAAATATATAGAATCTTTTAATATAAGTGAGGTCAAAATTATACATATGATTTTGACCTCACTGTTTTTTGAGAGAAGGAATCGAGAGTGATTTCAAGACAATGAAATAGTCATTTGGAGAGCAGTGCATATAGTGAAGGCATGTTATTCTTATATCAACGAAAAACAGTTCAGGAGGGAAAGACAAATGGTGAAATTCTTAATTCCTCTGGCAGAAGCTTTGGAAATGAAATTTATTGGAATCGGCATGGAATGTATGGTAGATGACGAGGCAGTACACAAATTTGCGGAAACATTGAACCGCATTGGTAAAGTAATCGGAGCATTGCCACCATTGGATTTTGAAAGCATTCCGAAAGATGAGCATGGATGTCAAGCGTATATTGTGGAGCGTGAGTATACACCGGGAGAGGGAACGAGACTAGATGTTTTGAAGGCAGATTTAGAATATTACAGGACACAGATTTAAGCATGGAAAAGCAAAAAATACAGATTTTATCCAATATACAAGAAGCTCCACATTCTCATAAGAACATAGAACTTCTATATATTCTTATAGGAAAGGTGGATATTACAATAAATGGAGAAAGTTTTCAGGCAAATTCGAAAGACATAATACTGATTAATTCAGAGGAAATTCATGCCTGGAAGGAACATGGAAATGCATTGCTATGCAGAATGTATGTTGACTATTATAAATTAAAACAAGTCATAAAAAAAGAAAAAGTAGTTTTTAAGTGTAATAGTATCACAAATCCAGAGATTGATTATGCAAGGCTTCGTTATATTTTGGAAACTATTTTAAGAAAATATCAGGAAGAACCGGATGGGTTTTGGGTAAAGAGCTTATATTATTCTCTTCTGGAAGCATTGAAAGCACAGTATCTGGATAAAGAGAGAAGTCTGGATGATTATGAGAAAATAAACGGTAAAGTAAAAGATGTTTTAGATTATATACAGAACAACTATCAACGCACATTAAATCTAAGTGAAATTGCGAAACAATATTATATATCAGAATCGGCATTTTCTCGATTCTTTAAAAGAGAAATCGGTGTTGGATTTACGGAGTATGTAAGAAATGTACGGCTTGAACATGCAAAAGAAGAATTGCAGTTTTCGAATCAATCGATTACGGAGATTTCTTATGATTGTGGTTTCTCTAACATTTCTGTATTTAATAAAAATTTCAAGCAGGTATTTTCTATTACACCGAAAGAATACAGAAAAAATATAAAACAAAAAGAAACAGTGCCACAAGAGTCGGATATGATTGGTTTGGCAACTTATTTGGAGTATTCACAGAAGAAAAAACAACAAATCGAAAAAACTGAGCAGAAGATTTGTCTGGATTTACAACAGAGCAGATTATTGAAGAATGCAGCAAAGACAAGTATGAATGTTGGAATGTTTGCAGATTTATTAGAAGCGAAGGTACAAAAACATGTGGCAACTGCAATTGAAAATCTGGGCTTGAAATATATTCATATTGCAAACCCGTTTGATCCGGTATTAAAAATCCGTTCAGGACATGAGACAGAGCAGATGAACTTTGAAAAAGTAGACTCTGTATTAGATTTCTTGTTGGAACAGGGAGTTTGTCCGATATTGGAATTGTCGGAGCGGCGTAGAAAAATGATCGTGACGATTGGTTCGGATGATGTACTGGAAAAGACAAAAATGGAGCCTGTCTTTTTATCGCTGGAAGAGTGGGAGCAGGTACTAACAGCTCTTATAGAACATTTGACAGAGTATTACACGGCAAAAGAAGTAAGTAAATGGATGTTTGAAATCTGGTGTGATCCAGAGCAGGTGACTGGTATAGGGAAAATCCCGTATAAGAAGTTGTATAAACATACATGGCAAATTATTAAAAGATACATACCGGAAGCAAAAATCGGTGGTAGTGGGTTGAATGCAACAATGCCGGGAAATGTATTGAGAGAACAGCTTTGCTGGTGGAAAGACAGATATGATCGTCCAGATTTTCTGACATTTATGAGTTATCCATATCAGGTAGAAAGACAAGAAGAACAAGTGGCAGGAAAACAGTATAGCTTACTTAGCATTGAATCGGATACACATTTTGTTAAGCAAGATATTGATGCTTATCATGCATTACTTGATTCAATTGAATATCCGGCTACTCCAATATGGCTGACAGAGTGGAATACCTCACTTTCAGAGAGAAATATTTATAATGACAGTTGTGCAAAGGCGTGTCATATGTTGATGCAGATGGTAGATGCAACAGAAGAATTGGATCAAATGAACTATAGCAGCATTAGTGACTGGACGGTTCAGTATTTTGATTCTACTTCTCCGCTGATTGGTGCAACCGGTTTGATTACGAAAGATGGTATATTAAAGCCGGCATATTATGCGATGGAATTCTGGGGATGGATGGGAGAAAGACTGATTGGAAAAGGGCAGCACTATATTGCAACTTCACAACACAGAGAAACCATTCAGATTCTGGCATTTAATGCAAAGCAGTTTAGTTATAGCTATAACATGAAAGCTGAAAATTCTCTTGAAGTAAAAGAACTTCCTTTTATATTCAAGAATAATGATAAGTTGAAACTGCAGTTTGAATTAAAAAATATGCGAGAGGGAAAACATAAAATTTGTATGTACAGGGTGAGTGAGTCTTGTGGAAATGTGCTGGCAGAATGGGGGAAACTTGGATATTCGAAAGAGTTGATGCGCTCGGAAATTTCTTATTTAAAACAAATTTGTATTCCACGCATGGAAGTGAGATATATGCAAACAAAAAAGGATATATTGGAATTTGAACTAATTCTGGAATCAAATGAGATGGCATTTGTACAAATATTATGACAGAGATTTCAGAAAAAATATAATTATGCTATTATGAAAAAAGAAGCAAAAATCGACAAAAAAGTGTTTGATTTTTGCTTCTTTTGCGTTGGATAAGTTTTAAAATCAAATAGGATTAACTATAGGATAAAAATAGATAAGTTTTTCGTTCTTATAAATTTTAAAATATAAACATCAAAGGAAAAGGAGGGTGGCTTCAATGAAAGCTGAAAACACGACAAAAGAAAATGTAGGACCGATTCAAGTTGGTGCATATGGAATAGGAAACTTTGCATGTCAGCTATCTTTTACAATGGTTAACATGTATCTTGCCTATTTTTATACCGATGTATTTGGATTGTCAGCAACTGCAGTAGCAACGCTTCTGTTAGTAGCAAAAGTATGGGATGGTATCAATGATCCGATGATGGGAGCAATCATGGATAAAACTTATCGAAAGATGGGAGGGTATCGCACATACATTATTGCCGGAGCAATTGCATTGGTAGTATTTACGATTTTGACATTTAGTGTACCGAATTTTGGCAGTACAACAAAGCTTATTTATGCATATGTTACATATATTGGTCTTGGAATGGCTTATACAGTAATGAATGTACCATTTAATGCTTTGCCATCAAGAATGACAGATACACCAAAACGACTGAACCAGTTATTTGCTTCTTCCATGTGGGCAGGAGCTCTTGGAAGTACAGTGCTTGGAATGTGTACAATGCCGTTAATCATGTTCCTGGGAAAGGGCGTACAAGAAGCCGGATATCAGAAGACAGCAATTGCTTATGCAGTTATTTCGCTTCCATTAGTATTGATTATGGTGCATTTTTGTAAGGAAAATCCGAAGCTTGCAAAAGCAAAAGAAATTGCAGCATCAAAAAATGGAAATCAGGGAACAACATTTTTGGGATTTTTCAAATCTATTTTCACAAATAAGAATCTGCTTTGTGTTTATGCATACATGTTTTGTGCAATGTTTAGTCAGATCGGAAGAGCATGTACAGCCTTTTATTATTACATGTTCTGTGTAGGTAATATGGCTCTGGCTTCAGTGTTGATGTCATTGGCGGGCTTGGTTAGCCTGGTACTGATTCCAATTGTTCCTTCTTTGATTGGAAAATTTGGAAAGAAAAAGATAGTAATTGTATCACAGATCATTCAGATTGTTGGTCTTGTTATGATGTTTGCTGGTCCATATACCAATATTCCTTATACAATTGTAGCAAATCTGATTTATGGTCTTGGTGGAGGCTATAGTGCATGTGTAGGTTCTATGATTGTAGATGCATTGGATAATTATGAATATCAGACAGGTGTCAGAAATGATGGAGTTGCATTTGCATTTAACGGATTAATGACAAAGATTTCTTCTGCAATTGCAGGTTCTGTAGGACTTATGGTTATGGCTGCATTTGGGTATACAACTGGTGCGGATTTAACTGCAAGAGCTCTGACAGGTATCAATGTGGGTGTTAATATTGTTCCACTTGTGGTAGCAGCAATCGCAATTATTCCGATGTTAATTTTTGATTTGAATGAAGAAAAGATGGAAAAAGTCCGTGGAGAGTTAAAGGAAAGAAGAGAAGCACTCTTAAACGAGTAATAAAAACGGGAGAAATTTGGTTAATATGAAATTAGTAACAACAAAAACAGGTAAAATAGAAGGGATAGAAGCAGAAGGATATACAATATTCAAAGGAATTCCATATGCAAAACCACCGGTAGGAGCGTTGCGATGGAAAGCACCTCAGCCGATAGAACCATGGGATGGGGTGTATCATGCAGATAGATTCCGCGAACGTGGCTGGCAGGAGGCAGATACAGAAGGAGAAGTACCTTTCTGGAAAGAAAAATTAGTAAAGGAATTTTATGATCTTCCAGAGTATATACCGGAGATGAGCGAAGACAGTCTGTATTTGAATATTTGGACTCCTGCAGAAAAGCCAGATGAGAAACTTCCGGTCGCATTTTGGATTCACGGTGGTGGCTTTGGAAGCGGTTGGAGTTGGGAAAAAGAATTTGACGGAGAAGCATATTGTAAAAAAGTCGTTATTTTGGTAACGATTGCGTATCGTCTTGGAATGTGGGGAAATTTAGTACACCCATGGTTAAATGAAGAAAATGAGCATGGAGTTTCTGGAAATTATGGAATTCTGGATCAGATTGAAGCATTGAAGTGGGTATATGAAAATATTGAAAATTTTGGTGGAGATCCGAATAACATTACCGTGTTTGGTCAATCTGCGGGTGCAATGAGCACGCAGTTCCTTGTATCGACAGAGCTATCCGGGAATATGATTTCAAAGGCAATTTTTCAAAGTGGAGGTGCTCATAATAACGAATCTCTGGGAGGACATACATGGGAAGAGACACAGAAGATTGGAGAAGAATTCATAACTTACACAGGAGCTGCTTCATTAGAAGAACTGCGAAAGATACCTGCCGAAAAATTGGAGCGAATGGCAGAAGAATTTGCAGCAATGAAGCATGAGATGATTTTATTTATGCCGGTGACAGATGGATATGTGTTTAAAGAAAATACAACAGATTGCTTGAATAATAATCATGTAAAACAGATTCCGTATATGCTGGGAACAACAGAAGCTGATTTGTTTGTGACTCCGGAAATGATTGAAAGTGGAGAAAAAACAGCCCTTTATAAAGGATGCATTGAATGGAGTGAAAAAGCAGAAGAACTTTGGGGTCAACCATCTTATGTATATTATTTTAAGAGACATCTTCCGGGGGATGATTGGGGAGCGTTTCATTGCGCAGAGTTATGGTATATGTTTGGAACGATGGACCGTTGTTGGAGACCGTGGGAAGAACATGATAGAAAATTGAGTGAAGATATGCTGAATTATTGGACACACTTTATGCGTACAGGAAAACCAACAGATGGAGATGACTGGAAACCTTGTACAAAAGAAAATCCGTATGTGAAAGAATTTGAATAGTACTTCAAAAATATATCATTATATTGGTTGAGAAACTTTATATTATTATCCTACCCTGAAAACATATAAAGTATCTTAATATAAGAGAGGTCAAAATTAAATGTATAATTTTGACCCCTCTTGTTTTTTTGCGAAAAAGGGAAGGTGGTTTAAAGACAATGAAATAGTCATATGTGGGGCAGTGAATATGTCGGTTGGATGTTATCCTAGTATCAACAAAGAAAGTAACGCAGGAGGTAAGAGCAAATGGGTAAATTGAAAGTAGGAATCATTGGATGCGGTGGTATTGCAAACCAGAAACATTTTCCGGCATTAAAGAATAATGCAGATCTGGCGGAGATGGTAGCATTTTGCGATATTATTGAAGAACGTGCGACAAAAGCAGCCGAAGAATATGGTGTAGAAGGTGCGAAAGTTTACACAGATTATCGTGAGCTTTTGGCTGATCCGGAAATCGATATCGTACACATCTGTACTCCAAATGTATCTCATAGTAAGATCGCGGTAGATGCATTTGCAGCAAAGAAAAATGTATACTGTGAGAAACCAATGTCCCACAATCCAGAAGAAGCACAGAAGATGGTGGATGCATGGAAAGAATCAGGAATGAAATTTACAATCGGATATCAGAACAGATTCAGACCGGAAGTACAGAACTTACATGCTTCCTGCGAAAAAGGTGAATTGGGAGAGATTTACTATGGTAAAGCACATGCAGTTCGAAGAAGAGCAGTTCCGACATGGGGCGTATTTCCAAACAAAGCATTGCAGGGCGGCGGTCCTCTGATCGACATCGGAACACATGCTCTGGATATTACATTGTGGTGTATGAACAACTATGACGTTGACAGTGTCAATGGATCTGTATATTACAAACTGGGACATCTTCCACAGGCAACAGAAGGTAACCTTTTCGGACCATGGGATCCGGAAACTTATGAAGTAGAAGATTCTGCAATGGGATACATCAAGATGAAAGATGGCGCAACGATCATGCTGGAAGCAAGCTGGGCACTGAATATCCTGGATTCCAGAGAAGCATCTACAACACTTTGCGGAACACTTGCCGGAGCAGAGATTCATTCCGGTATGAGCTATCCAAAGAATGAACTGATCTATAACCGTGGAAGAAACGGACAGTTAATGGAAGAGACAATCTCACCGGTTGGCTCCGTAGCATACTTCGGTGGTGGAAGCGGTGAAGAAGGAACAATCGATTGTAAACAGTGGCTGGAGGCAGTGAAAAATGATACAGAGCCGCTTGTAAAACCGGAAGAAGCATTGGTAGTAACAAAGGTTCTGGATGCAATCTATCGTTCGGCAGAGGCAAATAAAGAAATCAAATTCTAAAGGAGTAGATAGAAAATGGGATTTGCAATGAGAATGGACTTCGTTGACGTTGTTGTTGATGACAGTTTAAAAAATGTGAAAGTAAATGGAAAAAATATCGGATATCAGTTTGATATTCGTCTGAGTTATTATCGTGGACATTTCCTTTCTGTAATTGATGAATTCGGTGTAAAGGTAGACGGAAAAGAAGTGCCAGCAGAAACAATTAAATTCTGTATTAATGGAAAAGAATTCAGTCCGATTGAATTTGATAAATGCTATACAGAATTCTGGCAGGTTATTGAACCGGCAACAATCAAAGTATTTTGTCCAGGGGGATTAAGTGAAGGGGAACATGATATTGATGTAACATTGTTCTTCCGCTCACCATATATGCCGATCGGACCAGATCACCAGTATATGCCGGTAGACAGCTGTGGAAGTAAACACATGAAGGTAATTGATTAGGAGGTGGACTGATATCATGGCAAATGTAAAAACAGGAATTACATTATTTTCATTGACAGAACCATATGTAAAAGGAGAACTTGATCTGGAAGGTGTGATCAGAACAGCAGCAGAACTTGGTGCAGAAGGATATGAAATCGTAGCTGCACAGATGATTCCTTCTTATCCATATGTCAGTGATGAATTTGTAGCATTTATTGAGAAATGCAAAGAAAAATATGGAATCGGACCAATCTGTTATTCTGCTAATATGGACAGAGGCATGTTAAAAGACCGCGACCTGACAGAAGATGAGATGGTAGCAAGAGCTATTACAGATATTATTTCTGCAAATAAACTTGGCTGCACGGTTATGAGAGAGCAGTATTTGTTATCTCCATCCGGACTGGTGCGGATTGCTCCATATGCAGAGGCCTATAATGTTCATGTAGGAATTGAAATTCATAATCCGGAAAGTCCGATTACACCGGCTATTTTAGATTATGTAGAGGCAATCGAGAAGTCAGGAAGTAAATATATTGGATTTGTTCCGGATTTTGGATGCTTTGCAACAAAACCAAATAAACCTTACTGGGATCGTGCACTGGCAGCAGGTGCGACAGTAGAACAACTGGAGAAATGTGCACAGCTTCGTTACGAAGAAGTCCCAATGGAAGAGGCAATGAAGATCATGGCACCGGATATTGAAAAGTGTCCTCAGCTTGGCGGAACACTGAACAGTATGTATGGATTTGTACAGTTTAGAAAGAGCTGTACAAAAGAACTGGAAGGGCTGAAACGTATTATGCCATATTGTTTTGAGATGCATGGAAAATGTCATTACGTAGATGAAAATCTTCATGAAGTGGCAATTCCTTATGAGGAGATCATTCCAGTTATAGCAGCTTCTGATTATGAAGGATACATTGTAACAGAATATGAGGCAGAAGGTGGATATGACAGCATCGAGCAGACGACACGTCACGTTGCGATGGTGAAAAAATTGCTTAAGGAATGTGAGTAAGGGATCCGACATGGGAAGCCAATAGGGACGGAGTTTGTGGCTTTTTTTGCTTACAAAAAAGCCACAAACTCCGTCCCTGTCGGCTTCCCCGTCCCTGCTGGCTCCATAATGAAAACTAACCAAGGACAAAAATTTTATTCGTTTTTTTGTCCTTGGTTTTCTGCTGTGTCAAAACACATTAGAGAAAAGTATAAATTTTACATGAGATTAGAATAAAGAAATAAGAGACGATTCATCCGTTTATCTTGTATGATAAATACATCATCAAAAGAAGTTACAGAAAATTCCAATATATTTGTAATGAGACTTATGTTGTTAATAAAAAAACAAAAGAAAGGATAAAGAAGATGGAAAAGAAAAAAGTAGTTGGTTTCTCATTTGGTAGAAAAATGTCAAACACAGAGGTCATGATTAAAGAAGCATTATTAGAATGCGAACGTGCAGGAATGGAGATTCAGTTTGTACGTTGTGATGACCTTAACATTCATATCTGTACAGGATGTTGTGCATGTGTAGGTGGACTGATGTCAGGACGCGGAAGAGGTACATGTGTACATAAAGATGACGAATTCTATATCATTGAAGAAGCATTGATGTCAGCAGATGCTGTTATCGTTGGATCTCCGACATATGAATTTGCACCAACAGGTAACTTCAAAGTTGTTTGTGACAGAATCGGACCTTCTCATGATAAGACATTCCGTGGACCAGCAGTAGAAAAAGGAATCGAAGAGGGCAGAGATCCTCAGACATATCCAGATGTAAGAAGCGTAAAACCAAGAGTTGGAGCTTTGATTACAGTTGGTGGAGCAAGAACAGAAAACTGGTTATCACTTTCACTTCCTAACATGTACGAATTTACATTCCCAATGGGAATCGATGTAATCGATAAATACAAATATTTTGGAGCAATGAACATCAGCCATGTTCTTGGCAGACCGGATGTTATGGATAGAATGACACAGCTCGGAAGAAACATCGTAGATGCATTGAATGCTGAGACAGAAGAAGAGCGTACAAAATACCGTGGTGATGATCAGGGAACATGTCCAGTCTGTCATGAAGATATTCTGACAGTCAGCCATAAGGGAAATAAAGTAGAATGTCCAGTTTGCGGTATCGAAGGTGAACTGACAATCGAAGATGGAGATATCAAAGTAATCTTCTCTGAAGAAGAACAGAACAGATCACGTCTTCATGATGCTGGTAAATGGGAGCATTCAAATGAGATCCGTGATGGTGCAATGACACAGAAAAAAGTAGAGAACCTGAACGAATTAAAACAGAAATATATCGGTGTTGGCGAAGAAAAATAAAATACTGAAAGAAACCGCTAGGGACGGAGTTTTTTGGCATGCATGCGAGCCAAAAAACTCCGTCCCTAGCGGTTTATCCATTTTTACGATATCGTTCAGGAGTCATCCCAACAATATTTTTGAACGTTTTTCCGAAATAACTTGGACTGTCAAATCCACACATTTGTGCTACATCGATGACCTTTTTTTCGGGATATTGAATTAGAAATTGTCGGGCATGACCAATACGAATGCTGGTGAGACATTGAATAATTGTTTCACCGGTATTTTTCTTAAATAAAGCACACATGTAATCCTTTGTAAGATTGACCGTTTCGGCCAATTCATTCAGGCTAATCGGCCGGGCATAATTTTCCTCTAACCACGAAATGACTTTCAAGACGAAAGGATTTTCGTGGGAATATGTAAATTCATGTGTGCGCGTGATACATCTGGAAAGATCCAAAAGAAAATCGTAGCATTCTTTTGAATAGGAAAGCGTCTGATCACTGGAACGATTTTCATAAAGCCAGAGGAGTTTTTGAATATGCTGTTCGAAAATAGAGCCATCCGAAAAATGATAAGCGCCGGATTCGCCCATTTGAAGTAAAGCAAGAATATCAGAACAGAGAGGACCATTGAAGGCAATAATATGCAAAGTCCAGTTATTTGTGACTGCCTGATAAATATGTTCCTGGTCAGGATAAATAAGAAATCCCTGTCCTTTTGTAATTATGCTTCTTTGTTCATCTAAGATAAGTTCGCCCTGTCCTTTTACACAGTAGAACCATTGAAAGTAAGGAACTCCCTGAGGTCTTCGGACCGGTTCCTGCAAATGATTTGCTCCAAACATCCAAAGTTGGATAGGAAGAGTCTGGGAAAATTCTTTGGAATGAAATTGATATAGCATGTGTTAAAACCTCAAATCTATATATCGTTATATAAATATCATTATATTTAGATTGAGGAATGCTGTCAAGGGCGTATAATGAAAGTATAGAATTCAGTAGTTTGCAGGCACATTGCTATTTATAGAAAAGAGCTTTGAATATTGAAAATTCAGCAGAATATGGTGATGTACGCAATCATGAAAGGAGAACGACAGAATATGAACTTAACAGAAGTACAGAAAGCAAAAGTAGAAGATCTTTTAAGCCAGATGACATTAGAAGAGAAGATTGGTCAGATGAATCTGGAATCGCCATCAATAGTAGGCGGGTTTGAAGTTCCGTTTGAAGAGTTGATCGAGATGATGACAGACGGACGTATTTCTCAGGAGGAATTCCAGAAAATCCTCGCAACTTCAGAGCAGGATTTCCATGAAGATGATATCCGTGCTGGTAAAGTCGGAGCAATGATGGTAAATGACCCACGTAAAAATAATGAATTGCAGAAAATTGCAGTCGAAGAAAGCAGACTTGGAATTCCGCTGATTGTAGGATTCGATGTAATTCATGGGTTCCGCAGTGTGTATCCGATCGCAATTGCAGAGGCAGGATCTTTTGATGAGAATCTGTTCGAAAGAACAGCAAAGATGGCTGCAAAAGAGGCAAGAGCTTATGGAATAAACTGGACATTTGCACCGATGATCGATGTCGCAAGAGACTCTCGTTGGGGACGAGTTTCCGAGGGACCTGGAGAAGATCCGTATCTGGGGTCTTGCTTTGCGAGAAAGAAAATTCAGGGATTGCAGAATAATCAGGAGTCTGTAGAAGATTATGTGGCAGCCTGTGTAAAACATTATGTTGCATATGGTGCCTGCGAATCAGGAAGAGATTACAATACAACAAGTATGTCAATCTCTCAGCTTCATAATGTATATCTGCCGACATTTAAGGCAGCAGTAGAAGAGGGAGCTGCAACAGCAATGGCATCATTTAATGATTTGAATGGTGTTCCATGTACAGTCAATGAATATACACTTCGTCAGGTATTGAAAGATGGATATGGACTGGATGGATTTGTTGTCAGTGATGCAAATGGAATCAAAGAATGTGTGGCACATGGTATTGCTGAAGATGAAAAAGATGCCGGTTGTCAGGCTGTCAATGCAGGTCTGGATATGGATATGGGAACAAACATTTACTCCAAGAATCTGGAACAGCTGATCAAAGAAGGTAAAGTATCTATGGATACAGTAGATGAGGCTGTGCGTAGAATCTTATCAGTAAAAGTATGGCTTGGATTGTTTGAAAACCCATATGTTCCGGATGAAGTGATCGAGCAGTATGAAAAAGCATTGCCGGAAGAACATGTTGCAATAACATTAGAAGCAGCGAAGAAATCAATTGTATTATTAAAAAATGAAAAAAATATTTTGCCATTAAATAGAAATTTGAAAATTAGTCTGGTTGGAACTCTGGCAGCTGAAAAAGCAGAAGTTTGCGGTGCGTGGGCAATGGCATTTAATCAGGCAGACTGTGTATCAGTGTTAGAAGGACTGCAGAACAGTGGAGCAGATGTAAAATATTATCCATGTGGCGGACCGGAAGGTGCGATTAATGAAGAAGAGATAGAACAGGCTTGCCTGGAAGGAGATGTGATCATCGCAGTAGTTGGAGAGACTGCTAGTATGAGTGGAGAGGCATCTTCAAAAGCAGATACAACATTGCCGGGAGAACAGAGACAGTTGCTGGAAAAATTATTAGAATTCAGAAAACCACTTGTAACAGTATTGATGAATGGACGTCCGCTGGCACTTGGCTGGGAGGCAGAACATTTACCGGTTATCGTAGAAGGATGGCATCTTGGAATCCAGGCAGGAAATGCGTTGGCATCCGTACTTTTTGGAGAGACAAATCCGTCAGCAAAATTGTCAGCTTCGTTCCCGTCAGTAACAGGACAGTGCCCGATTTATTATAATCATCCAAGTACAGGAAGACCGGGAAGCAAGAGTAAGTTCACATCACGTTATCTGGATGCTCCGTTCGATGCTCTATATCCATTTGGCTATGGATTAAGTTATACAACATATGAATACGAGAATCTTCATGTGGAAGAAAAAGCAGAGGAACTGGAAGTAACAGTACAGGTGAAAAATACAGGAGACCGCGAAGGTATAGAAATCGTACAGTTGTACATGCAAGATGTAACAGCAAGTCTTGTGCGTCCGGTGAAAGAACTGAAAGGTTTTGCAAGAGTAGAGCTGAAACCTGGACAGGAAGAAATTGTTGTGTTACATTTGGCAAAACAGGATATGGGATTCTATAACAATCAGGCTGAATATGTATTAGAAGATGGAAAATTCAGAATCTATGCTGGTGGAAACTCAAGAGATTGTCTGTGTGAAGAAGTAAATGTTAAATTTTAATTAAAGGAGGAACAGTGCAGGAAAAGTCTATCGGACAGATAGAAAATCTTGTGCTGTTCTTTATATAAATATATGGGAGGAAACAGAAAATGAAAACAATAGAAGTTACTTTGAATGAAAAACGAAATGTCCGTTTAACAGCATTTATTCAGGATGTAGGAAAAGAATATCGAAATATTACCAAGAGACCAGGTGTACTGGTAATTCCAGGAGGCGGCTATATGTTCTGCTCAGACCGTGAAGCTGAACCGGTAGCGTTGGCGTACTTAAATGCAGGATATGATGCGTTTATTCTTAGATATACGATAAACGAGGTCGGAAGCTGGCCGGACCCATTACAGGATTATGAAGATGCAATGGAATATATCATCAATCATGCAGATGAATGGAATTTGATGGCAGATAAAATTGCAGTAGCCGGATTCTCAGCAGGAGGACATCTCGCAGGTGCAGCTGCAACGATTGCCAAGCATAAACCGGTAGCAGCAATTTTAGGTTATGCAGTATTAAATGAACAGGTTGATGAAATCGCAACCAATGCACCGAGAATTGTAGAAGAAGTAAACTATGATACTTGCCCATGCTTCCTTTTCGCAGCTCGTACAGACAATGTGGTTCCGATTCATAGCAGTATTCAGATGATGGATGCACTAGATAAGGCAGGAGTAACATTTGAGAGTCATATTTATGCATATGGACCGCATGGTTTTTCAACAGGTGATGAATCCATCCAGACAAGAGAATCCGCATTTTGTCCAAGAATTCCAAATTGGGTAAAAGATAGTATTGGATTTTTAAAGGATGTGATGGGTGATTTTTATGTTGGAACAGCAGAAGATAAAGTACTTACAAAACCAAATTGTAAAGCACATATCACAGATGATGGTGCAGCATGGCTTTCTCTGGATTGTACGATTGGAAGAATTTTTGGAAACCCGGCAGCAAAAGAGGCACTTGCGGATACAATCAAAGTGATGAAAGAGAAAATAACTCCATTTAGACCGGATATGACATTTGAAGATATGATGACAACACTTAGTAAAATGAAATTGCTAGATTTGCTTCAGGAGCGTTCTATAGATGTGGACGAAGAGAAGTTGAATGAGGTGCTGGGAAAGATTCCGAATATCTGATAAAATATGAATTTAAAATTTATAAATGATACGAATATAGAATTTTAGCAAAAAACAGGAGAGCGGATCAAAAGAAATCTGTCCTCCTGTTTTTAGCAATTTTATCTGCAATATCCATAATGCGAGTATAATTTTTCTGGAAAAACATCTGATAACTTTTACAGTAGTAATTTTGATAACTGTTGGAAGTTTTATTATAGTCGCGGTTTCTTTGACAGCCACCCTTGCAAAGTGGATAATATTTACAACATTTACAATTAGAATCCAGTTTTTGAGAGCATTCTATAAATCCCGAATCTACCCGATGCTGATTGATTACATCTATCCGATCTGTGTTAAAATTACCGAGGAGATATTCGTCAAGAACATAGAAATCACATGGATAAACACTTCCGTCTGCTTCAACAACATTCTGGATTCCGCAGAATCCACGCTGCTCACAGGATTCTGGATAATAACCCATTGCGATTGCAACATAGTTTTCGAATTGACGGATAAATGGCTGCTTTCCTTGCTGTAGATCGCTGTACCAAAGTTCAAAAAGATCAATCAAAAATTGTCCATATACTTCTGGTGAAAGCGAATGAGGATTGTTTCCGTGAGGTTCATTTAAAGGATCGAGACAGGCAATATATTGTTGATAATTCCATCCTTTTTTTTGATAAAAGGAATAGATGGTACGTATGTGAGCGGCAATTTGGGGCGTTACCACTGTTAAAATATTGTAATCGACCTGATATTGATCCATTAACTTGGCTGAGGCAACAACCCTGTCAAAAGTATCCTCGTTATTTGCTGTACGTCGGTAGATATTGTGGATTTCTCTGGTGCCATCAATAGAAAGTCCTACTAGAAAATGATTTTCGTGAAAGAATTTGCACCATTCTTTATCTAACAGATAGCCATTGGTTTGGAACGAATTTGATATGGTAATGTTGTTTTTGTTATATTGCTTTTGAAAGGCGACAGCCTGCTTGTAGAAATCCAGACCACGTAAGGTTGGTTCACCGCCCTGATAGGCATAACTGATATATCCTTCTGCACGAAGCAGAGTCTTTCGAATAACATTTTTTAAGGTTTCTTCCGTCATAAATCCATAAGATTTATGCGTTCGCTTCTGGGCTTCATCACAGTAAAAACAGTAGTCACAGGACATGTTGCACAGACTGGATGAAGGTTTCATAAGAACACTGATTGCGGGCATATAAATTCCTCCTGTTAGATTATTGCTTATATTCCAGACCGTATGTTCGAGATAAAGTGAACGATAACAAATTATCTTTTATTTTATAAAAATGTCTAAGTTCAGTTTACATGAGACGCAGAGAAAAGTACAATGCAAAAAGAGGATTGTGTCATATCAAGACTGCATGAATGATATAAAATCTGCATTTGAGTAAAAGATAGATTTATGTTACCATGAAGTTATTGAGGTGAGCAGGATGAATTTATTACAGATAAAATATTTTTTAGAAGTAAGCAAAACATTGAATTTTACAAATGCAGCACAGAATCTATTTGTATCGCAACCTGCATTTAGCAGGCAGATTCAGGCGCTGGAAGAAGAATTGGGGGTAAAATTACTATTTCGAAATAATCGGAAAGTGGTACTTACAGAAGCAGGAAAAGTGTTTCAAAATCGATTTGAAAAGATTGTTAATGAGATTGAGGAAAGTTTAGAAGAAGTGAAAAGTAAGACCGCACATCAGGACTTTGTTCGAATTGGAGTATTGCAAGTGATTACTTCGGAGTTGATTGATAATTTATTAGAAAAATTATGCGGATTTTTCTCTCCGGAAAAGATTCAAATATACAGATATCGATTTGATGAGTTAAAGGAAGCTTTTGAAAAAGATAAGATAGATATTGTTATATCTCTGGGCGGATTTTTATCAGAAAGAAGCGAGATTGAGCACTATACGTTGGAACGAATTTCAGCTGGGATTATATGTTCTAAAGAGATGAAATTTAATCAGAAAAAGAAGGAAGTCCTGTATCAGGAACTTAAGAATAAAAAATTAATCTGTGTAGAAAAAGAATTAGATCCTGAGTTTGGAAAATATCAGGAAATGATATTGCATAAATTACAGATTGCATCAGAACAAGTTATATATACGGGCGATGTTATAAATACGATTTTACATTTACATAAAAAGGATGGATATAGCATTTTTTACAAAAACCCAGATTTGCTTGAGTCTGAGAAGATACAGTTTATACCGATTGAGGATGAAAGCATCTATTTTAAGATTATGATAAGTTGGAAAAGAGAAAAGAAATTTCCAATAAAAGAAGTATTTGGATAAAAACATGGTTTGATGCAAATGCAGAATTGCATGATGAGTTTCAGGCATTATACAAGTAAAAGCAAAATTGTTATAGTTTCTTTAGAACGAGAGACTATAACTTTTTTATATTAGGAGATGATATTTTGAATTATGTATTGCTGTTTCCAGATGAAATGAGAGCAGAAAGTCTGGGGTGCTATGGACATCCGTTGGTAAAGACCCCGTACATTGACAGACTTGCACAGGAAGGAACATTATTTGAACAAAACTATACGACACATCCGGTTTGCGGTCCATCCCGATGTAACTTGGTCAGTGGCTGGTATCCGCATGTAAATGGAAAAAGAACGTATTATAATATTACAGAGCACGATCCTAATTTTATATCGCATTTAAATGAGGCTGGATTTGTGACGTGCCACGCAGGAAAAGATGATATGTTTGATAAACAATCCATGCAACATGTCTTCAAAAAATTACTCCCATTTAAAAGGAGAGATGTTACAAAATCATATCGTGCAATTGAAAACGCACCATATTCTATGTTATATCCACCAATTCCAAATATAGATCAGAAAGAAATCGGGGATGAGCAACATACAGAAGGCGCAATTGAATTTATAAAAGAACAAGCTCAGAAAAAGCAACCCTTCTTTTTGATGTTATCATGGATGAATCCGCATCCTCCATATACGGCTCCGGAAAAATACTATAACATGTATAATGCCAAACAGATTCCATTTCCGAGAAAATTGGAATGGGTGAAAAAGAACAAACCTGAATTATATAAGGTTTTAAAGAAGTATCGAAATACGGAAGAAGAGACAGAATTATTTTTTAGAAAAATCAATGCTGTTTATCTTGGAATGATATCTTATGTGGACGAATTGACAGGTAGAGTTGTACAGACGTTGAAAGAAGCCGGAATTTATGAGGAGACAACAATTATTTTGTGCTCTGACCATGGAGACTTCGCGGGAGATGCAGGAGAAGTTGAAAAGTGGCCCTCAGATATGACGGATATGATAACGAGAGTTCCACTTATTATAAGAAGACCGGGATGTAAGGGTGGACAGCGAATTAAGACACTTACACAGTCTTTTGATATTTTTCCGACGATTTTGGATTATGAGAATATAGAGTTGCATTATCAACAATTTGGGGTTTCACTTCGTCCACAATTAGAGGGAGAGAATGGGGATGAGTCACGTGCGGTTTATTGCGAAGGGGGGTATGATATAAGTGAACCGCATTGCTTTGAACCGACATGCTTTAAAGGAACACCATTGGATTTTCCACAAATTCCAGGAACAGATTATTATCCGAAATGTCTGCAGCAACAGGAGAGACCAGAAACAGTATGCCGTGTTGTGATGCAAAGATATAAAGAATGGAAACTGATTGTGAGGACAAATGGAGAAAATGAATTATATAATATGCAAATAGATCCATGGGAAGAAGAAAATTTGTATGGACAAGAGGAATATAAAGACATTTCTATTAAATTAGAAAGAAAAATGTTAAATTGGTTGATTCATACTTCGGACGTGGTGCCAATAGAAGGTAGATGATTACAGGAGGGCGAAAGATGAATGTATTATTCTTTTTTACAGATGAAATGAGAGCGGATGTGTTGGGATGCTATGGAAATCAGGTGTCAAAAACACCAAATTATGACTGGATTGCAAAAGAGGGAACTTGTTTTGAGAATACTTATGTTGCAAATCCAGTATGTGTTGGTTCAAGATGTTCTCTGTTGACAGGATGGTATCCGCATGTAAATGGTCATCGGAGTTTGTTACACTTTATAGATGAACATCATCCTAATTTCATGAAAGATTTTAAAGATGCAGGATATAACGTACAGTTTTATGGGAAAAACCATTGTTTGAACGATGAGGCTTCAAGGCAGTCTTTTACGAAGAGTCTGGGATTGAAACTGGCATGGCGGAAAGACAATGAGGTTGTGAAAACTGAAAAATTACCGATGTTTTCTGGACGTTACCACATGTTATTGGAGCCAATGGAAGACGAAGAATTAGAAGAAATGACAGATACGAAAATGGTAAATGCCGGAGTCGATTTTCTGAATCACTATCAAAAAGGAGAGAATCCATTTTTCCTGTTTGTATCATTAAATAATCCACATGCGCCATATACGATTCCGAAAAAATACTATGACATGTACAATCCGGATGATTTGCCAGAATTGCGAAGAAAAGATTTGGAAAATAAGCCTGCTTTTATGCGAATTATTCGAGAATATAGTCATTTCGAAAAGGTGGATGATGATACATTTCGTAAGTGTGCAGCAGTGTATCTGGGTATGGTAAAGTATTGTGACGATATGTTGGGTAGATTAATTGAAGCATTGAAACAGAATCGTTTATTGGAAGACACGATTATCGTAACCTCCTCTGATCATGGAGACTGGGCAGGAGATTATGGGCTGGTTGAAAAATGGCCAAATGCGTTTGATGATGATCTGACAAAAGTTCCGTTATTGATAAGGGTTCCAAATTCGTTAAAAGAACACAAGGTAAAACAACTGGTGTCAGAGCTGGACATTTTCCCGACTTTATTAGATTATGCAGGCATAAAAGCAAAGCATGATCATTTTGGCAAATCGCTTAGAAATTTGATTGATGGGGAGAAAGAAACCGAAGATGCAGTTGTTTATTGTGAAGGGGGATATGATGTTCGGGAACAACAGTGTTTTGAAGGAACGGAGCGGGACTATAATTTTTTAATGCGACCAGAGTGTATTTATTATCCGAAAATGTTGATTCAACAGGAAAGACAGGAATGTGTGTGTCGAGGTACGATGATGCGGAAAAAGAACTGGAAGCTGATTGTGAGAACAAATGGAGAAAATGAATTATATAATTTGGAGGTGGATGCAAAAGAGGAAAAGAATTTATATTATAATCCAAATTATAAAAATATTGTCTGTGAGATGAAAAATCAAATGTTGGACTGGTATTTACAGACATCAGATGTTGTTCCAAGATTGCAGGAATGATATATTTATAGAAAGATATGTCAGTAAGAGGAGGAGATTTCCTCCATAAGAATAGAAATATAAAAAGAAACACAAAAAGATAGGACGAGATCGATGAAAAGTAAAAAAGAAATTTTACTGAAATTATTTATATCTACACTTTATTTAAGTACATTTACTTTCGGAGGAGGATATGTCATCGTAACATTGATGAAGAAAAAATTCGTAGATGAATATCACTGGATTGATGAAAAAGAGATGCTGGATCTGATTGCAATCGCACAATCTTCGCCGGGCGCGATTGCCGTGAACGGAGCAATTGTTGTAGGATATAAGCTTGCGGGGATCTTGGGAGCAATGACTGCGATTATTGCGACGATACTACCTCCGCTTGTTATTATTTCTGTCATTTCTGTGTTTTACAATCAGTTCCACAATAATGTGATTGTAAGCCAGATATTAACTGGTATGCAGGCGGCGGTAGGCGCGATCATTGCGGATGTAGTATATGGAATGGCAAGCGGTGTAGTAAAAGAAAAGAAGGCAGCACAGAATCTGATTATGATTGTAGCATTTATGGCAACCTGCTTTTTTGGAGTACCGGTTTATGCAGTGATTTTAATCTGCATTGGAATTGGATGTGTGCAAACATGGATAGGACGGAGGAAATGGGCATGATTTACTTACAATTATTCTTTAGCTTTTTGCAAGTTGGCCTTTTTAGCTTTGGCGGAGGGTATGCAGCGATGCCATTGATACAGGAACAGATTGTTACAAAGCATGCGTGGTTGAGTATGGTTGAATTCACAGATTTAATTTCCATTTCGCAGATGACACCGGGACCGATTGCGGTGAATTCTGCAACTTTTGTGGGAAATAAGATTGCAGGTGTTGGAGGCGCTTTGATTGCTACAACAGGCTGTATTCTTCCATCTTGTATTATTGTGACGAGTATTGCCTATGTTTATCTGAAAAATCGAGAGAATCAGGTAGTTCAAGAAGTGCTTCAGTCGTTGCATCCGGCGGTAATTGCCATGATTGCATCTGCGGGTATTAGCATTTTGATTACCGCATTCTGGGGAGATGGTGGGAAAATTTCTGTTTCAAATACAGACTGGAGCATGGTTGTAATTTTTGTTATTTCCTTGTTCTTATTGAGAAAAACTTGTATAAGTCCAATCTTAGTGATGATTTTGGCAGGTGGAATGAAACTTTTTACTTCCATGCTTCTGTAAAAGGTCAAAATTGAATATAAAAAGATGACCTTTTAAGTTTCGACAAAAAATAAAGAAAGATAAGCAGGTCATTTTGAGTCCAGAAAAGAAGGCATATGTGATGAGGTATGGATATACATCAATCGGTATAATGAGAATGTAATATCAATCAGGTCGAAATGAATCGTAACAGATTGGAAAATCGAGGAAAAAGAAAGGAAATAACTATGAAAGTATTAGGATTATCATTTGGTAAAAAGAATGCAAACACAGACATTCTTGTAAAAGAAGCTCTTTATGGAGCAAAAGAAGCATTTCCAGATGCTGAGATTAATTTTATCAATACACAGAGACTGAATATCGGTCGTTGTATCGGATGTGGAGCCTGTTCAATGGCTTTAGAAAAAGGAAAAGATAACAACTGTATCATCAAAGATGATTTCCAGATGGTAGAAGAGGCTGTTCGTGAAGCAGATGCAATCATCCTTGGAGCACCTGTATATGTATTGCAGCCGGTAGGACAGTTCAAAGATTTTGTAGACCGTTTCTCATGCCGTCACGATGTATCAGCTATTAACTGGGTACTGGATAAGAGAAGAGCTGGAGAAGCTCCTGGTAACGCAGACGATTATCCAATCGAGAGATTAAGACGTCGTACAGTTTCTTACATTTCAGTAGGTGGAGCAAGCACAGAAAACTGGGTATCTATGGGAACAGCAACTCTGCATTTATTCGGATTCCCAGCAATGATGAAAGTTGTTGCTAACTACAATGCAAACAGCATGGGAACAATCGGAAATCCATACCTGAATGACGAAATGATCGGACATATGCACGAGATTGGAAAACGTACAGCAGCTGCTGTAGAGATGGATGATAAAGATGTTGAATTCTACGGACCAAAAGGAATGGGAACATGTCCTGTATGTCACCAGAACCTGTTGACAGTAAACGGAACAACAACAGTAGAGTGTCCAATCTGTGGTATCGAAGGAAAGATTTCTATCGATGGAGATAAATTAAATGTTGAGTTCTCTGAAGCACAGCAGGCAAGAGCAAGAGGAACATTTGCCGGATTAAGAGAGCATACAACAGAAATCCAGGGATTCGGAGCAATCTGTGGACCAAAGATCATGGCAAACAAAGAGCTGCTTGAGAAGAAGATGGAGCGTGTTAAAAAGTTTGATGAAATGATTAACGCATAAGACTTTATGAAAAGTTATAAATTGTAATACATAGTAGTATGGATTCCCCCGCAGGGTGTTGCGATAGGCAGCGCTCTGTGGGGGTTACTGTTTACAGAGTTGAAAAATAATGTATTTGTTTGTGTGGCGTGTTTGGCAGATTAATGCGAAGAATATCTGTGTTCGGCAAGACTTGACGAAAATATTATCACCTATTAAAATTAAAAATAGTGACTAAAAAGCAGAAACCACAAAAGAGAGGTAGTACTTGAATGGATAATATGCGAACAATTATGGACTTCGAATTTGATACTAGCGAAGTACAGAATACACATTTTCATCAGAATCTGGAGATTGTATATGTTCTGGAAGGCAGTGTGGAAGTACAGATTGAACCAGAAACTTATAATTTGAAAAAAGGTGATTTTTTACTTATTAATGCGAACAAGCGTCATTCTTGGAGAGCGACAGAAGAAAAAATCCTCCTTGCATCATTTCAGATTAATTTTACTATGTTGGCAGAATATATGGGAACAAATCAGTTATTATTCTGGTGTAATACAACGGTTGATAAAAATGAGTCTTATGAACAGTTGAAACAAGTGCTGGATCAGATGCTGAATCGTTCTTATGATAAAGAAAAAGAAGGGGCGATTTATCTCAATAGCATTTATTATGAAGCTATTTATTTGTTAGTAGCTTACTTTATGATAAAAGCGGACGATGTAAGAATGAAAGAGAATTTTACCCCAGATAATTCGCGAATATTTGAGATACAGAATTACGTGCAGGCAAATTATCAAAAACAACTGAGTCTGAACGATCTGGCACAGAAATTGTATTTATCGAATGCATATTTATCCAAATATATTAAGAAACATTTTGGACTTAGTTTTTTGGAATATGTCAATAATATTCGTCTGTTCCATGCAGTAGATGAGCTTGTCTATAGCGAAAAAAAGATTACAAGAATTGCACTGGACAATGGATTTCCTACAACAGCAGCATTCAATAAGGCTTTTAAAGAAATCTATAATATGACTCCGTCGGCATATCGTTCGACTGTTCATAAAGAAGAAAATCTGAATGAGAATAAAGAGGCAAAACAAGAACTGGATAAAAGGGTGAAAGAATATCTGACAGGCAAAGAGCCGGTGGCGGATAATACAGCGACAAGAAATATGAATCTGTATGTCGTAGATGCAAAGAATACTACAGAGTGGAAAAAGCCATGGGATAAAATCATCAATATGGGAAATATTGATTCGCTGCTCAATTATGATGTGCAGAGTCAGCTGCTTATGATGCAGAAAGAAATCGGATTTTCCTATGTCCGGATTTACAATATATTTATGCAGGATATGTATTATGAAAATATTTCCGGAGATAACAAATATAATTTCAGCAGAATAGACCGCGGGCTGGATTTCTTGGTAGAGCATAATTTGAAACCATATATAGAACTCTCATTTAAACCAACAGATGTAAATTATACAATCAATTCGGCTGTCGGAGACCGATATAATGAAATCATATTTCATGACAGAGAAAGTTATGTAGAGGTGATGCAGGCGTTTTCATCACATATTGCAAACCGATATGGGGTAAATGAAATCGAGAGCTGGTATTTTGAACTTTGGAAAGATGACCGTCTCAATATGCTGGATGCGAAAGGGTGGTATTTTGACTGTTTTGAGATTGGATATCATGCATTAAAGAAGATATCGTCAAAAATCAAGGTAGGAGGAGCTGGATTTGCACTTGGATACGATAGATATCAATACAGTATTTTAATTCAAAATTGGAAAACAAGAAATGTCAGACCAGATTTTATCAGTGTGTACTCGTATTCTTATTTATTGTTGCAGCAGGACGGGGTTTATTTTGGAAAGCGTTCGCTTGATAACAGCTTTGTGAAAAATCAACTGGAATTATTCAAAGATGTTTTGAAAGCAGAAGATTTTATGCCGGATGAACTACATATTACAGAGTGGAATTTTACAATATCAAATCGAAATTGCATCAATGATAGTTGTGCACAGGGAGCATACATTGTGAAAACGTGTATCGAATCAATTGGCGAAGCAGATATGATGGGGTACTGGCATGGTTCGGATTTGCACACAGAATATTATGATTCCGGTGCTGTTTTGTATGGGGATAATGGTCTTCTGACAAGAGATGGAATCAAAAAGCCATCCTTTTATGCATTTCATTTTCTGAAATTTTTAAAAAAGGGATTACTTGGTAAAACAGAAAATGCGTTGTTGACAACAGATGGACGAGGTGTATATACTATTGCGTGCCATAACTGTAAAAAATTTAATTATCGATATACAATGAAGGCTGAGAAAGATATTCGGGTAGATGATATTGACAGTTTGTATGAGGATACAGATTCGATTCATTTAAAATTTCAGATTAATAATGTAGAAAATGGAAACTATGTTATGCGCGTTTTTTATGTGAATGAGGATAATGGAAGTATCCAAAATATATGGAAGGACATGGATTATATCGGAAATCTTTCCAAGGGAGAGGTTGAGTATATGAAACGAAGTGCAAACCCGAAGGTAGATATGAGAAGGATTACAGTGCAAGACAACGTTCTGCGTATTGAGACAAAATTAAAAGCACATGAGATTAAAGTGCTGGACATTCACTATCAATATTAGAAACGTATAATTTTGGAACACTGAAACAAAAGGGAAAATGGAATGAGAGGAAAGAAAAGTGAATAAGTTAAAACGATTATTCGCACCAGTGGATATGACGGTCGGAAGACCATGGGAAGACATTCTGATCTTTACGATACCGATGCTGATAGGAAACATTGCACAGCAGCTTTATAATACTGTTGACAGCATCGTGGTTGGAAGATTTGTAGGAGATAACGCACTGGCTGCCGTTGGAAGTGCAGGTCCGATTTTAAATCTGCTGATTGTATTGTTTGTCGGAATTTCGGTAGGAGCAAGCATTATGGTATCCCAATATCTTGGAGCCAGAAACAGAGAGGCGTTATCGGGAACAATCGGAACTTGTATTGTATTAACGGCAATTGCATCATTGGTCATTATGGTAGTTGCTACGTTGGTAGCAAGACCACTTCTGGAATTGCTGAATACACCGGAGACAATTTTAGACTGGTGTACATCTTATTTGAGAATTCTCTTTTTAGGTGCAGCAGGGCTTGCGTTTTATAATATTTTAAGTGGTGTACTTCGGGGATTGGGAGACTCGATGTCAGCCCTTTTATATCTGCTGGTAGCAAGTGGGTTAAATATTGTGTTAGATTTACTCTTTGTAGTAAAATTTGACATGGGAGTAAACGGGGTTGCACTTGCAACTGCAATTGCACAGGGAATTTCAGCAATTTTGTGTGTGAGAAGACTTTCAAAATTAACTGAGCTCTTTGATCTGAAGTGGAAATATATCAGGTTAAATAAACATCATGCAGGAAATATCATTCGACTGGGCGTTCCGTCAGGAGTGACACAGGCGATGATCTCAATGGCGATGTTGATCGTACAGTCATTGACGAACAGTTTTGGAGAGCAGTTTATTGCAGCAAATGTAATTACGATGCGTGTGGATGGATTTGCGATGCTTCCGAATATGTCATTTGGTAATGCAATGACGACTTATGCAGGACAAAATGTCGGAGCAAACCAGTATGAACGTGTTGCTAAGGGAGCAAAACAGGGACTCTTTATGGGAGTCGGAACATCGGCGGTCATCACAGGGTTGATCTTAATCTTTGGTAAGCCGTTGATGGGAATCTTTACAAGTACATCAGAATTGGTAGATTTAAGTTATCATCTAATGCAGATTCTTGCGGTAGGATATCTGGTTATGTCAGTTACACAGGTGCTGTCTGGAATTATGAGAGGCGCCGGCGATACAATGACACCAATGTGGATTTCCATTGTACAGACAATCATGATTCGTGTACCACTTGCGTATCTGCTTGTCTATGCATCCAGAAGCACAGCGTTCCCACAGGGAAAACGAGAATATATTTATCTGTCACTGGTTATTTCATGGGTGATCGGAGCGTTAATTACTACTTTCTTCTATAAAAGAGGAAAATGGAAAACAAAAGCAATTAAATAAAAAAGGAAAAAAGCAGATGCAGGTTTCAAATTCGAAACCTGCATCTGCTTTTTGAAACGAAGGTTTATGAAAGAAAAGAATGGAACAGAAATATGCACGCTGAAAAATGGCGAAAAAGATAATATGAGGATATCAAACATAATAAAGGAGGGTAGGAAGAATAAGTGAATAGCAACATTGCTAAAGATGGGAAAGTCGGACGAAATGAAAAGTTCTATTTTTGATAAAAGAATATAATCTGTCAGTCATATTTTATTTAAAAATAGACTCTTGAAAATTCGAACGAAGAAAGGAAGGGAAACAATGGAAAAACTGAAAGGAAAAGATTATTTCTCATTTGGAATTGGAAACGTGGCATCCCAATTATCATGGACAATGGTAAGTTCGTATCTGACATTATTTTACACAGATGTATTTGGATTGCAGGCAGGAGCTGTTGCAATATTGTTTTTGGTAGCAAGAATATGGGATGGAATTAATGACCCGATGATGGGTGCGATTATGGAGCATACACATACAAAATACGGAAGATTCCGTCCTTATATTGCAATCGGTGCTCCGTTGTTAGTTGTATTTACAATTTTAACATTTACTGTACCAGGTTTTGGTAGTGTGGGAAATCTGATTTATGCTTACATTACATATATCGGACTGGGAATGGTTTATACAATGACGAATGTGCCATATCTTGCATTGCCAGCAGTTATGTCAAATGATCCGAAAGAAGTGAATAAGTTAAACACAGCACAAATGATGGGAATGGTAATTGGTATGATTGCTTTACAGTTATGTACATTACCATTAGTAAATTATTTTGAAGGTATCTGGCCGGGAAGAGGATATCAGATTACAGCAGGAGCATATGCAATTGTTGCATTACCACTTTTCTGGTTCTGTGCGAAAAACTGTAAAGAGAGAATTACAGTAAAGAAAGAAGAGCAGACTTCTACAAAAGAATCATTAAAATATGTGCTGAAAGATCGCAATGCTATGTCTGTTATTGCATACACAACATTGAATATGATTGGAATGATGGGAAGAATTGGATGTGCAACATACTTTTACATTTATGTTGTTCAAAACTTTGCTTTAATTACTGTGTTTATGATGATGCCAATGTTTGTAGGTGCAATCGTAATGCCTTTTGGACCAAAAGTGATTGATAAACTTGGAAGAAAGAAAACATTGTATGTAGCTCTGATTTTTCAAACAGTAGGATGCCTTATGATGTTCTTTGGACCTTATACAAATATTCCGTATTTGCTGCTGGCACATGTTGTATATGGAATCGGATATATTGGTGGAGCGTGTGGAAGTTCAATGTTAGTTGATGTAGTCACAGATATTCATGATAGAACAGGTGCAAGACCGGATGGTATATTATTTTCAATGAACAGTCTGGCAGGAAAGATTGGGCAAGCAATTGGTTCTGCACTTGGAATTGCTATTATTGGATGGTTTGGATATGTAGCTGGAAAAGACATTACAAATGAAGTCAGAAACGGAATTCAAATTGGTGTAAACTTAATGCCGGCAATTGTATATGTATTAGCACTGATACCGGTAGCTATGTACAAGCTGGAAGACTAAAGAAAGCGAACGAAAGAAAAAGAAGACAAAAAAGATATATCTTTTTTTGTCCTCTTTTTTTGTACAAAAAGAAAGAGTCCAAATACTGTATGAAATTAGGTTAATTTTGTGAAAGCACGCCGGAAATATATTTTATATAATGGAATCAAGTTAAGAGAGAAAAATGAAAAGGAGCGAAACAGCATGAAATTAGGATTTGTAAGTGCAATTCTTGATACTTGGAGTTATGAAGAAATGATGGATTTTGCATCAGATCATGGGTTTGAATGCGTAGAAATTGCCTGCTGGCCACAAGGTAAAGCAGAGAGAAGATACGCAGGAGTAAGTCATATAGATGTAGATAAAGTCCTTGCAGACGATGAGTATGCAAAACATATTCTTGACTACAGTAAAGAGAAAAACGTAGAAATTTCTTCTCTTGCATTTTATCCAAACACAATGGATGGAGATTTAGAAAAGAGAGCTTCTGTAGTAGAACATTTGAAAAATGTAATCCGTGCAAGCCATAAGCTTGGCATTGGTATGGTTACAACATTTATCGGAAGAGATCAGACAAAGAATATCGAAGAAAATCTGGAGCTTGTAAAAGAAGTTTGGCCACCGATTATCAAACTTGCAGAGGAAGAAAATGTAAAAATAGCAATCGAAAACTGCCCAATGTTGTTTGGACCAGACCAGTGGCCGGGCGGACAAAATTTAATGACAACACCGGCTATATGGAGAAAAGTATTTGCAATTCTTGATAGCGATAATCTGGGAATCAATTACGATCCATCACATTTTGTATGGCAGATGATCGATTATATTAAACCGATTTATGAATTCAAAGATAAAATTTTCCATGTTCATTACAAAGATATTAAGCTTTACAATGACCGTTTGAATGATTGCGGAATTATGGCATATCCACTTGATTTTATGTCACCAAAGCTTCCGGGACTGGGAGATGTGCGATGGGATAAATATGTATCAGCACTTACAGACATTGGATACGACGGATATACATGTATTGAAGTGGAAGATAAAGCTTTTGAAGGAAGTAAAGAAAAAGTAGAGCAGTCTCTTGTTTTAAGCCAGAGATACTTAAAACAGTTTGTCATCTAACAACGAGAAAACAAAACAAGAACTGCGTAGCAGACATTTGTTGTGAAAAGAGCCCGATAAGTAAATTATTTAATTAATAAAAGGAGGAACCAAATGGGAAAATTAAGAATTGCAATCGTAGGTTGTGGAGGAATCGCAAATCAGAAACATATGCCATCTATCAAAGCAAATGCAGACAAAGCTGATATGGTAGCTTTCTGTGACATCATTCCTGAGCGTGCAGAAAAAGCTGCAAAAGAATATGGTGTAGAAGGTGCTAAAGTTTACACTGATTATAAAGAGATGCTTGCAGATACAAGCGTTGAATTTGATGTCGTACATGTATGTACACCAAATGTGGCTCACTGTCCGATTACAGTAGCTGCTTTTGAAGCTGGAAAACATGTAATGTGTGAGAAGCCAATGTCTCACAATACAGAAGATGCACGTAAAATGATTGATGCATGGAAAAAATCAGGAAAGAAATTCACAATCGGTTATCAGAACCGTCTGCGTGATGACACTCAGACATTGCATGCATCTTGCGAGGCTGGAGAACTTGGAGAAATCTATTTTGCAAAAGCACATGCACTTAGAAGAAGAGCTGTTCCTACTTGGGGCGTATTCCCTAATAAAGCCCTTCAGGGCGGCGGTCCTTTAATCGATATCGGAACACATGCACTTGATATTACACTGTGGATGATGAATAACTATGAGCCAGAATCAGTATCAGGACAGGTATTCTACAAGCTTGGACGTCAGGAAGATGGCCCTGCAGGAAATGTATTCGGACCATGGGATCCTAAGACATTCGAAGTAGAAGACTCAGCATTCGGTCTTGTAAAAATGAAAAATGGTGCAACAATCTACCTTGAGGCATCTTGGGCACTGAATGTACTGAAATCTATGGAAGCTTCTACAACTCTTTGCGGAACAAAAGCAGGTGCTGAAATTCACCACGGCGGAAGCTACCCACAGGATGAACTGATCTACAACACAGTAGAGCATAATCAGTTAATGGAAAAAACAATCTCACCTGCAGGTGTTGTTGATTTCTTTGAAGGCGGAGCAGCAGCAGAGGCAGTTCGTGAGCAGGAGCAGTGGCTCAATGCAATCATCAATGATACAGATCCACTTGTAAAACCAGAGCAGGCATTTGTTGTAACACAGATTCTCGAAGGAATTTACAAATCAGCAGAAACAGGAAAAGAAGTATTCTTTGACTAAGATAAATATTGAGAATACCGGTATTTTTTAAGCAGTATCGGTATTCTCAGCTATAAATTAGGAAAGCGAGGAGTTAAAAATGGCTGGCAGACAGATTTATAATCCGGCTGGATTTAAAAATATAGAAGAAAACGGAAAGGTAACAGGTTACCAGTTCCAGTTTAAAGCACAGTATTATCGTGGAATTACATTGTCAATCGTTCGTGATATCCAGATCAATGTAGACGGAGAGGATGTTAAAAGAGAAGACATTCGTTTCACAGTAAATGGAGAAACATTTACATTGGAAGAAATGCGTACAGTTGTAGATTCAGATTATCGTTGGGAATTTGGCGACTATGCAACAGTATCTGTGATTAAAGAAGGTGGACTTGTAAAAGGAAATCATCACATTCATGCAAGACAGATTATTGCACCGTCATATATGCCATTTCAGATTGAAGCAGATTGTGACGCAGATTTCGTGATTGAGTAGGAGGAACTTGAAGATGAGTTATGATATTAAAAGAAGTGTTTCCCTGTATAGTTATCAGGATGAATATTATGATGGAAAATTGGATCTTGAGGGGTGCCTTAGAGAAACAGCAAAAACAGGAGCAACAGGTGTAGAGCTTCTTGCTGAACAGATGATCCGCAGATTCCCATTGCCGATTGAAACAGAAGAATTCAGAGCACAGTGGTTTGGCTGGCTTAAAAAATATGGTCTTGAGCCATCATGCTATGATGCATTTTTGGAAAACAAAATTTATGACAATCGTACATTAAGTCTTGGAGAGCAGATTAATATGATGAAGAGAGATATCCGTCTCGCTTCTATGATGGGATTTCCTACACTTCGTACATTGGTTTCTACACCGATGGATGTTATCGAAGGAAGTTTAGAGTATGCAGAAGAAAAAAATGTAAAAATCTGTCTTGAAGTACATGCACCATTTTCTTTGAACTCAGGATGGGCTGACGGATATATGGAAATGATTAAGCGTACAGGAACAAAATTCTTCGGATTTATGCCTGATATGGGAATCTTCTGCAAGAACATCCCAGATGTTGTAAGAGATAAAGCAAGAAGAATGGGTGCATCAGAAGAATGCATTAAGATTGTGGATGATGCTTATGCACAGCGTGTTGCAAAAGGATTTACAAAGATTAAATATGATCTGAACCTTGGAAAAGCAAATATGGAATATCGTATGGCAAACGGAATGAAAGAAATGATGGATGCTATCGAAGCAGCTGGTGGAAATGATGCAGACCGCTGGTATGGAAATGTATCGTTTACATATTCTTGGTCTGAGCCACAGGATATTATCGATAATATTGATTACATTTATCATACACATGCAAAATTCTATAATGTTCACGAAGATTATGTGGAAACAGCAGTTGCAATTCCTGAAGTAATCGAGGCGTTTAAGAAAGCTGGATATAAAGGATATTTAAGTTCAGAGTACGAAGGTGGAGAGCATTTGAGAGATGTTGGTGTTGATAGTATCGAACAGGTACGTCGTCATCAGGAAGCTATGAGAAGAGCAATTGAAGGATAAAAAAAGGCTAGATTTAAGATTCAGAGGAGGGAAAACCCTTGTCTGAATCTTGGTCGTTAAGGATATTGATAATAAAAAGATAAAAATCGGAGGGATAAATGATGGAAACAGTTAAATTAGGTATTGTTGGATTTGGATTTATGGGACATTGCGATGCTGATATGATGAGTACATTTGATGATAGTGAGATTAAACTTGTAGCAGTAGCAGATACAAACCCAGAGCAGCTGAAGGATGCACCGGAAGGTGTTGAAACATATAACAGTATTGAAGAAATGCTTGAAAAGGCAGATATTAATACAGTTATGGTATCTACTCCAAACCCAAGCCATCCAGAAATGGTGAAAAAAGCTGCAGCGGCTAAGAAAAATGTAATCTGTGAGAAACCGGCAGCAATGAGTGTTGCACTTTTTGATGAAATGGTAGCTGCATGCAAAGACAACGGTGTATTATTCACTGTTCATCAGCAGAGAAGATGGGATAAAGATTATCGTATCATGAAAGAAGTATATGACAAAAACATGGTAGGAGATATGTATGTGATTAAATCTCAGCTTTATGGTTTTAATGGAAATATGCATGACTGGCATGTATACCCAGAGATGGGTGGAGGAATGCTTTATGATTGGGGTGTTCATTTGATTGACCAGATGCTTGATATGGTAAAATCTGAAATCGTATCCCTTTATGCAGATGTAAGAAATGTTATCAATGAAAATGTAGATGATTACTTTAATATCATTATGAAATTCAAAAATGGTGTAACAGCAGAGATTGAACTGGGAACATATTATCTGACACCAAAGCGTGCATGGTTTATCGGTGGTAATAAAGGATCTGCTATCATCGATGGATTTAATGGAGAAGGTAAGATTGTTCGTACTGCACACTTGCTTGAAAATGTACCTGGCAAAATTACAATGACAGCAGCCGGTCCTACAAGAAGCTTTGGCCCGGCAGCACCTGGACTGCTTCAAGAAGAAGCATTGCCGGAGGTTAATGTAAATCACAGAAATTACTTTGAACATTTTGTGAAAGCATTTAATAAAGAGGAAGAAGTTATTATAAAACCAGAACAGGTTAGACGTGTGCTGTGCGTGATGGATGCAGTACGTGAGTCAGCAAAAACAGGAAAAGCAATCGCATTTGAAGCATAATACTATACAGAGAGCAAAAAAAGTATCTTCTTTTTTGCTCTCTGTAATTTTTTTGACAGAAGTAAAGACAAAAAAATAATGTATTTTGGTATAAAAAGCAGTATATGATGATACAAAAACAAACTAAAATAAAGATAAATCAAAGAGATAAATCATGAAAAGTGAGGGAAAAAACATGGCAGATTATGAAACACAAGTAGTTGTAATTGCAGGAGGTCCATCCGGATTATCAGCAGCTGTTCAGGCAGCAGAAGACGGAGCTGAAGTTATCGTTCTTGAGAAAGCAGCAGCAGTTGGTGGAGCAGCTAACATGGGAATGGGACCACTTGGTATCGGAACAAAATATCAGAAACAGCAGATGGAAGATGTAACAGTAGAAAAAGCATTTAACATGTTTATGGAATATACTCATTACAATGTAGATGCAAGACTTGTAAAACGTTACTTCGAACAGTCAGCAGAGACAATTGAATGGCTGGAAGATATGGGTGTTGAATTCGAAGGTGCTTATCGTTACTTCCCAAAATCAGAGCCAACATGGCATATCGTTAAAACAGATCAGGGAATCGGACCTAGAGCCGCATCATTCATGAACAAAGCTTTGTATGCAAGAGCCCAGGAATTAGGAGTAAAGGTACTTCTTGAGACACCTGCTAAAAAGATTATTATGAAAGATGGAAAAGTTGCAGGTGTTCTTGCAACAGACAAAGATGGTAAAGAAATTGAAGTTGCTTGTAAAGCCGCAATTATTTGTACAGGTGGAGCAGGATGCAACAAAGAATTTATTGAAAAAGAGACAGGTTACAAACATGGTGTAGATATGTTCAACTTTGCTATTCCTGGAATGATGGGAGACGGACTTCGCATGGCATGGGAAGCAGGGGCTGATCACCTTCCGGTAAGAATTGAGCAGGCAGCTGCAATCGAGGGTGTAGATGATCTTCCGGGAAGCGTTGGAAACATCATGGGACAGCCAAACTTGCTTGTTAACTTACAGGGTAAACGTGTTATGAACGAAGATCATATGCAGAATACGACATTCCTCTCAAATGTGTGTTCACATCAGAAAGGTAGAGTCTGCATCAGTATTGTAGATTCATCAATTGCAAAATATTACATGAGAAATGGTGTAGATAACGTATCTATGGTTCGTCCTGATCCAGATGTATCAGATTTCGCAGATGCAATCAAGATGGCACAGGAGAACGGAAATGAAGGTCTGTTTATCGCAGATACAATCGAAGAACTTGCAGAAATGGCAGGAATCGATGTAGATAATCTTGTAGATACAGTAGAAGAATATAATGATTTCTGCGACAGCGTAGATGAAGAATTCTTCAAAGATAAGAGATATTTAAGACCAATCACAAAGGCTCCGTTCTATGGTGCAAGAATCCGTCCAGGCGGATATGGAACAGTTGGTGGAATCCGTATCAATGAGAATTGCGAAGCTTGTGATAAAGACTTCGAGCCAGTTCCAGGATTGTATGCAGCAGGAGCAGATGCTTGCAACATTTACGATGACAGTTATATGTTCTTACTTCCAGGAAACTCTATGGGATTTGCTGTTAATACAGGACGTATCGCTGGTATGAGTGCTGCGGAGTATGTTGAAGATGAAGACTAATTCCTAAGTAACCGCAAACAAATAATGACAGAATAGAAGATGAGCAGAAGCAGGTAATATAGCTTCTGCTCATCTGGGATAAAAGGATAATATTGGAGGAATTCAAATGAAAGAAACAGTAACAGACATTCTGAATCGTAGAAGTGTAAAAAATTATAAACCAGACCAGATTACAGATGAAGAACTGATGACTGTATTGAAGGCTGGAATGAATGCTCCTTCTGGTGGTAATAAACAGTCTCCGATTTTTATTGCAGTACAGAATAAAGAATGGATCAAGAAGCTTTGTAAATTAAATGCAGAGATTGCGGGAGCACCGGAAGGTGTCGATGTATTTTACGGAGCACCAACCATTATTCTTGTACTGGCAGAAAAAGGTGTCGGCAATCCGGTAGAAGATGGAAGCCTTTGCCTTGGAAATATGTTCAATGCGGCATATGCACTCGGCCTCGGATCCAGATGGATCAATCGTATCCGTGAGACATTTGAGACAGATCTTGGAAAAGAACTGTTAAAAGAAGCTGGTTACGAAGGTGAATATATTGGAGTGGGTTCTTGTATCCTTGGATATCCTGCAGAGGGATTCCCGGGACCAATCGAAAGAAAGCCAGATTATTTTAAAATAATAAAATAAAAATGGAGGACAAAGACATGGAACAGAAAAATAAAGAAGTAATTCGGAAATTCTATCAGGAATTTTTTAATGATCATATCGTAGAATCTGCAGATAAATATGTGAGAGAAGATTATATTCAACATAATCCAGGTGTTGATCAGGGAAGAGAAGCATTGAAAACAGCGTTTGCTGACAAATTTGTTGAGCATCCAGATTTCCGTTTGAACATTCATATGATGATTGCAGAGAAGGATATGGTTGCTGTTTATTTGAAAAATGTTGATCCAGAAGGTAATACAAAATGCCGTGTTGTAGATATTTATCGTCTGGAAGATGGAAAACTTGCTGAACATTGGGATGTACTTCAGCCATGTTAAACATAAATAAGAAAAAAATAGCAGTCAGCATTTTCTTCACAGCATTTGCATTTGGATTAAACATTGTAGGAATTTCACCGGTACTTGGAATTATCAATGAAAAGTATCAGCAATATGGAACAAGTGCGATACAGCTTTTACAGACAATCCAGTACCTGCTGATTATGGTTGGCTCCCTGATGATTGGATGGCTGACAACAAAAATCAGTAAAAAGAAGATTGTTCTGGCAGGATTGGCTATTATTGGAATCTGTGGATTGATGCCATTTTTCTCAGACAACTTTTGGGTTCTGGTTGTATCCAGAGTATTGATTGGATTTGGATTTGGTATTACAGGTCCGATGAATACAGCAATCGCAGCAGAATTGATTCCGGAAGAAGAACGTGCAGGTTATATGGGACTTCACGTAGTCGGCATGGGAATCGGAACGATGGCAGGAAGTATGCTCGGTGGTACGCTGGCAGGATTCAGTTATCGAAACTATTATCTCGTTTATCTGATTCCATTCATCGCAATGGTTGGTGTTCAGGCACTTCTGGTAGAAACACCACCGACAAAGACAGAAAAGGCATCGGATATGAAGCTGAATAAGATGGTATATCTGATTTCATTCGCATCTTTTGCACATACATTGTTTATTAATGCATACAGCACGAACATTGGAATTTACATCGCAGAGAATATATCAAATAATCCTGGACTGGCAGGTATGGTGACATCAGTAAATGCAGCATTTGCACTGGTAACAGGTATGATTTTCTCAAAGATATCTGCAGTGTTAAAAAACTTTACGTTACCATTTTCAATTTTGACTGCAGCAGTCGGATATGGACTGGTATTGACAGTACATGGCATGGCAGGAGTATTGATTGTAAGTGCGCTTTGCGGAGTGTCATTAAGTTGTTTTATGGCAACCGGATCTTATCTGCTTTCAATTTCTGTTGAACAGGAAGCAGTAGCAAAGGCAAGCGGGCTATTTTCCATTATCGGCGGAATCGGTGGACTGATCGCTCCAATCTTTATGGGAAATGCGGCAAGAATCGTATTAGGTGAAAATACAGCGGTGAATCAGTTTGTAATCGCATTCTTCGGAATGTTGAGCTTTGGAGTGATCGCAGCAGTGATCATGATGAAAAAGAAGGAGAATAAGTAAACTATGAAAAAATATGGTTTTGGTGTTGATATCGGAGGAACAACCTGCAAGATAGGTCTCTTTGATATGAGCGGAACAATTTTAGAAAAATGGGAAATTAAAACGAACACAGAAAATCATGGTGCAGCAATCTTAGATGACGTTGCAGCAGCTGTGTTAGGTAAGATGGAAGAGAAAGGCATCGTAAAAGACGATGTACAGGGAATCGGACTTGGTGTTCCGGGACCGGTTGACAGTGAAGGAACTGTTCATAAATGCGTAAACCTTGGATGGGACGTTATCAATGTAGAAAAAGCTTTAAATGAGAAGACAGGTCTCTTTGTAAAAGCAGGAAATGATGCCAATGTAGCAGCTCTCGGTGAGATGTGGCAGGGGGGCGGAAAAGGTCACCAGAATGTAATTATGGTAACACTCGGAACAGGTGTTGGCGGTGGTATCATCGTTGATGGTAAGATTATCGCAGGTTCACACGGAGCTGGTGGAGAACTTGGACACATTCACATGAATGATGATGAGACAGAAGCTTGTGGATGTGGAAATAAAGGATGTCTGGAGCAGTATGCATCAGCAACAGGAATCGTCCGTATGGCAAAGAAACAGCTTGCAAAAGAAACAAGAAATACAAAGCTGAAAGCATTTGAACCTTTAACAGCAAAAGATATTTTTGATGTTGCAAAAGAAGGGGATGAAGTAGCACTTGAATTAGTTAATGGACTTTGCACAATGCTTGGAACAGCACTGGCAAATGTTGCAGCAGTAGCAGATCCTGAGATTTTCGTTATCGGCGGCGGAGTATCCAGAGCTGGAGACATCTTGATTCAGGGAATCCAGAATAAATTTAAAGAGAAAGCATTTCATGCATGTCGTGCAACAAGCATTTCGCTTGCAACACTTGGAAATGATGCAGGAATGTATGGTTGTGTAAGATTATTATTTTAATAAAAACAGGAAAGAAATCTGTCGGGTTCGATTTGAATTCGGCGATTCCGATAAAACCATAAGGTTATGAAAAAGGAGGAAATTATGGCAGTTATTACAATTGATGGGAAAAAAATAGAAGTCCCAGAAGGTAAAAATGTCCTGGATTGTGCGTTAGATGCAGGCATTTATATTCCACATTTGTGTCACCATAAAGATTTGAGCCCACTTGGTTCATGTCGTATGTGTGTAGTAGAAGTAGAAGGGCAGGAGGGTGTAACAACTTCTTGTACATTAAAAGCAAAAGACGGAATGAACATTACCACAAAGAGTGATAAACTTGAACGTCTTCGTATGTTAGCATTAGAGCTTCTTTTAGCAGGTCATCCGGAGGACTGTTCAACATGTCCAAAATATGGTAACTGTGAATTACAGATGTTAATTCAGTATATCGGACCAAAGACAGGTCGTTTGAAATTACGTACAAAAGGTTTCAAACAGAATGAAGAAAATCCATTGATCATTCATGATATGAACCGTTGTGTACTTTGCGGACGTTGTGTGCGTGCATGTAACGAACTTCGTGGAGTAAAAGTTCTTCAGTATCAGAAGAAAGAACTGGAAACATATGTAGGAACTGTACATAATAAACTGTTAAAAGATGCAGATTGTCGTTTCTGTCAGGCTTGTGTAGAAGTCTGTCCGACAGGTACGATTCGTGATAAACTGATGAATTCAGAAGTGAAGAAAGAGGATGCCGTAGTGCCATGCCGTCATGCATGTCCTGCACATACAGATATCCCTCGTTACATCAGACACGTGAAAAACGGAGAATATGATGAGGCAGCAGCCGTTATTCGTGAGAAAGTTCCATTCCCTAAGGCTCTTGGATACATTTGTAGTCATGTATGTGAATTACAGTGTAAGAGAAAAGAAGTAAGTGATCCAATGGCAATCCGTGACATCAAACGTTATGCAGCAGAGCATGATACAGGTGCTTACTGGAAAGGCAAAGGAAAACAGCTTGCAGATACAGGAAAGAAAGTATGTGTTGTAGGAGCAGGTCCTGCAGGTCTGACAGCAGCATATTACTTAAGAAAACAGGGACATGATGTAACATTGAAAGAAGCCCTTCCAACAGTTGGTGGTATGATGGCTTATGGAATTCCTGCATATCGTCTTCCAAGAGAAATCATTGCTGAGGAAGCAAAAGTAATCGAAGAGCAGGGCGTTAAGATTGAAGTAAACGCAAAAGTTGAGAAACCGGTAGATTTGTTGAATGAATATGATGCAGTATTGATGACAATCGGTGGACACAAAGGTGTTCGTCTTCCAATGGAAGGAAGCGAACTTGACGGAGTTATCCTGAATGCTGACTTCTTACGTAACTGCAGCATGGGTAAAGAAACAGGCATGGGCAAACGTGTTATCGTTCTCGGTGGTGGAAACGTTGCATTTGACTGTGCAAGATCTGCAAAACGTCTTGGAGCAGAAGAAATTCATCTGGCATGTCTGGAAGCAAGAGAAGTTATGACAGCCGATGATGAAGAAATCGAACAGGCAAAAGAAGAGGGAATCTTCGTACATCCTGCACAGACATTTGAGAGAATTACAGGAACAGATCATGTAACAGGTGTTGATTTCATGAATGTGAAATCATTTACATTTGATGAAAACCGCCGTGCAATCATTGAAAAAGAAGAAGGTTCAGAGCATCACATCGATGCAGATACAGTTATCTTTGCAGTGGGTCAGAGACCTGATATCACAGAAGAAGCAGGTCTTGAACTTGGAAGAGCAAACAGTATCGCAGTAAAAGATATTGAACATGATAAGACAACTTCTGTAGAAGGTATCTTCGCAGCAGGAGATGTTATTTACGGAACAAAATCAGTAATCATGGCTATCGAGTCAGGAAGAGAAGCAGCTTCTCAGATTGACAAGTATCTTGGCGGAGATGGAGACATTTCTGAAGTACTTGCTCCTGAGCAGAAAGCAGATCCATATATCGGACAGTGTCCTGGATTCGGATATGAAGAAAGAAAACATACACAGGTTGATCCGGCAGAGAGCAGAAGCGATAACTTTAAACTGTTTGATCACGGAATTTGTGACGCAGATATCTGTGCAGAAGCTGGAAGATGTCTTCAGTGTGACTTACGTCTGCAGATTTCCAGACCAAGTCTCTGGGGCGATTTCGTAGAAAATAAGGAGGCTGAATAAGATGAGTGCATTAGAGAACGCAAAAAATGGAAGCAGTCAGGATGTCCTGAATAAAATCCAGGAAGCAAATCTTTCTGAGTATGGTTTATGTGCACAGCCATTATTCGACCGTCTGATGGCAGCGAAAGAAGAAAGTGCAGAGGAACAGAAAGAATTAGGTATTGTAGCAGCACTGAATAATGCAGATACAGATCATGCATTACTGGCAGTTTTAAAAGAACAGCCGGAGCAGGTGATGGAAGGAATTTCCATTGCTGCTTATGCTCTGGGAACAGAGAAAAAATCATTACAGATTCCGGAAGAAGAAACAGACCTTTTCGAGAGCTTGAAAGAAACAGCAGAGAAATATGGCGTTGAGCTGGTAAGTGGTATTGTGAATGTCCGTGCAGCAAAAGGAAGCGCTGTACTTCATATCGTTACAGTGAAAAATCTTGCCGATCTGTTTGACGGAGCTTACGAAGATGGTGTTTATGTATCAGTAAACGGAGCAGATCTTCAGAAAGTTGCAAAAGATAAAAAAATTGCAGAACTGATTGATACAGATGATGTAAAAGCGTTATACTTTGGATATGAGTATCATACACCGGAAGCTGCTGAGACGACAGTCGGTGAAGCTGGAATCACAAACGGTGTTGTACGAGTTCTGACAAGCAAAGACTGTATCGTACAGGGAGCACAGAAAGAACTTCTTGCTTCCAGAAAGACAAGCTGTGGGAAATGTGTATTCTGCCGTGAAGGACTGATTCAGTTAGAGCATATGCAGAAAGAAATCACAGAAGGAAGAGGAAAGGTTGAATTTATCGATCTGACAAAAGAAATCGGTGAAGCAATGTGCTACTCTACACCATGTTCTATGGGACAGGTATCAGCAAAAGCTGCCTTAAGTGCAACAGAGCTGTTCACAAAAGAATATGAAGAACATATTAAGAAGAAAAACTGCCCGGCAGGAGCTTGTACTTCTTTCGTTAACATTTACATTGATCCATCACTGTGTAATGGTTGTGGAGAATGTATGGATGTATGTCCAAAAGACTGTATCGAAGGAAAAGAAAAATACATTCATATGATCGATGATTTCGATTGTACAAAATGTGGTAAATGTATGGAAGTTTGTGATGAAGATGCTATCGTACAGACAACAGGTAAGTTACCAAAACTTCCAAACAGATTAACAAAGGTTGGTAAATTTAAGAAGAGATAAAATAATAAAGACAACCTTCAATTACTTGATTCAACATAAAAATGAGACCAGATGCAATTTTGCGTAGCTGGTCTCATTTTTTAATATTATTGAATGATTTTTGCTGTGCATAATACAAGAAGACAAAAAACAACATATAAAAATTGTTCTAATGCTACAAAGAAAATATGAAATAGGATGTTTATATAGGTGTTTTAAACAAAATTTTGCATAGAGGATAAAAGAATAAAACAATATAATGATACGTAGAATCACTGGGAGGGATGAAGGATGGATACGACAAGAAAAATAATGCAGTTTCATTTTATAGCGCAGGCAGAAACAGCAACACATTATCATCAGAATCCGGAAATGTTTTATGTACTTCGTGGAAATCTGGATATCAAGATTGATGACAAAATGTACAAAATGCAAAGTGGGGATATTGTCCTTATCAATGCAAATAAACGACATACAGTAATTGGAAATGAAGAACTTTTAGGGGCGAGATTTGAGATAGATTTTCATTTATTGGCTGAATATATGGGATCTATGCAGTTGCTTTTCTGGTGTAATACAGTGGCGGATCGAAATCATGCTTATAGTAATCTTAGAAGACTGCTAGATCGAATTTTAACGAGATATTTTGAAAAAGATGACAAGAGTGCATTGTATTTGAATGCGTTATATTTTGAAACATTATATGTATTGACCAGTAACTTTCTGGTAAAAGCAGATGATGTGAGGTTAAATTTAGAGGATTCGCAGGACCGTATGAGAATCCGTCAGATTCAAAATTATGTACAGGCGAACTATCAAAGTCAGATCAGTTTAAATGATCTTGCGGATCGGTTGTATTTGTCAAATGCATATTTGTCCAAATATATAAAAAAGAATTTGGGTATGACATTTATGGAGTATCTGAATAACGTACGTTTATTTCATGCGGTGGACGAATTGATGTATTCAGATAAAAATCTGACACATATCGCGTATGATAATGGATTTCCGACATCGGCATCTTTTACAAAAGCATTCCGCGAGATTTACAATGAATCCCCTAGTGAATATCGGAAGAAAATACAGGATGAAAAGGAAAAAGATGAAAAAGAAAAGATGTTGCAGCAGGAAGAAGAACAACGTATATTGGAGTACTTAAAATTTCGTGCACACAAAGAAAATCCGCAATCGACGAGGAAAAAAGAATACATCATCAATGCAGGAAATGTGAAGGATACATTGACAGATTGCAGTAAAGCAATCAGTATTGGGGATGGTTATTTACTTTTACAGTCAGAAGCACAACATCAAGTTGAAAAAATTCAAAAACAGACAGGGGTAAAATATGCCAGAATCTGGAATATTTTATCAAGAGAATATTGTTTTAGTGAAAAAGAAGGATACAATTTTCGAAGACTGGATCAAGTATTGGATTTTCTTCTGGATCATCATATGAAACCATATCTTGAAGTGGGAAGCAAACCCAGTCTGTTTATGTATACGCCGGAACGTAGCATAAATACAGAAAAATCAAAGATGGATTCCTATGATTTCAAAACTTTTTCTGAAATCACACGGGAACTGTGTGTTCATCTCGTCAACCGATATGGTGTAGAAGAACTGGAAACATGGTACTTTGAATATTGGAATGATCCATCTCTAAACATCACAGAACCGGATGGGGAATATTATCAGAGATTTGATCTGTTATATCAAACAATGAAGAATTATTCAGAAGAAATTTCGGTTGGCGGAGCCGGATTTATATTAGGATATGAAACGCTTGTATGTAAAAAAATTTTTCCTATATGGAAAGCACGTGAAATTCATCCGGATTTTTTGTCAGTCTGTTCATTTCAGTACATAGCGTTGGTTGAAGATGGAGGACGTCTCGGAAGAAAATCCATCGATTCGGAATATATGTTGAATCAGATTGAAATCATGAAAAATGTTATGGAAGAAACTGGATTTCAAATACCGGAATTTCATATTGATGAGTGGAACTTTACGATTTCAAACAGAAATGTATTAAATGACAGTTGTGAACAGGGGGCATACATTTTGAAAAACTGTATTGAAATGAATGGCGCAGTAGATATGATGGCATATTGGCATGCGTTGGATCTGTATTCGGATTACTATGATACGGATACAGTATTGAATGGAGATTCAGGTCTGATATCAAGGGATGGAATCTGTAAGCCATCTTTTTACGCATTTCAGTTTATGAATCGGTTATTGCCGAAAGTGTTGGAGAAGAATGACCACGCGATTGTTACAACAAATGGAAGAAATCGTTATGTGATTGCATGTCACAATTATAAAAGTTTATCTTCCCGTTATGTTTTTACAGATGAAGATGAAATTCAACTGGAAGATATAGAACAATATGTAGAAGATATTGATCCTATTAAGTTGAATTTTACAATTCAGAATGTAAAAGACGGAAAATATCTGGTGAAGATATATCGCGTGAACAGAGAATGTGGAAGTGTGCAGGACCTTTGGAAAAATCTGGATTATTCCAAAGGACTTATGCGTGATGAGGTAGATTATCTAAAGAGCAGTGCGATTCCAGGTATTGAAATGAAAACGATAGAAGTAGAAAATGGTGAGTTGTGTCTGACAAACAATCTGGAGATGCAGGAAATTCGCCTGATTGATGTTCAATATCGATATGATGTATAAAATTGTATATTGAAAGGGCAGGAAAATAACTGATTTTATTGACCCGTCCTTTTTTTTATGAGAAATAAAGGCAAATATTTACATATTTCAGGTAAAAAATATAAAAGTAAAGAGCACAAAAAACATGTATAGTAAATATATCAAATAAATAACTTGAAACGAGTTGTAAAATAAGTCAAAAGATGGAGGAAGAACATGAGTGAACGAAAAAAAGTATTGGGGTTGAATTTTGGACGTGTAAATGGAAATTGTAAAGGATTTTTAAAAGAAGCGATAAAAAATGCAGAGGCGCAGGGAGCAGAAGTTGAAATTATTGATACAATGAAAAAAGAAATCAAACCATGTATTGGATGTGGAGCCTGTTCCAGAATTCTTCAGAGCGGAAAGGGACAGATTAAATGTTGTCAGAAAGATGACTATGAAGAAATTTCCGATGCGGTATTGGCAGCAGACGCAATTATTGTTGCGGCACCGGTATATGTATTGGCTCCGACTGGACAGTTTAAAAACTTTGTAGACCGCTTTGGGCCTGCTCATGATAAGGCTTATATGTTATTTGAAAATGAGCTGCGTAAGGATACGAACGGCGAGGAATTAAATCCTGATTGTCTGAAGAGACATCTTGTATCTTATATTTCTGTAGGAGGAGCAACGACGCAGAACTGGGTGTCTTACGGAATTCCAGGTATGAATTTATTTGGTATGAGTCTGAATATGAAGGTGGTAGATCAGTTGGATGCATATGGTTCATATGTTCCGGACAATCATCAGAGATTATTAGAAAAGTCCGCAGAGATGGGAAAACATATCGTAGAAGCGTTAGATCAGAAAACAAGTGAGATTGAGTGGACATCAGATCCGGGAACATGTCCGGTATGTCATTGCAACGAAATGACCATGACAGGAACAACAAAAGTAAGCTGCCCGATTTGTGGTATTTACGGAAAACTTGTGGTAGATGGGGACGATGTAAAAGTTGAATTTTCGGAAGAAGAAAAGAGACGTAGCCGCTTGAGATTTACAGGAGTATTAGAACATCAGGTTGAGCAGGGAAGAAAGGACAGATATCCGAGATTTGATGAATATGTAAAGAAATTCCAGGCAATGCAGGATGAAATGTAAAACCAGATGATACTTTTATAAAAATTATTATCTGATAAAAGATGTAACAATTTTATACAAAGAAATTTTAAATTAAAAGAGGCAAGACAAAAATTGTTTAATAATTTTTGTTTTGTCTCTTTTTTTAGAAAAAATCATGACAAAATTATGAACTGAGAAAGGATGATTTGGGAGAAGTAGAGTTTGTGAAATAATTATACAATAAATTCATCAATTAAGAGATGGAGGAGAAATATGAAAGTATTAGGAATTTCTTTCGGAAGAAAGAACCAGAGAAGTGATGTCATGGTTAAAGAAGCACTGTTTGCAGCAAAAGCAGCAGGTGCAGAAGTTCAGTTCATCAACACAGTAACATTGAACATCGGACATTGCCGTGCATGTGATTACTGTAGCAGAAACCGTGATAAAGGTGCTACAGAGATTCACTGCTGTATGAAAGATGATTACCATATTCTGGAAGAAGCATGTCTGGAAGCAGATGGTATCATCATCGGAGCTCCAGTTTATGCAGTTGGTATTGTAGGACAGTTCAAAAACTTTGTAGATCGTTTTGGACCATCCCACGACAGAGCAGCATTGATTGAAGAAAACAAGAAACGTATTGCAGAAGGTAAATCAGAAGATGAATTACTTGACCCAAGATACTTCAAAGACAGATATGTTGGTTACATCTCAGTTGGTGGAGCACAGACTCATAACTGGGTATCATTGGGACTTCCAATGTTAGACTTATTCAGCTTCTCATTCTGCATGAAATGTGTAGGACATGTAGATGCTTATGATCAGGGAAGAACAGGACATCCATTATTTGATTCTGCTTTGATGCAGAAATGTTCAGACCTTGGTAAAGCTGTAGCAGAATCTCTTGGAAAACCTTATGATGAGGTTGATACATGGGTTGGAGAAGAGGGCGTATGTCCAGTATGTCACAATCCACTGCTTAGCATGAACGGAACAACACATGTTGAGTGTCCAATTTGCGGTATCTGGGGAACATTGTCTGTAGATGGAGACAAGGTAAATGTAGAATTCTCAGAAGAAGAAAAGAACAGAGCAAGAAATACTACAATTGGTATTTACGAGCACTACAATGAAATTCAGAACATGATCAAGGTATGTGTACCAAAACTGGTTGCAAACAAAGATACACTTCCAAAGATGATGGAGAAATACAAAAACTTTGATAAAGAAATCGAATCTATGTAATAAAAAATTTGCATAGATTGCTGCCATAAAACCGGCAGAGGGTAGGAGATCAAAATGGGTGAAAAAAAATTAAATGAATACGGTATGACACCGTTAACAGGAAAACATTATTTTGTATACGGACTTGGTAACTTTGCATCACAGCTTTCATGGACAATGGTAAGTACATATCTTTCTATTTTCTATACAGATGTATTTGGACTTGGAACTGGTGCAGTAGCACTTTTGATGTTAATTGCAAAAGTATGGGATGGAATTAATGATCCAATGATGGGAACTCTTATGGAGCGTACTCATACAAAACACGGAAGATTCAGACCTTACATTTTTGTGGGAGCCATTTTCCTTGTAATCTTCACAATCCTGACATTTACAGTACCAGGATTCGGAAGCACAGGTAAACTGATTTATGCTTACATTACATATATTGGTTTAGGAATGTCTTACACAATGACAAACGTACCATACCTTGCATTGCCAGTAGTTATGACACGTGACCCTAAAGAAATCAATAAATTAAATGCAGCACAGATGATGGGTATGACAATCGGACAGATTATCTTGAACTTGTTTGTGTTAAAGCTTGTTCTTTGGTTTGGTAAAGGAGATCAGGCTGCAGGATATCATTCAACAGCAATTTTACTTGCAGTTATTGCACTTCCAATGTTCTGGGCAGTAGCAATTCTGTCAAAAGAAAGAATCACTGTTAAGAAAGAAGACCAGGGTAAAGTAAGTGATGGTCTGAAAATGGTATTCAAAAACAAAAATCTTATGTGTGCAATGTTATACTGCTTCTTTAACATGTTTGGTATGTTAGGACGTATTTCAGTAGCAGTTTACTTCTATCTGTATTGTGTACAGAACTTCGCATTCATCACAATTTTTATGATGATGCAGATGATCGTCGGAACAATTATTATGCCATTTACACCAAAGGTAATTGACAAACTTGGAAAACGTAATACAGCAATCCTTTCAATGGTTATTCAGGGAGCTTCATTGATTGTATTGTTTGTAGGTCCTTATGAAAATATTGTATTTGACTTTATTGTATTGGTTGTATATGGTCTTGGATATGTTGCAGGTCCATGTGGAGCTGGTATGATGGTTGATGCAATCGACGATTTTGATGATAAATATGAAGCACGTAACGACGGTATGGCATTCTCATTCCAGGGATGTGCTATTAAAATCGCAACAGCTATTGCAAACTCATTGTTCCTGGTTGTTATGGGAGCATTCGGATATGCCGGTGGAGTTGATATGACACCACATATCCAGACAGGTATCAATATTGCAGCAAACCTTCTTCCTGGAATTGTATTCTTCGTAGGAATAATTCCACTTCTGATCTATGACCTGGATAAACCGGGACATATGGAAGCTGTAAGAGAAAGACTTTCAAAACGTGATAGAGAGAAAAAGGCTGCAGAGGCGGCAGCTAAGTAAGGTGGCTATACACGGTCCTTGCGAAAAAAAGATAGTTGAACTTCTAGTTCAACTATCTTTTTTTGCAAGAACCGTGTATTGGAAGTGGAAGGAAAAATTTTCAGTTATCGAGTTGTTGAATATTGGATAAGATGAAGTTTGCTTGCTCCAAATCTTTCTTTAGTACTAATATCTTATATTGATACATTTGTTCAGAAGGATTTCCGATGCTTCCGGTACGACCTCGAAGTGAGCCATGTATTGCCCATTGTCCGAGTTCATTTTTGACTTTGTAACGATAAGGAATATGCCGGGTATCCAATTCATCACGAATCTGATTAAATATTCGCATGTTTGTTCCAATCCATAAAGTGTCTGAATTAAAAAATGTGAACATGAGAAATCCCTCCTTTTGAAAGAAAATGATATAAGTGTTAAGAGTAGAGTACCATATCTACGGCTCAATTACTACATTATCCGCAAGTATCTCCGGCTTATTTTTCATGCTGTCGGCTTCGGTAAGCTTACGGATTACTTTGCATGGAACTCCGGCGGCAAAGCTATTTGCAGGAATGTCATGGGTTACAACGCTTCCGGCGCCGATGACGCAATTATCTCCGATCGTAATGCCTGGGCATACTGTGACGGAGGCACCGAACCAACAATCGTTTCCGATATGAACCGGTTTGGCATAACATAAAAGCTTCTTTTCGCCAGTAGCGGTTAACAATTCTCTTCGTTCGTTGGCGAGCATCGGATGAATCGGAGTGACGATCGTTACATTCGGTCCAAAGTTACAGTTATCTCCGATGGTCACTTCTGCATCATCCTGAATTGTCAGGTTGAAGTTTCCAAAAAAATGTTTTCCGATTTTCGTGTGTGTTCCATAGTGAAAGAAAATTGGTCCCTGGATTCGGCTTCCTTCACCAAATTCGCCGATAATCTCGGAAAGAATAGAAGCTCTTTTTTCTATTTCATCTTCATATGTATTATTGTAATCTACATTGAGATTGTGAGTTTTTCTTTTTATAGCTACTAATTCTGGATCGCCAGGGCAGAATAAAATGCCTGCATTGATTTTTTCTTCTTCTCTCATAATAAACGCTCCTTTATAAGTCTGATTAAAAATAATATGAAATATCTATTAATAGAATTATACAAGTCAATGAAAAAAATATATAGTAGTTTTCTTGCTGTCTTATATATAAAATCTTATAAAAATTGGATAAGTATAAAGTGAGAGGAGCAAAAAAAACAGCGTTGTAATCTTTGGACGACTTATTATATTACGATTCCGATATTTGCTATGACTGCAAATGCATTTGCTGATGATCGTCAAAAGGCGTATGATGCTGGAATGAATGAACATCTGACAAAACCGCTTGAAACAGAGGCGGTGCTGAAAGCACTTTCTAAATATTGTGTGAAGAATAAGAAAAAGAATCAGAGTTAAAAAGTAAAATTACAATAGCCGAAATAAATCTGGAATACAGAAGTGATTCGGCTATTATAGATTAATAAGACTATGAAATTTGGTTTTGTGAAAAAGTTATTGAACAAATTTTTCCAGTGTATGGAGCAAAACTTCAACATCGATTGGTTTGGCAATATGTGCGTTCATTCCTGCAGCGAAAGCTTTTTTCTTATCTTCATCAAATGCATTGGCAGTCATTGCGATGATAGGAATTGTAGCACGTTGATTTTTCAGGTTTCGGATTAAGCGTGTGGTTTCATAACCATTTAAATTAGGCATTTGGATATCCATTAAGATTAAGCCATAATAATCTTCTGGTTTTTCCTGGAGGAGTGCTAAACATTGGCATCCATCTTCTACACAATCTACTTCAAATCCGTTTTCCTGAAGAATTGTCTCAGCAATCTCAGCATTTAATTTGTTATCTTCAGCCATTAAAATCCGTTTTCCAAGAGCGTGGTTAGTAACAAGATACGGTGAATATGTTTGACTCTCTTCAATCTGTTCCTGGGTGGCAATCAAAAATGGAATTTGAATCGTTGTTTTAGTTCCTTCATTTACTTTACTTTCAATCTGAATGGTTCCACCCATCAAGTCTACCAGAGATTTTACAATCGGAAGTCCAAGTCCGGTTCCGGCAATTTTATTTTCTGTACTGGTATGTTCGCGGGTAAACTCTTCAAAAATATGTGGCAGATATTCTTCACTCATACCGATACCGGTATCTTCAATAATCATTCGATAAGTTGCAACATCACTTCGCTCGGATGGAATTTCAGAAATATCCAGTCTTATATGTCCACCGCGAGGTGTATATTTGATTGAATTACCTACGATATTTAACAGAATCTCACTTGTTTTTGTTTTATCATATACAATGTATGGGTGTTGAATATCCAGGTGCGTAGAATACGTAAGTCCTTTTTCTTTTAAAGCCGGTTCAAAAACGGTTTGGAGAGAATCACGTAATTCCTGAAAGTGTCCGGTATCTAATCTTAAGTCAGCTTTTCCACTTTCAATTCGTGCCATTTCAAGCACATAATTGATTAAAGAAAGCAGTAAAGAACTGGAAGATTTAATCTTACCGATATAATAGGTTACTTTGTCTTTTTCATCAATGTGCTTTTCAAGCAATTCGGAAAATCCAATAATCGCATTCATTGGAGTGCGGATATCATGACTCATATTGAATAAAAAACGTGTCTTTGCTTCATTAGCAGCTTCAGCCTTCTGAGCTGTTTTTTCCATTTCTTCTGCATGGAGAATATCCTTCAGCCGACGCATGCTGGCCTGCCAATAACCAATTGCCAGAAGACTTGCAATGATCAGGGCAAAGAAAAGACCGAGTACTACCTGATGAACGGTTGTCCACCCTTCTTTCGGAACAATTTCAAAATACCAGGTATCATTTGGAACAGCACATGCTACTTCAAGGGTATCCGTAGGAAAATAGCTTTGGCTTTGTGCGATTACAATTTTTTCTCCGGTATTTGTATTTTCCTTCCAGATTTGATATTCATAGCCTGCATTTTCTAATTTGTTCAACTGAATTTCTTCCATGAACTGATTCCAGTCAATGACAAGAATCGAAAATCCTCAGAAATTTTTTCCTCCGGTTGTATCATTTGTGTAGATTGGATCAAAAAGCAGTGAACCGGTGCCACCTTGTACAAGTTCATAAGGTCCTGCAATGGTATATTCTCCGGTTTCTTTAGCAAGGTTAGCTTCTTTTTTTCGTCCTTTGTTTTCAAGCATATCCAAACCAATAGCAGCTTCATTGCTTTCTAATGGATAGACATAGGAAATGACACCATTCGGAGCAAGTTCGTGGGCCTTGATCACATGCTGTTTGTCCTGCATGAGTTCAGAAATAGTAGCAAATTGTTGCGTATCAATGTCTCGCCCGGATTCTACAATCTGCTTGATCAGATTGGATTCGGCCAGATATTTATTCAATTGAGCTTCTATATGGGTGATCGTTGATTCTGCGGTGTAAGCAGCTTTTGATTTTTCTTCCTTTTCCTGTGTCTGGTTTTGATAATCTGTCAAACCGGCAGCAAGAATAAATGTAATGAGAAAAACAAGCAGTGTCTTTATTTCTAAATTTCTTTTATTTACGTTATCTTTCATAAGTAGAAAACCTCATTTGTATTATGTTTGTAGTTACAATTATACGTATTATTTTAATGAAGTAAAGTGAAAAAAATATGAAATTTAATTAGCGTGGGATCATAATAACAACAGTAGTTCCCTTTCCAACTTTACTTCGAATGGAAAGTGTGCCATGGCACATAGAACTCAGACGGGATTATACATTTTTTAGTCCGACATGATTTCGTCCATCGGAAAGTCCATTCATGTTCTTGTATAAAAACTTGCAATATTTATATGAAAGGAAGATAATATCAAAGGTGACATTGTAAGAATAGAGAAAAAGTGAAAGGGATAGATATCAAATGAAACAACAACACATGTTTTCAAATCAAATGATCGCAGCGATTCTTGTTCCGGTAATATTGGAGCAGCTGTTGAATTCGGTTATGGGAACTGCAGATACAATGATGGTAAGTAATGTTGGTTCGGCAGCAATATCGGCGGTGTCGTTAGTTGATTCAATTAATGTTCTGGTAATACAGGCATTTTCTGCTCTGGCAGCAGGTGGAGCAATTATATGTGCACAGTATATTGGACAGAAGAATAAAGAGCGGGCAAATGAGTCAGCACGCCAGGTTTTGTTTATCATCACAGCAATTTCAATTGTAGTCAGTTTAATCTGTCTTATTTTCCAGAAGCCGTTATTAAGAGTAATCTTTGGTTCAGTTGAAGCAGAGGTTATGAGAGCTTCGGAAATATATTTCTTCTACACAGCATTATCATTTCCATTTATTGCGGCGTATGATGCAGCAGCATCCATCTTCCGTGCACAGGATAATACCAAAGGACCGATGATTATTTCGATGATTTCCAATGTAATGAATATTGTGGGAAATGCAATTATGATATGGGGCTTTCATATGGGGGTTGCAGGTGCAGCAATTGCTACGTTAGTTTCACGTATCTTTTGTGCAGTTGTAGTACTGATTCAGTTAAGAAAAGACAGACAGCCAATCGTAGTGAGAGATTATATGAAAATACGTCCAAACTGGAGTATGATACGAAAGATTCTTGGAATCGGAATTCCATCCGGTGTGGAAAACAGTATGTTCCAATTAGGAAAACTGGCAATCCAGTCAACGGTATCAACTCTCGGTACAGCGGCAATAGCAGCACAGGCTATGACTAATATTTTGGAAAATCTCAATGGTATTGCAGCAATCGGAGTTGGTATTGGACTTATGACAATCGTGGGTCAATGTATGGGAGCAGGAAGAAAAGACGAAGCGGTTTATTACATAAAGAAATTGTGTGTGATCGCGGAAGTTATTATTATTGTAAGTTGTCTGACAGTATTTGCGTTGACGAAACCGGTTACAATGTTAGGTGGAATGGAAAGAGTAAGTGCAGATATGTGCTTCCATATGGTGATGTGGATCACAATTGTAAAACCATTTGTCTGGGTTCTGTCATTTATTCCGGCATATGGCTTGCGTGCAGCAGGAGATGTGAAGTTTTCAATGATCACATCCTGCATTACGATGTGGGCATGCCGTTTCTGTCTTTGTGTATTTTTGATTCGTGTCATGGGATTTGGACCAATGGGAGTCTGGATCGGTATGTTTGCGGACTGGACTGTTCGTGGAATTATATTTACATGGAGATTCCATAGCCGGAGATGGCTGGAGCATAGGGTTATTTAATATAAAAAGAAAATCAGCTCCCCGGTGTTTGTGCCGAGGAGCTGAATCAGAAAAAGTTTCAGACGATTTTACATTCCATCTTTCAAAATATCATGATCTCGAAGTACTTTTTCAATTACATTTCCCTTTACAAGTTTCAATAAAGGTTTTTTGAGTGCATTAAGCGGACCAGGAAGCGGAATTTCCAGCGGAGATTTTCCATCCATAAGCTTTACACTGCTGTCGAGAAGTTCACGGATATCATAAACACTTCCCCATACTTCCGGGACACCTCTGTCGACTTTGAGAAGTCCGTAAACGGCTTCCATAGCAGTACGTACAGAGTACTCTGTTGTAAACACAGTATCTCTTGGTGTTTCTGCAAACTGTCCAAGAAATGCAAAGTTGACACATCCGTCAGGAATGACATCCGGGCGGTCACCTTTTGTACGAGGCATAAAGAAAGCAGTAATGTAAGGCATCATTGTCGGTACACAGATCGCACTATTTTCTGTAAGATCCATAATCTGGTCTTCGGGTACTCCGAGATGATACAGCCATTCAGCAGTGATTTCTTTACCTGTACAATCTTTCATCGGTTTCTTGATATAGTCTCCAGGCACATCTGTAAATAAGCCATATACCCATACACATACCTGGTCTTCATCCTGATCTTTAAACTGTCCCTGTCGATTAATTGTCCAGCTAAGCAGCCAGCTTGAATCCTGACAACTTACGATACCTCCTGTTACAACATTTCCTGTGCGAGGGTCACGTTTGCAAATATCAGTGATATATGGGATGATCTTGTCATCGAGAGTTGTGACAGTTGCAGATTCCCAGTTGGTTTTTGCGATATCAGAGCAGAATTTTTCCGGATGTCCAAAGGATGGATCCTGTCTGGCAATATTTTTCCAGAGATTCCATACACCGCTTGTACGGACTTCAGCATCTCCGTTCGGGGCATGATTCTGATCTCCATAAATGGTTCCCTCTGTACAACTTCCGTTCGTAACGAATACGAGATCATTTTCCGTTAAAACGATGCCGCTTTCTTTTCCATTCACCTTACATTCGATAGCAGAAGCAATCTTCTTATCTCCTTCAAATTTAAATACAACGTTTGTAACCTCTGTACTGAACTGGAAGTCAACACCAGCAGCCTCCAAATACTTTTGCATAGGAAGGATTAGAGATTCATATTGATTATATTTTGTGAATTTCAATGCACTGAAATCAGGCAGTCCGGCAATGTGATGGATAAATCTCTGGAAGTAGAGTTTCATTTCAAGAGCACTGTGCCAGTTTTCAAATGCAAACATTGTTCTCCAGTATAACCAGAATGTAGAATCGAATACTTCATCATCAAATACATCTTCAATTGTTTTATCGTACAAATCCTCGTCTTTTGTCATAAAGAGTTTCATGATCTCCATGCAGCCCTTCTGACTCAAATTGAATTTACCATCTGTATGTGCATCTTTACCACGATTGATGGTAGCACGACAAAGTGAGTAGTTTGGATCATGTTTGTTGAGCCAGTAATATTCATCCAGTACAGAAACACCAGGTGTTTCAATAGAAGGAATACTGCGGAACAAATCCCACAGACATTCAAAATGATTTTCCATTTCACGTCCTCCACGCATTACATAACCGCGGGAAGAATCGTAGATTCCATCACATGCACCGCCGGCAATATCCATTGCTTCCAGAATATGGATGTGAGAACCAGGCATTTGTGCATCACGTACAAGGAAGCATGCGGCAGCAAGAGAGGCAAGTCCGCTGCCTACAATATAAGCATGTTTGTCATCTACACCTTCCGGCTTTTCAGGATGAGCAAATGCTTCATAGTTTCCATTAGAATAGTAGATTCCCTTGCTGTTTCGCTTATATTTTCCTCGCTCTGTATTGCGATAATTGTTCTTAATGGAAATGTCATCAGTTTTCTTTTTACTGAACAAAGGTGAAATAGATTGAGATGCATCACCATTTTCAGATTTATTTTTTGCTTTCTGTGCGAGGTATATTGCAGTACCTGTTCCTGCTGCAACTGCTGAGATCATACCAAGTTTTGATTTTTTATTTGCCATAATATAACCACCTTTCTGTGAGCTATCCATTTGTTATGATTATAGTATGAGCATTTTTATTTGTTTTCAATTTACAAAAAGGGCAAAATGATAAAAAACTTATCAAATCACCCTTTTTGTAAAAAACAGTTATTTACAGATTTCCATAGGGAGGTCTATTATCAAATATTAGAAAATATGATAAGGTATATACAAAAGATTGATAAATGAAGTATTTAAAGTAGTGCAAAAATGCGAAAAATGTAAATTTTTGAATTCTGTGTTGTATACATCCTGCATTTCTTGATATAATAAATCAGTTAAGGTTCGACTAAATTTTATGGAGGCTAAACTTATGAAACAGAAAAGTGGTTTTAGCGGGCAGATCGGTTTTGTGTTTGCCGCTGCTGGAAGTGCTGTAGGAGTTGGAAATCTCTGGAGGTTCCCATATCTGGCAGCAAAAGATGGGGGAGGACTTTTCCTGATTATTTATTTGATATTGGTAGTTACTTTTGGATTTACATTATTAACGACAGATATTGCCATTGGGCGTAAAACTGGAAAAAGTGCAATTTATGCTTATGAATCGATGCGTTCGAAGTGGAAATTTTTAGGGATTCTGACATTTCTGGTGCCGGTACTGATCATGACATACTATGCAGTTATCGGAGGATGGATTCTGAAGTATATAACAATTTATTTGTTTAGTTCAGGTAAAGAAGCTGTAGCAGATGGATGTTTCACGGGATTTATATCCTCGCCATCTTCTGTGTGGTTCAGTTTGCTGTTTATGCTTTTAACAGCACTGATTGTTTATAATGGAGTTGAAAAGGGAATTGAACGTGTATCAAAATTTATCATGCCAATACTTTTGGTGATGGTAATTGTGATCGCAATTTTTTCATTGACACTCAAAACAACTTTAGATGATGGAACTGTCCGTACAGGCTTACAGGGAATGATGATTTATTTGAAACCAGATTTGACTGGCGTTACAGTAGGGCGTTTTCTTCAGATTACGCTGGATGCGATGAGTCAGTTATTTTTCTCTTTGAGTGTATCAATGGGTATTATGATCACATATGGTTCTTATGTAAAGAAAGATGTTGATCTGAACAAGGCCGTATCCCAGATTGAATTGATGGATACAGGAGTAGCATTTTTAGCAGGTGTTATGATTATTCCGGCTGTATTTGTTTTCTCAGGACTTGACGGAATGTCAGCAGGACCTGGACTTATGTTCGTGTCTCTGCCAAATGTATTCTTTAGCATGGGAAAAATCGGAAGATTTATCGGAATTTTATTCTTTGTACTGGCGGGATTTGCAGCATTGACTTCTTGTATCTCAGTATTAGAGTCTATTACAGCAAACTGCATGGAGCTTTTCCATACGGAAAGAAAAAAGACAACAGGAGTTTTGTCTGTTATCTATTTGACAGCAACAGCAGTTATAGCACTGGGATATAGCATATTCTATGTAGAAGTGGCATTACCAAACGGAAGCACAGGTCAGCTGTTGGATATTATGGACTATATCAGTAACAGTTTCTTGATGCCGTTTATTTCATTGTTGTCGGCAATTCTGATTGGATGGATCATGAAACCATCATGGATTGCAGAAGAGATGGAATTAAATGGAAGCAAATTTAAACGTAAAAAGTTATATAATGCCATGATACGTTATATTATGCCGGTCATTATGTTGATTCTATTCTTACAGTCAACAGGTGTACTGAATTTAATTATTAAATAATAACTTCATATATTTTTAAAACGAACTATATCATTGAATGGATGATATAGTTCGTTTTTTGTTCCGGAAATTTATATTATGGATTACATTTTTTGCATGGCTCATACCCCATTTTAATTACATCAGCTCTTTTTCCGGTGTATTTTTTGCGATTTTTTTTCTTCATCTGTTTTACACTTCCGCAAGTTGGATAGTGGAATTTGTGGTTGTTTGTGTTTAGCACGTAGGTAGTGGAAGAAGATGAATTTTTGGTTGTTGAGCTGCTGTCGGAAGAGGTGTCGGCTTTGCTTTCTCCGGTAGCATAATCAATGGATACGCCAGGCTGAACATTGTATACAAATATACAAAAAAGAATACCCTCCCCATTGTCTTCAACAGACATCGCTTCCATAACAACCCCAGACGCAACAAGATTATCTCCGTCATAAACAGGCGTTACCCGATATAATACGTGGTTGCCGGTTTCTTTTATATAATCAGCTGTCATATTTTCAAAAGGAAGCATACCTTGTACATTTAGATATCGTGTTCCGGTAATCAAGTTACGTTCATTGTCATTCTCACCAGTAAGCTGATACCCTATTAAATGACAACGATTATAGAGATATTTTCCATCAACGAAATCATATTTTACAGTATGCCATCCGGAAGGCTTGATTTTGCCGATAGCCCCTCGTTTTTCGGTTGGCATTAAATCTTTTCCGACATTTGCATATGCAACACTGCATCGGCCAAGCTTGTCTAGTGCACTGTACGTTTCAAAGGAAGTGGATACATTTAGTTCACTCTCAGTGAAATAAGGGGTGTTGTTATTAAGAACAACATAAGGGTCTTTAGAGTAAGTCGGAATGCCTGTCAGATCAAAAGAAGTCGAAGCTGCTTTTGCTGCAAATGTCTCGCTACAAACAGAAAGTGAGAGCAGGAGCACTAAAAATAGAGAGAATAATCCTTTGGAACGAAAAATAACTTTTTTCAATCTTTTCATTTTACATAAATCTCCTCTGTTATTTTATCGTGTGAGGAACCGACGAAATCTTCACTGGAAATTAGCTTCCATCCATGCTCAGACAGTGGAATATCAAAATAAAAATCAGCAGGATAGTCCCGGTTCCATTTATATAAGATTATCTTTTTAATTTTTTGCTCAAACGCAGCAACAGAACAGTCTTCAACAAAACATATATCATTGCAGGCAGCTTTACTTAGGAAATTCTCATCAATGTTATAATTTTGAGAATTGTTGATATAATTTTCGGAATCCTTAAATTGCTTTTCTGAATAGTGGTTCATCCAGAAAATTTTTCCAGAAGCCGATTTAAGGATTCTCTCTTTTAGAGTACGATCCTGACTCTGCCTTCTATGATTGAAAAGCATGCCCATATTGTTATCTACGCAAGTTATTAATATCATAATAGTGTATACCTCTTTCTATTGATAATTATATTATAGGGTTTTAGATAAAAATATCAATGCATTGTAAGAAAATGGTAAAAGGGAACAGCTATAGCTTTTCATATACCGAAATTCTATAGCTGTTCCCTTTATAGATGTCTTATAGATTTATAGGAACCTTATTTTGATTTTACATAAGTGTTCAAATCATGAACACAATATTCGTTATATGGATATTTATCAGTTGTTACATATCCAGCCGGAGCATCAATTAACTGTGGAATACGGTTTACGATGGTAGCACAAGTCATTTCTACAGTCGCAGGCCGATTTACAGAAACAGTTGTTTCAGGTTCGCCGATAAAGGTCCAATTATTTCTGTCAAAGTCATCTGGTGCGAATACTTTGCCTACACATTCGGTTTCGAGAGTGATGCCTTCTTCTGTCTCAGTAGTAACAACAGCACGCATACCCGTCGGATCACCAGCTTTGATTGTAGCATTTAAAGTTGTAGAGAAAAGATCTGCGGTATGGGTAGTAGGATAACACTTCTGCGTCTGTGAAATAATATGAAGGTTCATTTTGCTGCAAAGCCAACCATTTTGATTCCACATATATGCCGGAACATACTGACCACATTCAATAAGTTCTTTAAGTTCATCTGGTGACATAGTGTTAATATTTGCAATTTCTTTTTCGAAACGTTCTGGCGTAAATCCTGCACCATGACCTTCTGCAAGTGCGATACCATAATCTTCTACGTTATACCAACTGCTACCATGAATTTTTGTGATTTTGAATGAAGAACCGGCAAGATTTGTAACCATAGTACCCCAAACAAGATCACAGTAGCCAACACCAGTCAGTGTACAGTTGCCCTCTTTAGCAAGTTTGTCCAATTTGTGTGTAAGAGCAGGAGAAGAGTTCCATGGATATAGTGCTTCTTCACAGGTTGTAATCGCATTGATACCATGCTTTGCACAAATTGTAAAAATGTCTTCGAGTTCTGCGATGGTGCTTCTAGTAGCAATGATGCAGACATCCGGTTTCAGATTTCCAAGGATTTCATCTGCCTGGCTTGCACCTGCAATCTGAATTCCGGTAGCCGGATAGCCATCACCTGCAATCTCTGCTGCATCTTTACCTAAAATAGCAGGATTCACATCAAATGCGGCAACTAATTCTGCTCCTTTTTCAATTCCGTAACGAATCAAGTATTTTCCCATTTTACCACAACCGTATTGAGCGAATGTAATTTTTCTTTCCATAAGATACCTCCTTGATTAATACGTATTTTTTGAACTGTTTTGATATAATTATTCTATACCTTTCCAAGAGTCAGCGTCAAGGCAGGAAATCATTTCAAAAAAGTTTGTTTATTAATGTTAGCAATAAAAATGACTGCCTGGAAATTCCAAGCAGCCATTTTAAGAAAGAAAGTGTAAACTATTTGCAAAATAGATGTTTGACGAATGAAAGAAGACCAAAATGCTCAGATTTCATATAATCATTTACAAAATTGTCACAATACATATAACGTTCTGTTCGCATCCATTCTGGAAGAGAAAGTGAATCTAAAGAATTTGTATAAGTTACGAATCTCATAACAGTGCCCCCTTTTAATTTATTTCCGTTTCTTTTAGTTACTTATATTGTAGCACAAAAATAAAGAAAAACTATGGGAAACAATTCTAAAAGTGATGGGTAAAATATGTGTTGTCAGCACAAGAAATGTGCTATATTAAGATTAGAAAAAGAGAACTATAAAAGGAGAGGGTGTATGAGTTTTACAATTGAAGATATGATGCTGACAGCGGAAAATAGGTATGCAATGAAGTTTCTGGCGGGGCAAAATGGCTGGGCTAATTCTATTAGCTGGGTGCATCTTTTGGAAGATACAACGATTATACAGAATTTCTGGGGAAAGGAGCTTGCAGTAACAACAGGGCTGGGATTTCCCCGAAAAGAAGATTGGATGCAATTAGCGATGCAGTTAAACAGACATCATGCATCAGGGCTGATTATTAATGTAGGTCAGTATATTCATGAAATACCGGAAGAACTAAAAACGTATTGTGATGAAAATGATCTGCCACTCTTAACTGTGCCATGGGAAGTACATTTGTCAGACATGATAAAAGATTTTAGTATTCATGTATTTTTGCAAGATAGTACAGATGAACAGATTGCTTCGGCATTAATAGCAGCTATTGAATCTCCGGATAATCAGGAGGTATATCGAAAAGAGTTATTACAGTATTTTGATGTGGATGGAAGTTTCCAAGTGCTCTTACTTACTTGTGAAGGACTGGATGCTATGGATACAGTGGAACGAAGAAAATTGTCTTATAGAATACAAATGTATCTGGAAGATATTACACATAATGCCAGTTTCTTTTATTACAACTCAGATTTTGTGCTGGTTGCTAATGCAATTACAGAAGAGTTTTTATGCCAGCTTGCAGAAGGAGCATTAAAAAGAGGCAAAAAAAGAATGCCGGGGTTGGAGTTATGTGTAGGAATTGGAAGCAAATGTATGGACATATCACAGCTTTCGGTAAGTTATCAGAGAGCAAAGGCGGCAACCCACATGGCAATGACACATAAAAAGCAACTGGTAAAATTTGATGAGTGCGGGCTATATCGTCTTCTTTATATGGTCAAAGACGAAGGTATTTTAAGTGAAATCGAAACGGAATGTTTGAAAGAGTTAGAAGAATATGATCATAAACATAATGCAGAGTATGTGGAAACGCTGCAGTCATATCTGAAACATAACGGAAGTATACAGGCGGTGGCGGCAGAGCTATATACACATCGGAATACAGTATTATATAGAATAGGAAATATTAAGAAAATTTTGAATAATGAGCTTAAAACACCGGATGAGAGATTGCCGTATCAGATTGCATTTTATATCAGAAGTATGCAGGAAGAAAAAAACTCTTGACAAAGCAACATGAACACTGTTCATATAGCTGGATATTTTGAACATAGTAGAAAAGCTGTAAACTAAGAAATTAGTGAGCAGCTTTTTTAAGTTGTTTTTTATGAATAGCATGTGTTATACTAACACAAAGCATATTTCTTATGAATCTAAGGTGACGATTCACCATCTATTTTCTAATTTCATTTCAGAAGTCTATGCTTTAGATACCAATAGTTATGTAAAGCAGGAGGCGGCTGAAAAAAGAGTAGATAACCTCCTGCAAAAAGGAGGAAAAGTGAATATGTCAAAACGAAAGAATGCACAGAAAAGCGGTGCTGAATGTTAATGAAGGTCATAATCAGGAACTGATGGAACACTGTCAAACATTAAAGGAATATGCTCAGTATGTAGCGAAAGTCCGTAAATATACTTCTTTAGGAGAATTGTCATTGGAAGAAGCGGTAGAATGTGCCGTTGAAGAATGTATCAAAGAAGGAATATTAGCGGAATTTCTAATCCAAAATCGAGCTGAGGTGATTAGCATGAGTATATTCGAATATAACAAGGATGAAGAAGAGAAAAAACTAAGGAAGGCTGAATTTGAGGCTGGACGAGAGGCTGGAATCGAGGAAGGTCGAATGGAACTGCTAAAACAATTAATCCAAAGAAAACTTTCCAAAGGAAAATCAATAGATGAGATAGCAGAAGAATTAGAAGAATCTGTTACAGTTATACAGAATCTTATAGTTGACGGTGAAACAAAAAAATAGTTTAAACAGAAAAGCTGTAAACTAAGAAATTAGTGAGCAGCTTTTTCTTTATTGTGAGAGCGTGTGAGTGCAGTTTTCATTTGAGATTGAAAGTTAATCTGTTTTCTTTTATAATAAAAGAGATAGTCACAACGGAGATAGATTGTGAACAAGCAAAGAAAAGGAGAAAGAATACAAAATGGAAAAGAATGTATTAGCAGTTATTGCGGGACGTGAGATTACAGAAGAGGATTTAAATATATTTATCCACAGACTTCCAAAGGAACAGCAGATGTATGCGACAAACCCACAGTTTAGAGAGCACTGCAAAGAGCAGTTAATCGCAATGAATGTACTTGCACAGTGTGGAATTGATGAAAAACTGGAGGAGACAGAAGAGTTCCAGAAGCTTATCGAGGATGTCAAAAAAGATATCTTAGCACAGCTTGTATTAAAGAATACATTAGATGCAGTGACAGTGTCAGATGAAGAAGCAAAAGAATTCTTTGAGAATAATAAGCAGCGTTATGCAAAACCTGCTACAGTAAGTGCAAAACATATTTTGACAGATTCAGAAGAAAAATGTAATGACATTTTAGAAAAAATTACAAGTGGAGAGAAAGAGTTCGAGGAAGCTGCAAAAGAATTTTCTACATGTCCGTCAGGAGCACAGGGAGGAGACCTTGGAGAGTTTGGCAGAGGAAATATGGTGAAAGAGTTTGAAGAAGCAGCATTTGCAGCAGAGGTTGGACATGTTGTAGGACCGGTTCAGACTCAGTTCGGATATCATTTGATCAAGGTTGAACAGAAGAATGATGCCAAGGAAGCAGATTTTGAAGAAGTCAAAGAACAGATCAAAGCAGAAGCTTTGAAACAGAAACAGGATAAAGCTTATTCAGATAAAGTAAATGAATTAAAAGCAAAATATATTCAATAAGAATATATAAATAAGTATGTTTAAGTTCTACTTATTCCCGTAAGATTATGAGAATATAATCAAAAATCAAGATAGTTAGTTAGATTGGAGAAAATATGAAGAAACGAAGTGCGATATTATTGGCTTTATTATTGAGTGTATCTATGATAAGCCCGGCATTAACCTATATGCAGGTTTATGCTGAAGACAGTGTGAATAATGTGATTGTAGAAAGCGAGGAGCCGATAAATATTTCGGGTACGGGTGAAGTAGAAACACAGCCGGAACAAAGTGGTGACAATGTGAACAGCGGGACTGGCACAACAGATACAGAGGATGCCGGACAAATCGAGGAAGATAAAGAAGCAGGTGAGAATGCAGGCAAAGGTGAGGATGAGAGTACAACTAAGAGTGATGAACTGACAGGGAAAGAAGAAACTGTTTCAAAACCAGAAACAACTCCAACACCGGAGCCTGCACCTTCACCAAATCCGGAGCCTGTACCTTCACCAAATCCGGAGCCTGCACCAGAACCGGAACCTAAACCGGAGCCTACACCAGAACCGGGAGAAGATACAAAAGTTCTCGAAGATGGAACATATAAAGTACAGGTGACATCAAGCAGTGCTATGTTTAAAGTGACAGATTGTGTATTAACCGTAAAAGAGGGATTGATTAGTGCACAATTAACGTTGAGTGGAAAAGGATATGGATATCTGTATTCAGGTACTGCAAAGCAGGCAGCTGCGGCAGAGGCATCACAATGGGCACCATATGTAATAAATGATAATGGTGGATACATGTATACAATCCAGATAAGCGGGCTGGATACAGAAATTCCGGTTGCAGCTTATTCTATAAAGAATAAAAAATGGTATGATAGAACACTGGTATTCCAGTCAGACTCTTTACAGAAACTGGAAGATGGCGGAAATGGTGATGGTGGAATTTTACCAAATCCACCACAGCCTTCACAACCGATAACTCCGGTAACACCGACGGAGCCAACAACACCAAATGTTCCTACAGTGCCGTCACTTCCGGAAACGTCAACACCTGGAACTGGAAATAATGGAAATACAGGAAATACAGACACAAATACGGACTCAAAATACGATTCTAATACAAGTGGTTCTACCTCAAAAGTAGAAAGTACAACAGCCTTGGCAGATGGAACATATACTCCGGATGGATTTAAGTGGTCAGGTGGAACCGGAAAAGTGCAGATTACATGTAATGAGATTACAATTCAAAACGGACAGGCATTTGCAACATTGGTATTTAGCAGTGACCATTATCAATATGTAAAAGCAAACGGAAATACATATTATACGACAAAGGGAGCAGGAACTGCGACAGCGGTAATTCCGGTGGCGTTAAATCAGAATAACCGTATTATAGCAATGACGGATAAGATGTCAGTGGCACATGAGATTGAGTATCACATTTATGTATATCTGGCAGCCGCTAACGGAAGTAATGCTAATGAAGGCAAGGTAATAGGAAGTGGCAACAATGATAGCAAGACACTCGATGAAGAAGCTCCGGAAATCATGGGGCTGGAATATCAGTCAGAAACAAAAGTAGAGCATGCAGAATGTTTCAAGATTTATCATTATGAAAAAGGAATTGTTCTCTTAGAAGTAGATATGACAAAAAATACTGCCAGAGAGTCTGAAAAAGAAGAAGATAAGAAAACATCCGACGATGCAACAGCAAAACTGTATCGGGCAAATATTGTGAAGTATTTACTTGTTCCGGAAAATGTAAATATCCCGGTCGGACTTGACCAGGACATGATACTTATAAATATCCCGGCAGACAGAGTTTATGTAGCATCAGAAGAAATTTTGAAAACGATGGAGCAATTAGATTTGCTGGATTTGGTAGCTGCAGTTGGTTCTAAGAAAAAAGACTGTACAGTTTCTAAAATCGCAGACAAAATGAGTAAAGGAAAAGATGGTAAATCAGCCGAGGTTGTATATGGAGGAAGCTATGATGCTCCGAAATATAAAACCTTAGTAAAACAAAAAGTGAACCTTGCAATCTTCCCGGCATCAATCCTTCCTCAAAAAGAGAGCGATACAAACAAAGATACGCTTACAGTAAAAGAACAGACAGAACGTTTTAACGAATATACAGAAAAATTCGCAATGCTTGGAATCCCATTTATCGTAGACTGTTCAGAAAATGAAAAGACGGAGCTTGCGAAAAAAGAATGGATAAAAGTATACAAAGTCTTATTCGGATGCGAAGAAGCCATTGGGGACGGGGAATAGTGGCTCTTCTGATACGGGAAGTGTACAAAACGAACAGGTGAATGATATGAAAAGAAAATGGTATCAATATATTGCAGTTCTGCTTATATGCATATTTGCTTTAAGTGGATGTGGTTCGTCGCAGGAGAAAGAGAAAGAGAATCAAGATTCAGCCCCTGAGATTGCCGGGCTTACTTATGAAAAAACAATGGATCTGACCTATGCAGAAGAATTCGACGTATACTATTACAAAGACGGATATAAGCTGATCAATATTCAAGAAAGCGGAAAATATTTAATCGTGCCGGAAGGAAAAGAAGCTCCGGAAGGATTGGATGAAGACATTAAAATAATCCGGCAGCCATTACAGCATGTCTATATGGCTGCCAGTGCCTCTATGTCATTGATCGCATCTATAGATGCGGTGGATTGCGTGAAGTTTTCCGGGCTGGATGAATCGGACTGGTATGTCGATGCTGCCAGACAGGCCATGCAGGATGGAAGCATGATATATGCCGGGAAATACAGTGAGCCGGATTATGAAAATCTGGTAGACGGAGATTGTGATCTGGCAATTGAATCGACGATGATACTGCACACACCAAAAGTACAGGAAATGATAGAAGAGCTGGATATTCCGGTGCTGATAGACTATGCAAGCTATGAATCGCATCCGCTTGGAAGAACAGAGTGGGTAAAACTGTACGGAGCTTTATTTAATAAAGAAACAGAAGCAGAAAAATTTTTCTCTGAGCAGGCAAAAATCATCGAAGATTTGGAAGGTTTTGAAAATACAGAAAAGACAGTAGCATATTTTTATATCAATACAGATGGAACCGTGGTAGTCCGAAAATCTGATGACTATATACCGGCTATGATCGAGATAGCGGGAGGAAGATATGCATTTTCTGATTTAAAGAATCCAGATAATAATGCCCCATCAGTAAAACTGACAATGGAAGAATTTTATGCAACAGCAGTAGATGCAGATTATCTGATCTACAATGGAACAATTGTGGGACAAGTAAGCAGCATTAAAGAATTAGAAGCAAAAAATAATTTGTTTTCAGAATTTAAAGCTGTGAAAAACGGAAATGTCTGGTATACAGGAAAAAATCTCTATCAGTCAACGGATACAGTCGGTGAATTGATCCGAGATATTCATTTAATGCTGACAGAAGAAAATCCACAAGATATGACATTTTTGCAAAAAATGGAATAATTAAGATAATGGTGAGATAAAAGATTGGTGAGAAAATATGGAAAATCATAGTTTTCAAATGGAAAATTTAAAAAGGCGTTCCAGATATACGATGGTGTTTATCACGATGGCAATTCTCTTTTTTATAATTGTAGTGTTAAATATCAATACAGGAAACGTACATATTTCGGTGGCGAAAATCTTGAAAATTTTATTTTTAAGAGACGGAGAAGCTGTAGAATATAATATTATATGGAAGATCCGGTTGCCGAGAATATTGATGGCAGCATTGCTTGGCGGGGCATTGTCATTGTCTGGCTTTTTGCTGCAGACATTTTTCTCAAATCCAATCGCAGGCCCTTTTGTATTAGGAATATCCTCCGGTGCAAAGATGGCAGTGGCTTTGACAATGATTGTTTTTTTGAAATATATAGGCACATTTTCTTCTTATACACTTGTGATGGCTGCATTTATCGGGGCATTGATTTCGACAGGATTTATTTTGCTGATGTCAAAAAAAATACATCATATGGCTTCATTACTTGTCGGAGGAATTATGATAGGATATATCTGTTCTGCAATCACAGATTTTGTAGTCACTTTTGCGGATGATTCGGATATCATAAATCTGCACGGCTGGTCACAGGGAAGCTTTTCGGGAACCAGCTGGAGTAATATTGGGGTGGCTGCAGTGATTGTGGGAATTACGGTAATTTTTACATTTTTCCTGTCAAAGCCAATTGGGGCATACCAGTTGGGAGAAGGATATGCACAGAGCATGGGAGTAAACATTAAATTCTTCCGTGTGGCATTGATTTTATTGTCGAGTATCCTGTCAGCATGTGTGACAGCATTTGCCGGACCAATCTCATTTGTAGGAATTGCGGTTCCGTTTCTCACAAGAAAAGCATTTGGGACAGCAAGGCCGCTTATTATTATTCCCGGAACATTTTTTGCGGGAGCGGTATTTTGCATGTTGTGTGATTTGATTGCGAGAATGGTACTGGCACCGACAGAGTTAAATATCAGCACAGTAACGTCTATATTAGGAGCTCCGATTGTAATTTATATGATGCTGAAGCGTGAGAAGGGAAGATAAGAGATGACAGATCATTATATCCGGCTGGATAATCTGGCGGTAGGCTATCAGGGAAAAGCGTTGATCCATGATATTAACATAGGGATTAACAAAGGTGAAATTATAACATTAATCGGGCCGAATGGTTCGGGAAAGTCCACGATTTTAAAGAGCATTACAAGACAACTAAAGTGGATTGCAGGAAATGTGTTTTATGATGATACGTCTCTTTTACAATTGTCTTACAAGGAAATGGCTTCGAAGATGGCGGTGGTTTTGACAGAAAGAATCAAAACGGAATATATGACCTGTCACGATGTAGTAGCAATGGGACGTTATCCATATACCGGGCGGTTAGGAATTTTAACCGCTAAGGATGAGAAAATCGTCGAAGAAGCAATGGAGACGGTACATGCATTAGAGTTGGGAAATTGTAATTTTAATGAAATCAGCGACGGACAAAGACAACGTATTTTGCTTGCAAGAGCAATTTGCCAGGAGCCGGAAGTGATGATTTTGGATGAACCAACTTCCTTTTTGGATGTGAAACATAAGCTTGAGCTACTCTCGATTTTGGAGCGTATGGTGAGAGAAAAGCATATTACAGTTATTATGTCCTTACATGAAATTGAACTGGCACAGAAGGTTTCGGATAAAGTGATGTGTGTGAAGGGTGAGACGATCACTCATTATGGACAACCGGAGGATGTTTTTACAGAGCCAATTATCCGAGAATTATATGAGATAGAAAATGGATATTTTGATCCATTATTTGGAAGCATGGAATTACCGAAGATAGAAGGAAATCCAAAGATCCTTGTTATATCTTCAGGAGGAAATGGAATACCAATCTATCGGAAACTTCGAAAGGAGCAAATACCTTTTGTGGCTGGAATTCTATATCAAAATGATGTGGATTACCAGGTGGCAAAGGTATTGGCGACACAAGTAATCGAAGAAACTCCGTTTGAGGAAATAAGCGAACGGGCATATGACGAGGCAATCGAGGCAGTACAAATGTGCGATAGAGTGATCGATGCAGGAGTACAGATTGGCAGTGCGAACCGAAAGTTGTTAGATATAATTGAAGAAGCTAAAAGACTGGGAAAAATATGAAGCCCGGTCTTTTTCTAAGTAAAAACAGCTTTATATAATAATAAATACAAAGAAAACCTGCTTGAGTAAAGTACTCAGGCAGGTTTTTCTTTTGTAATCCAGAAGAATGTACAAACAAAAATAATACCTTTTGCAATTGATGTAAGCGAGACTGCCCACCAGATTCCGTCAAGACCGAGTGTGCTCTGTCCAAGGACAATCGCAAGAGGAATACGTGCACTTGTAAATAAAATAGAAATAACACTGCAAAGGTGTGTTTTTCCAAGTCCGGATAATGCACCGATTGTAGTAAGCTCGACACACATAAAAGCCTCACTGAAGCCTACAATAACAAGGTATCCGACTGCGGTAGCAATGGCTTTTGGTTCATGGAAGAAAAGAGAGGCAATTGTGTTTGGAGCGAAAACAAACAACATTGTAATTAATAAGCCCCAGATACCAACTGTAAATAGTGAGGCGCGATACCCTTTCTTTACTCTGTCCATTTTACCCGCACCATAGTTTTGTCCGATAAATGCATTCAAAGCAGAAGCAAACCCATCAGCAGTATTCCATGAAACAGATTCAATCTGTCCGCCAACTCTTTGCGTAGCAATGGCTTCCGCTCCAAAGGCAGATACCATACGGGTCAGTACCATGGAAATTGCACAGTAAGCCATTCCTTGAAGTGCGGTTGGAATTCCGATTTTACATATACCTGAAACATGTTCAAAATGCATTTTCGCAATTAACCGAGTCTTTTTCAATACGTTGTCTTTCTTCTGCTTTATAACGCCTAAAATCATAACGCTCATAACAACAAACTGAGCGGTAACTGTTGCGATGGCTGCACCTGCCACACCAAATTTAGGAAATGGTCCCGGTCCGAGAATGAGAACAGGATCTAAGATCATATTCAGTACAAGACCAACCAGGTTGGCTAAAAAAGGTGTTTTCGAGTCACCTTGTGCAGTATAAATTCCTGTCATGGTTAATGTTAAAAATGAAAAAACAATAAGTCCACAGGCGATTTTAGTATAAGAGATGGCAGCAGTCCATGCTTCCGGATCAGTCAAATGGAAGAATCCTACCAACTGATTTGTAAACAATAAAGAAACAGCAGCATATAATAATCCCATAAAAGTAGATAATTGTATTGCTGTCTGTGCATAAGCATGTGCCTTTTCCCGGTCCCCCCGACCGATACACTGTGCCACCTGTACCTGACCACCCATTCTGGCCATAGAGGCTAATCCTTGTGAGAGCCAGGTGAACATACCACCGACACCGACACCGGCAACAGCTTTAGAGCCGAGCAATCCGATCCATGCCATGTCAGTAAGATTGTATAATGTCCCCAAAAATGAAGATGCCATAATAGGAATGGCAAGCTTAGTTAATGTTTTTAAAATAGGACCTTTTGTTAAGTTCCCTTGTTCCAAAATTTCACTTCCTTATCATAAGTATTTTCATAGCGATGAATATCTATAGAATTATATCATCACAGCTATGTTTTGTCCAACAGAGATTAATGATTACAGAGTAGACAAGTGAAAATAATTGTTAATATTTTCCTGAAAACAAAGATAATAGACTTTCTCCATTGTTAAAATTCTCTAGACATGTTATAGTATATCTCGTTACAAATTAGAAAAAATTGGAGGAAAAAACGATGAATTTAAGAGAGAAATACGGTGAATGGGGAATTATTCTGGGAGCAACTGAAGGAGTGGGAAAAGCCTTTGCAGAAAAAATTGCTTCTGAGGGAATGAGTGTTGTTCTTGTAGGAAGAAGAGAAGAGATGCTGCAGGAACTTGGAAAAAATATCAGTGAAACATATGGTGTAGATCATATGGTTATCCGTGCGGATTTTGCACAGTCTGACTGTACAGATAAGATTTTTGAAGCAACAAAAGATCTTGATATGGGATTCATGAGTTATGTTGCCTGTTTCCATACATTTGGGAAATTACAGGATACTCCATGGGAGAAGCATGAGCAGATGATTAATGTTAACGTTATGACTTTCTTAAAATGCTTCTATCACTATATGGGAATCTTTGCAAAACAGGATCGTGGTGCTGTGATCAATGTATCTTCTTTAACAGCAATCAGCAGTTCACCATATAATGCACAGTATGGTGCAGGTAAATCCTATATTAAAAAGTTGACAGAAGCTGTAGCAGCAGAATGTGAGAGTACAAATGTTGATGTGGAGGTTATTACTTTAGGCACAACAATAACACCAAGTCTGTTAAGCAACCTTCCGGGTGGACCGGCAGGAGAAGCTGTCATGAAAGCTGCTATGACACCGGAGGCTTGCGTTGAAGAAGCATTTGACAATCTCGGAAAATCTCTTTCTGTTATTGCAGGCGATCATAATAAAGCAAATGTTCATAATTGGCAGGCAAATAAAACAGATGATGAATATATCCGTTATATGGGATCATTTTATTCAAATAACTAATAAGATTTAAAGTGTTGGGCATTTATCAGATTAGCTGTTTTTCCTATTTGGAAAACAGCTAGTTTGTGCTTTTATAACAACAAAAAGATAAGAAGAGGAGAAAAGAAAGATGAGTACAAAAGTAGAACATGCATTAGAATTACATAACAGAGGCTGTAATTGTGCACAGGCAGTAGCTTGTTCTTTTTGTAAAGAATTTGGTATTGATGAAGATGAAATGTTTCGTATAGCAGAAGGCTTTGGTCTTGGTATGGGATGCATGGAGATGTGTGGTGCACTTTCAGGGATGGCAATGATCATAGGGCTTGATAATAGCAAGGGAAGTACAAAAGAAGGTTCTAAAACTAAGGGGACTACATATAAAAAGATTAGAGAACAGGTAGAACGATTCGTTGGGAAAAATGGATCATGCATCTGTCGTGAACTGAAGGGTGTTGATACAGGAAAGGTATTGTGCAGTTGTTCTCAGTGTATTGAAGATGCAGTGAAATTGACGGAGAAGTACCTGGCTGAAAGATAAAAATATCATCACATATACATAATCATAGATGACATAACCAAAAAGGTGTGGTATACTTTATCCTATTAAACTGATAAATTATGGAGGAAGAAAGATGAATATTGTATGTTTAGATCTCGAAGGAGTGCTTGTACCGGAAATCTGGATTGCATTTGCAGAAGAAAGTGGTATTCCGGAGCTCAAAAGAACTACAAGAGATGAACCTGATTATGATAAGCTCATGAACTGGAGAATTCAGATATTAAAAGAACATGGACTTGGATTAAAAGAAATACAGGAGACGATTGCAAAGATTGATCCAATGCCGGGAGCAAAAGAGTTCCTGGATGAACTTCGTTCTATCACACAGGTTATTATTATAAGTGATACATTTACACAGTTTGCAAGTCCACTTATGGAAAAACTGGGATGGCCGACTATTTTCTGCAATTCACTTGAAGTTGCAGAAACTGGAGAAATCACAGGATTTAAAATGAGATGTGAACAGTCAAAGCTTACAACAGTGAAAGCACTGCAGTCTATCGGGTATGATACGATAGCAAGTGGAGACAGCCACAACGATTTGGGGATGATTCAGGCAAGTAAGGCTGGTTTTCTTTTTAGAAGTACAGATGCTATTAAGAAAGAGTATCCGGAACTTCCGGCATACGAGGAATATAGTGAGTTGCTTGCAGCAATAAAAAAAGCATTGTAAATATAGAATGATAAAGGATGATTTTATGCAAAGAGATGATTGCACAGAGTCGTCCTTTTTATATGATATAAATTGTGGTATACTCATTTATACTAGAAACATGGAGAGGGAACGATATGAAAAAGATATTGATGATAGGAACCGGGGGGACAATCGCTTCGAAACAAACAGAATACGGACTTGCACCGGGACTTTCGCCAGCGGATATTTTGACTTACATACCTGCAGTTGCAAAGATTTGTGAAGTAGAGTCTATTCAAGTTTGCAATTTAGATAGTACAAATGTAACACCGGATCATTGGAAATTATTGGTGAAAACAATAGAAGAAAATTATAATGAGTATGATGGATTTGTAATTTGTCACGGAACGGATACTTTGGCATATACAGCAGCGGCACTGTCTTATATGATTCAGAATTCCAGAAAACCGATTGTTGTTACAGGCGCACAGAAACCGATAGAAATGGATGTTACTGATGCAAAGACGAATTTGCTGGATAGTTTTATATATGCTTCGGATAATGATTCTCAGGATGTGAATATAGTATTTGACGGGAAAGTTATTGTGGGAACAAGGGCAAGAAAAGAGAGAGCAAAGAGCTATAATGCATTTACAAGTATAAACTTTCCATATCTTGCAGTAATCCAAGATGGTGTTTTGGTACGTTATATTACAGAAATGCCGTACACAGGTCCAGTCAGATTCTATTATGAAATGAAAAATAGTGTGTATGTGTTGAAATTGATTCCGGGAATGAAGGCAGATATTTTACCTTACTTGTTTGAAAATTATGACTGTCTTGTTATTGAGAGTTTTGGAGTAGGTGGAATTCCGGAGAGTCTATTAGAAGAATTTTATGAAGAAATGAATAAATGGAAAGACAAAGGCAAAATTGTTGTGATGACTACGCAGGTTGCAAATGAAGGAAGCAATATGACTGTATATGAAGTAGGTAAGCGTGTAAAACTGGACTTTAAATTACTGGAAGCGTATGATATGACGTTGGAAGCAACTATTACGAAGATGATGTGGTTAATGGCATTGGGAGATCAGCGATATGAAGAAATGAAACGCGATTTCTATCGTTTGATCAATCATGACATTTTATTTACAAAGCGAGAATGGGATGAGAAATAGGAAGAGTGGTATATGAAGATAAAAATTGGAATTATAGGGACAAATAAAATCAGTCATAAATTTTGTGAGGCAGCCATACAAAATCCTCAAACGGAGTTATTTGCAGTATATTCAAGGGCACAACAGACGGGAGAATGCTTTGCTCAAAAGTATAATATAAAGTACGTATTTACTGATTATACAGATTTTTTGGATTCAGGACTGGATGCGGTTTATATTGCATCACCAAATTATATTCATTGCGAACAGGCAATACAGGCAATGGAATCCGGAAAGCATGTATTATGCGAGAAAGTTATGGCAATTAATGAGCAGGAAGCAGAAGCAATGATCGCGTGTGCAAAGAAAAACCATGTAATTCTTTTAGAGGCAATGAAGTCAGATTTTGATCCTGCTTTTGAGTTGGTGAAAGAGCAGCTTCCTAGAATTGGAACATTGCGGAGAGTGGAATTTGAATTTTGTCAGTATTCCAGCAGATACGATAATTTCCTTAATGGAATTGTGGAAAATGCTTTTGATCCGGAGCTGTTAAATTCAGCGGCACGTGATATTGGGGTATATTGTATCCATGCAATTGTTCGTTTGTTTGGAGAACCGGAAAAGGTAGAGGCGTATTCTACATTTCTCTCAAATGGATTTGAGGGTAGTGGGGTTGTTTTGATGAAATATCCGGATTTTCTGGCACAGGCAGTATATTCGAAAATTACAGCTTCGGTTAATCCAAGTGTGATTCAAGGAGAAAAAGGTTCTATTTTGTTGAATCATATTGGCAGTCCGACAGAAATCGAGATAAGACTGCGCAAAGGAGACAGGGACGGACTAGAAGATGGAACGTGTGAAAAACTACCATATAAGCCGGTAGAAAATAATATGATTTATGAGATTCAGAAATTTTATGAGCTTATAAAGGAAGAAAATGTAGAACACCCATATCTGGATATTTCCCTGAATACAATCCGAATTATAGATCAGATTCATAAATCTGATAAAATTGCTAGGAAAAGTTGATGAAATTTGCTAGAATTTATGTATGACTTAAGAAAAGGAGACAAATGATAATGAGAGATGAAACAAAATGTCTGCATGCAGGCTATACACCTAAAAATGGAGAACCACGAGTGCTTCCAATTGTACAGAGTACTACATATGTATATGATTCAGCAGCAGAAGTAGCTGCAATTTTTGATGATCCGACAAAAGGGCTTTGCTATTCCCGATTCGGAAATCCAACAGTAATGGCAGTAGAAGAAAAGATTGCTGCATTAGAAGGCGGAGTAGGTGCGATGTGTACTACGTCCGGTCAGGCAGCAACCTTGCTTTCTATTTTAAATATTTGTGAGGCAGGAGACAGCATTATCAGTGTTCCACAGATTTATGGAGGAACGATCAATCTGTTTTCATTTACATTAAAAAAACTTGGAATTGAGTGCATTTATGTAGATGCAGCCTCAAGTGATGAAGAGATTAAGGCAGCATTTAAGCCAAATACAAAACTTGTTTTTGGAGAGACCCTTGCCAATCCGGCGTTAGTTGTATTTGACATTGAACGTTTTGCTAATATTGCACATGAAATGAATGTACCGCTTATTGTTGATAATACATTTGCAACACCAATTTTGTGTAAACCATTTGAGTTTGGTGCAGATATCGTGGTTCATTCGACAAGTAAATATATGGATGGACACGCAGTTCAGATTGGCGGTGTAATTGTTGACAGTGGTAAGTTTGATTGGACAAATGGAAACTTCCCGGGACTCACAGAGCCAGATGAATCTTATCATGGAATCTCTTATACAGAAAGTTATGGAAATATGGCATATATTATCAAAGCCAGAATGCAGTTGATGCGTGATTTTGGAGTGTATCCTGCAGCACATTCCGCATTTTTATTGAACATGGGATTAGAGACGCTTCCTGTTCGTATGAAACAGTATTGTGAAAATGCAATGACGGTTGCAAAATATCTGGAAGCATCTCCGGCAGTAGAGAAGGTAAATTATCCAGGGTTAGAATCCGATGTATGTCATGCACTTGCAGAAAAATATTTGAAAGGATGCAGTGGAGTTATTTCCTTTATAATTAAGGGTGGCCGTCCTGCAGCTGCTAAATTTATGGATTCATTGCATCTGGCATCCAATGAAGTACATGTTGCTGATATTCGTACGTGTGTGCTTCATCCTGCATCAGAGACACACCGTCAGCTGACAGATGAACAGCTTGTGGCAGCGGGAATTGATGGTGGAATGATCAGAATTTCAGTTGGTCTTGAAAATATTGATGATATTATTGAAGACTTAGAAGCAGCATTTGCGGCAGTTATGAAGGAGTTTTAGGATACTTCGTCAGTTGCTTGTTTTAATGAGAATATAAAAAGAACGTTGTCGTGTATTTAGAAATACGGTATACGATAACGTTCTTTTTGTCTGTTTAATGAGAGTGTGAATGCAAAATATTAAATGAAAGTCACATGATACCGGCATTATAAAAAAATGTGACATCAGTAGGATATACATAACTGTCACCGATTGTATGTAACAGTACAACATTCAAATGATTATTTAAATTCTTTTTATCTAATTTAATTGCACCGGTCAAATCTTCAATTGGAAGATTACATGAAAACGGAAGACCATATGTTTGGAGGAGCTGCTTGATTTCATCGGAACAGCCATCTTTAGTTAATCCTTTTTCTTCAGCGATTTTACTAATCTGATACATACCGATTGCTACGGCTTCGCCATGACTTTCACGCTCATAATGATAATATTGTTCAATTGTGTGTGCGAGTGTATGACCAAAATTTAATAGCATACGTTCTCCGGTGTCGAACTGGTCATGTTCGACAACAATACGTTTGATATCTACGCATCGTGCAATGATAGAAGCAAGTTCCGGTTTTAAATCCTCAAAAGAAATATGGTTTTTCAAGGTATTAAAAAGCGTCGCATCTTTAATGCAGCCATATTTAATCACTTCACCCATTCCGTCATTGATATATCGCGTAGGTAATGTGTTTAATACATCTGGATCAATAAGAACCATTTTTGGATGGAAAAACGCACCGACCAGATTTTTCCCTTGTGGAAGATCGACAGCGACTTTTCCACCGACTGAAGAATCAACCTGAGCCAGAAGAGAAGTTGGGATCTGAACCAGTTTTACGCCTCGCAGGAAACTGGAAGCTGCAAATCCTGCAAGGTCTCCAATTACGCCGCCACCAAGAGCGATGACAAGATCGCTTCTGGAAATTTTCGCGTCAAGCATAGCGGAATAGATCTTAGGTAAAGATTCAAAACTTTTTGTTGGTTCTCCATGTGGTAAGACGAGTGTATGGCATTTATAATTTTGCAGAGAATTCAATACTGTTTCGCCATATAGTGGGAATACATTATCATCGGAAATCAAGATGATTTTTTTCCCTTGATAGAATTTTGAAATATATTCTCCGGCGTGTGGAAGAATACCATTTTCAATATAAATAGGATAACTGTTTTCTCCTAAGTTTACTGTTAATTCCATAGTTTGTTCTCCTTGAAACTAGAATCTTTTATCTACGACAGCAGCAATCTGACGGATCTGTTTCATTAGTGCGTCAAATTTCTCTGGTTTTAATGATTGTGCACCATCACAAAGAGCACTGTCAGGATCATTATGTACTTCAATCATCAATCCGTTTGCTCCGGCAGCGATAGCAGCTTTTGCCATAGGTTCTACAAGCCACCATTTTCCACCGGCGTGACTTGGGTCAATGATAACAGGAAGATGAGTTTTGCTGTTTAATACAGGAATGCTCTGAAGATCCAATGTGTTTCTTGTGAAGGATTCAAAAGTACGGATACCGCGTTCACAGAGAATTACATTTTCATTACCGGAAGCCATAATATATTCTGCTGACATGATCCATTCTTCATAAGTAGCGTTAAGACCACGTTTCAGAAGGATAGGACGGTCAACCTTACCCAGTTGTTTTAATAAATCAAAATTCTGCATGTTTCTTGCACCAATCTGGATTAGGTCAACCTTTTCGTTGAAGACATCCAGATAATCCGGTGACATTAATTCTGTTACAATAGGGAGACCTACTTCATCACGTACTGCACAGAGAATATCAAGACCTTCAAGACCCAATCCCTGGAAAGAATAAGGGCTTGTTCTAGGCTTGAAAGCACCGCCACGGATCATATTTGCACCGGAAGCTTTAGCGGCTTTAGCAATTTCCAGTACCTGTTCATAAGATTCAACAGAACAAGGACCTGCAATTACTGCAAGATGCTCTCCGCCGACTTTAACACCGGACACATCAATAATAGAATCATCCGGATGGAAAGCACGGTTTGCAAGCTTGTAAGGCTCCTGGACATGCATGACTTTGTCGACTGCAGAATCAACTTCAAAGAGTCGGGAGTCAACGGCAGTAGTATCTCCGATACAACCGATGATTGTCATCTCTTCGCCACGTACAATGTGAGCCTCCAGTCCTTTTTTCTTGATTAATTCTTCAACACGAAGAATTTGATCTTCAGAAGCGTGTGGTTTTAATACAATAATCATAATTTTTACCTCTCAATCATTATAAAAATAATCCTACTATTCATTAGCTAATTAAAAAATATATATTTGCACACTGTGATGTTTTAATTCTTTAAAGTGCGAAAATCACTCTTATAATAGAACATATAAGAGAGAATGTCAATAAAATCAAATATACTATTATGAAAATTATAACTTTACTACGAAAAAAATCAATAGTAATTTGATTGACAATTTTTTTCCTAAGGTGTAATGTAGCTTGCGGTGATTTAAAATGAAAATTATTAAACAAATAGGAATCTTTTTTACTGTATGTTGGCTTAGTCAGATAGTGGCAGCGTATTTACCTTTCTCATTTCCATCCAGTGTGATTGGAATGATTTTGTTATTTATCTGTCTGCTGACAGGTATTTTGAAAATTGAGCATGTTCAGGAAAAAGCAGATTTTTTAATGGAAAACATGGCATTCTTTTTTGTGCCGGCAGGGGTAAGTGTTATGAATTATTTCGATATTTTAAAAAGCACACTTGTTCCGTTTCTTATTATCTGTATTGTTTCTACGATTATTACGTTTGCGGCAACTGCATACAGCGTACAATTTGTGATTAAGCTGATGAACAGGAGGAAGAAATAATGCGTGAATTATGTAGCTCAGAATATTTTGGTGTAGCAATAAGTGTTATTGCATTTTGGATTGGTGTGAAGATTCAGAAAAAAACAAAGTCGCCAATCTGCAACCCATTGATTATTGCGATTGTATTGATCGTAGGTGTGTTAGAAATATTCCATATTTCGTATGAAGCATATGATGTGGGAGGAGCAATTATCAATATGTTTCTGGCACCGGCCACAGCATGCCTGGCAGTTGCGATTTATTCAAAACTTGATATCTTGAAAAAATACTGGTTTCCAATTCTGGTAGGATGTGTTGTTGGTTCCGCTGCATCTATGTTCAGTGTATATGGTATGTGTAAATTATTTGGTCTTGAGCAGAGTATTACAGTATCATTGGTACCAAAATCTGTGACAACTCCGATAGCAGTCAGCGTTTCAGAAGGAAATGGCGGGGTTGTACCAATCACTGTAGTGGCCGTTATTTTTACTGGAATATTGGGAAGCATTCTTGCTCCGTATTTAATTAAGATTTTCCATGTAAATGATTCTATAGCGGCAGGACTTGCTATTGGTTCATGCAGTCATGCAGTTGGTACTTCAAAAGCAATTGAAATTGGCGAAGTTGAAGGTGCAATGAGTGGATTGGCTATCGGAATCTGTGGTATTGTCACAGTGCTTATATCTATGATATTATTGTAAATATAGAATAAGTTGAATGAGGTGTGAGCTGTGGGAAAAGAAAATGAAAAAACGCTATTTGATAAAGGGAAGATTTTAATTTATTACTATTATGAAAGAACCCGGCGAGACGTAAATAATTTTTTGAAATGGCTTGCACTTGCAGTGTTAACCGGTCTGGTGGTCGGTGGGGCCAGCAGTGTCTTTGCAGCTTGTATAAAATATGCGACAGAATATAGGAACAGCCATTTATGGGTGTTCCTGCTTTTGCCTATAGCGGGATTGATTATTGTATTTTTATATGAAAAGATGGGAAGACATGATGGAGGTACGAATCAGGTATTAGCAACGATCCGTTCCAGAGATAAGGTTCCGTTTCGTTCGGCACCATTAATTTTTGTGGCAACCTTGCTTACTCACTTAACAGGCGGTTCGGCAGGTCGAGAAGGAGCTTCCATTCAATTTGGAGGAAGTATCGGAAGCTGGCTTGGAAAGCTTGTACACCTGGATGAATTTGACCAGCATGTCATAATCATGTGTGGAATGAGTGCGGCGTTTGCGGCAGTATTCGGAACACCGATGGCAGCGGCAGTATTTGCAATGGAAGTAGTAAGTGTAGGAGTTATGTATTATGTAGCTTTACTTCCATGCGTGACGGCATCTATCATAGCAGCAGAGTTTGCAACAGGTATGGGAATTTTCCCGGAGACATTTCCAGTAGACAGAATTCCGGTGCTTACGATTGAGAGCGGCATTAAAATGGGAATTATTGCAACACTATGTGGAGTACTCAGTATTTTATTTTGTGTGTTATTAAAATGGACAGGACAAATTTATGGTAAATATTTAAAAAATCCATATATCCGTGTTGTTGTGGCGGGATGTCTTGTAATCGTAATCACAGTTTTATTACAGACGAAAGATTATATGGGAGCAGGAAATGAACTTATTGCACGAGCGATTGCAACAGGAGATGCACGTCCTCTTGATTTCTTATGGAAGATGATATTGACAGCCATTACGATGCGTGCCGGGTATCGAGGAGGAGAAATTGTACCGGCATTTGCGATTGGAGCGACGTTTGGCTGTGTGATGGGAAATATACTTGATGTGTCACCGGAGGTGGCTGCAGCAGCCGGTATGGTGGCGTTATTCTGTGGAGTGACAAATTGTCCGATTACAGCAATGTTAATTTCGTTTGAATTGTTTGGATTTTCCGGTGCTGCATATTATTTGATCGCAATTTCTATCAGCTATGCAGTGTCAGGATATTACAGTTTGTATAAAGATCAGACAATTGTATATTCAAAATATAAAGCAAGATATATTAATCGAAAAACCAGATAGAAAACCATATAAAGAAGAACGATATATACATGACAAAATAGAAAAGATATGGTATACTTCAATTTATAAATCTAAATATAGAAAAATGATAAATTATTTTTCTATCGGAATACGTTAAGGAGCAGATTGTTATGAAAAGAGTACTCTTAAAACTTAGCGGCGAAGCACTTGCCGGAGATAAAAAAACAGGGTTTGATGAAGCTACTTGTATCGGAGTGGCAAAGCAGGTCAAAACTTTAGTTGATGAAGGTTATCAGATTGCGATTGTAACAGGAGGAGGTAACTTCTGGAGAGGTCGTACAAGTGAAACAATTGACCGTACGAAAGCAGATCAGATTGGTATGCTTGCAACAGTTATGAACTGTATTTATGTATCAGATATTTTCAGACATGTAGGTATGAAGACAGAGATTTTCACACCATTTGTATGTGGAGCATTTACATCATTATTCTCAAAAGATGCAGCACTTGCTTCATTAGAAGAAGGCAAAGTAATTTTCTTCGCAGGCGGTACAGGACATCCATATTTTTCAACAGATACAGGTGCAGTACTTCGTGCAATTGAGATTGAAGCAGATGCAATGCTTCTTGCAAAAGCAATCGATGGAATTTACGACAGTGATCCGAAGGTGAATCCGGAAGCGAAAAAGTATGATGAGATTTCAATTCAGGATGTTATTGATCAGAAGCTCGCAGCAGTTGATATGACAGCATCCATTCTTTGTATGGAGAATAAGATGCCGATGCTTGTTTTCGGACTGAATGAAGAGAACAGTATTGTTGAGACAATGAGTGGAACATTTACAGGAACAAAAGTAACTGTATAAGAAAGGAATTAATAAGATATGAACGAACAATTGAAAGTATACGACGACAAGATGACGAAATCAATTAACAGCCTGAACAGTGAGCTTGCAACAATTCGTGCAGGACGTGCGAATCCACATGTATTGGATAAGCTTGCAGTAGATTATTATGGTTCACCAACACCAATCCAGCAGGTTGCTAACGTATCTGTACCAGAAGCTCGTATGATCCAGATTCAGCCATGGGAGAAGAGCCTGCTTAAGGAAATCGAAAAAGCAATCCTTGTATCTGATATCGGCATTAATCCTACAAATGACGGAACAAGCATTCGTTTGATCTTCCCAGAGCTTACAGAAGAGCGAAGAAAAGAGCTTGCAAAAGATGTTAAGAAAAAAGGAGAAGGCGCAAAAGTTGCAATCCGTAACATTCGTCGTGATGGAAACGATGCGTTCAAGAAATTAAAAGGAAGTGATATTTCAGAGGATGAGATTAAAGATCTGGAAGAACAGCTTCAGAAATTAACAGATAAATACATCAAAGAAATTGATGTAGCAGTAGATGTGAAGACAAAAGAAGTCATGACTGTCTAATTATATGGAGGGGCGCAGTTATTGCAGCCCCTCTTATGCTGTATGTACTTAGCAAGGAGGAAAACTATGAATGTACCACAACATGTAGCCATTATTCTGGATGGAAATGGACGTTGGGCAAAGGCAAAAGGAATGCCTAGAAATTATGGACATGCACAGGGAAGTAAGAATGTAGAGCGTATCTGTGAAGAAGCATGGAGAATGGGAATTAAATATCTGACTGTTTATGCGTTTTCCACAGAGAACTGGAATCGCCCAAAATCAGAGGTCGATGCTTTGATGACATTACTTCGTAATTATATGAAAACATGTCTGAAGACAGCGAAGAAAAACGATATGAAGATTCGCGTGATCGGAGATATCGCCCCTTTAGATGATGATATTAAAAAACGTATCCATGAATTGGAAGAAGCAAGTAAAGATAACGGAGGATTGAACTTTACAATTGCATTAAATTACGGAAGCCGTGATGAAATTGTCCGCGCTGTGCGAAAAGTAGCTCAGGATTGTGTAGATGGTAAAGTAGATCCGAAAGATATAGATGAAAAATTGTATAGTTCATATTTAGATACCTGGGATATTCCAGATCCGGATCTGCTGATCCGTACAAGTGGAGAACAGCGTTTGTCAAATTATCTGTTATGGCAGCTTGCTTATTCAGAGTTTTATTTTACAGATGTTCCTTGGCCTGATTTTACAAAAGAGGAATTGATCCGTGCAATCGAACAATATAATAATAGAGATCGTCGTTTCGGAGGAATAAAGGAGGATCAGAATGTTTAAGACACGTTTGTTGAGTGGAATATTATTAGTGATCATTGCGTTGATCACAATTATTTCAGGTGGAAATATTTTATTTGGAACTGTTTTAGTCATCAGTCTGATCGGACTGAGTGAACTTTACAAGGTGTTCAAAATTGAAAAAAAACCATTGGGAATATGTGGGTATTTATTTACCATAGGATATTATGTTTTGTTATACATGAGTTCCTTGCTATCAAAAGGTAATCATGACTGGTTTATGATGTTGTTCTTAGGATATTTAATCTGTCTTATGGCAATTATGGTTTTCGCATATCCAACATATCATGCAGATCAGTTGATGGCTGCATATTTTGGATTGTTCTATGTTGCTGTTATGCTTTCATATATCTATCAGATCCGAATTGAAGTTGGCGGAGTATTTAAAGTATGGCTTGTATTTATCTGTGCATGGGGATGTGATACATGTGCATATTGTGTCGGTATGTTGATCGGAAAACATAAAATGGCACCGGTACTAAGTCCAAAGAAATCTGTAGAAGGCGGAATCGGCGGAATTGTCGGAGCAGCGTTGATCGGAGTTCTCTATGCACTTGCAATCAATAAATGGGGCGGTGCAGGCGTCGGTGTTGCTGAATTTGCAATTATCGGAGCAGCAGGCGGTGCGATTTCACAGATCGGTGATCTGGCAGCTTCTGCGATAAAGAGAAATTATAATATTAAAGATTATGGAAAGCTGATACCGGGGCATGGTGGTATCCTGGATCGATTTGACAGTGTTATTATTACAGCACCATTGATATATTTCTTGTCTAATATTTTGTAAATATAAGAAAAAGTATGTAGCAATATGCGAGATATAATTTAGATATAAAGAGAATAATAGGTGAGTATAATGAAAAAAATAGCAATATTAGGTTCAACAGGTTCTATAGGTACACAGACATTGGAAGTGGCAAGAACAAATGGAGATTTGGATGTCGTTGCTTTGGCAGCGGGGAATAATATAGAACTTTTGGAAAAGCAGATTCGAGAATTTCATCCAAAGCTGGCTGCTGTATGGAATGAAAAGAAAGCAGCTGAATTAAAGAATAATATTCAGGATTTGAATGTTAAGGTTGTAACAGGAATGGATGGTTTGCTTGAGGTAGCGGCAATAGAAGAATCTGAGATTCTTGTAACAGCAATTGTGGGGATGATAGGAATCCTTCCAACGATCGAAGCTATCAAAGCCGGAAAAGATATCGCGCTTGCCAATAAGGAAACTCTTGTTACAGCAGGACATATTATCATGCCTCTGGCAAAAGAATATGGGGTATCAATTTTACCTGTAGACAGTGAACATAGTGCAATATTCCAGTCTCTACAAGGAGGACAGGAAAAGGCATTACACAAAATCTTACTGACTGCTTCCGGAGGTCCGTTTAGAGGAAGAAAGCGTGAGGAACTGGGGCATATACAGGTCGAAGATGCATTAAAACATCCGAACTGGGCAATGGGAAGAAAGATTACAATTGATTCTTCAACCATGGTCAATAAGGGGCTGGAAGTTATAGAAGCAAAATGGCTGTTTGATGTAAATGTAGATCAGGTGCAGGTGGTTGTACAGCCACAAAGCATTATCCACTCAATGGTAGAATATGAGGATGGAGCGGTGATCGCACAGTTAGGTACACCGGATATGAAGCTTCCAATCCAGTATGCATTATATTATCCGGAGAGAAGATATTTACCGGGGGAAAGATTGGATTTTGAAACATTGACTCAGATTACATTTGAAAAACCGGATATGGAAACATTTTATGGATTGAAGTTTGCTTATGAAGCAGGAAGAATCGGTGGTTCGCTTCCGACAGTGCTCAATGCTGCGAATGAAAAAGCGGTTGCAATGTTTTTAAATCGTGAGATTCGATATCTGCAGATTCCAGAAATTATTCAGGATTGTATGGAGCATCATAAAAATATTGTAAATCCAACAATACCGGAAATTCTGGCTACAGAGCAGGAAACGTATGAATATATTTTAGCAAAATATAAAGGTGGTAATTAATGGGTATAATCATTGCAATTTTATTATTTAGTGCAATTGTAATTTTTCATGAATTAGGTCATTTTTTGCTTGCCAAAGCAAATAAAATCCGAGTCGATGAGTTCTCATTGGGCATGGGACCGACATTGATCGGGAAGCAGATTGGAGAGACAAAATTTTCTCTGAAATTGCTTCCTCTGGGCGGCGCATGTATGATGGGAGAGGATGATGCGGATGATACAGCGGAAGGTAGTTTTAATAGTAAATCCGTATGGGCAAGAATTTCTGTTATTGCAGCAGGACCGATATTTAATTTCATACTGGCATGGATTCTTTGTATTATTCTGGTTGGATGGATTGGGTATCATTCACCGGAAATAGGTGCAGTAGAAACAGGGTATTCCGCTGCGGAACAAGGATTACAGGCAGGGGATGTTATCACAAAGATCAATGGTCATAGTATTCATTTGTGGGAAGAAATTACATTGTATAATTTTTCAACAAAAGAGGGCGATGCATTGTCTGTCACATATGAAAGTGATGGAAAAACGCATACCGCAGAACTGGTGGCAAAACAATTGGAAAATGATTCCTATGCCAGACTTGGTATCGTAAGTATTGGTGAGCGTACAAAACCGGGAGTTTTCGGTACATTAAAATATGGTGCCTATACAGTGAAATACTGGATATCTTATACTTTCGAATGCTTAAAAATGTTGCTTAGCGGACAGGTTGGAATCAATCAGATGTCAGGACCTGTCGGAATCGTATCGGTAGTAGACAATGCATATCAACAGGCAAAACCAGCGGGAATGCAGGTGGTATGGCTGAATATTTTAAATATCGGGATTTTGTTGACAGCAAACTTAGGTGTGATGAATCTCATACCATTTCCGGCATTAGATGGTGGACGCTTGATATTTTTGTTTATCGAAGCCATTCGAGGAAAACGTATTCCGCCGGAAAAAGAAGGAATGGTTCATTTTGCAGGATTCGCATTGTTAATGATATTAATGGTGGTTGTTATGTATAATGACATTATGAGAATTTTCTAAAAATTGAAAATGATGGGACTCATGGACAATACGAAAAGGTTGTCTATGAGTTTTCTTATGTTCAGACGAAAGAAGAGGAATAAACCAATGAACATTTTAGAGCTTTTTATTTTAGCAGTTGGCCTTTCTATGGATGCTTTTGCAGTATCGATTTGCAAAGGATTATCACTGGGAAAGATCCAGAAGAAACATATGGCAATTGCAGGGGCGTGGTTTGGAGGCTTTCAGGCATTGATGCCATTGATCGGATATTTTGCAGGTCGTTTTTTTGCTGAAAAACTGACACAGTATGATCACTGGGTTGCATTTATACTATTGTTGTTTATCGGCGGAAGTATGATAAAAGAATCATTGGGGGAAGAGGAAGAGTCAAATGATACAATGGATATAAAAACAATGTTTTTGCTTGCGGTTGCGACGAGTATTGATGCACTGGCAGTTGGCGTGACATTTGCTTTTTTGAAGGTTGCAATTATACCGGCAGTCGTATTTATCGGAGTTGTAACATTTGTCTGTTCAGCGGCAGGAATAAAAATCGGAAGTATATTTGGAACAAAATATAAATCAAAAGCAGAATTATGTGGTGGAATCATTTTGATTTTAATCGGGTTGAAGATTCTGTTAGAAGGCATTGGAATTTTATAGAGGTAGATAAATGAAATCAGAACAAGGAAAAAATAAGAAAAAATCAACAGAACAGGCAGTCTGTCCAATCTCGAAAAAATGTGGAAGCTGTCAGTATCAGGGAATGTCATGTCATAAGCAGTTGCAGAAAAAACAAAGACAGGAAGAGTCTTTGTTGGGTGGTTATGGAAAAGTAGAACCAATCATAGGAATGAAAAATCCATATTACTATAGAAATAAAGTACATGCAGTGTTTGATCGTGACAGAAGGGGAAATGTCATTTCCGGAACATATGAAGCGAAAAGTCATCGAGTTGTACCGGTAGAAAACTGTCTTATTGAAGATCAGAAAAGCCAGGAAATCATTCATACAATTAAAAACCTACTGAAATCTTTTAAAATTAAAACATATGATGAGGATACAGGGTACGGATTGCTTCGTCATGTTATGGTCCGTAGAGGATTTAAAAGCGGGGAAATTATGGTAATCCTTGTTTTAGGCTCTCCAATTCTTCCATCAAAAAATAATTTTGTGAAAGCACTTCGAAAAGAACATCCGGAGATTACAACGGTTGTATTAAATGTGAATGATAAAAAAACAAGTATGGTTTTAGGTGAAAAAGAAAAACCGATTTATGGGCCTGGATTTATTAAAGATGAACTGTGCGGATGTACATTTCGCATTTCACCAAAATCATTTTATCAGGTCAATCCGGTGCAGACAGAAATTTTGTATAACACAGCAATTGAGTATGCAGGATTGAAAGGAAAAGAAACAATTATTGATGCTTATTGCGGTATTGGAACAATCAGTCTGATTGCAGCAAAGCATGTAAAGAAAGTAATCGGGGTAGAGCTAAATAAAGATGCCGTAAAAGATGCCAAGATTAATGCGAAAGAAAATCATATCACAAATGCAGAGTTCCGACAGGGAGATGCAGGTGAGTTTATGGTGAAGATGGCAGAAAATGATCAAAAGGCAGATGTAGTTTTTATGGATCCTCCTAGAGCCGGAAGTGATGTGAAATTCTTATCATCTGTTGTGAAGTTGAATCCGAAGAAAGTGGTATATATTTCATGTGGACCGGATACGTTGGCGCGAGATTTAAAATATTTAACGAAGCATGGATATCAGGTGAAACGTATTCAGCCTGTGGACATGTTTCCATTTTGCGACCATTGTGAAACAGTAGTGCTTTTAGAACGAAAATAGGTGGGAAATTGTAGATAGTGATAAACTATTTACATCGGAATGGGACGAAGACGTCAATTGTTTTTGGGGGAAAGTGAGAGAATCATGACAAAAAAAGAATTGTATGAAATTTTAAAAGAGCGTTTTGAACAGGTTTTAAAAGAACATCAGATTGAAAATGACCATTTATCTGTTTCTTGTCATGCATTGACACCGGAAGAAGCAATCGGGAAGACAAAACGGACAGATTATCCAATCCTCACAGGGAAGGATGTAATGATCCAGGCAGAATATAAAGGTGTCAAAGGGCAGGCGTTTACAGATGCTCCATCGACATTTGAAGGAATGCTGGAAGATATTTTGCAGATGGATATTGAACATAATCCTCATGACAGAGGCATTTTTATTGCAACCATGAATGCAGTTTTGGTATCTTTGGGAATGTGTAAGGGAACAGTCCATTGTCGCAAGGAAGGACCGGAGCTTTGTGCACAAGATATGAAACAGTTTTTAGAAACCAATTATCCGGATGTTCAGAAAATTGCTTTAGTGGGATTTCAGCCGTCTTTGTTGGAGATGCTTTCAAAAAGCAAATATGAAGTGCGGGTAATGGATTTGAATCCGAATAACATAGGTCAAGTCAAATTTGGAATTTGCGTGGAAGATGGAAATGTTATGAAGGAAGAAATCAGGGATTCTTACGCTGAATTAATTTTATGCACAGGAAGTACTCTTTGCAATGGGTCAATTGTAGATTATCTGAATCTTGATACAGAAGTATTATTTTTCGGAACAAGTGCTTCCGGAGCCGCAGCTTTGCTTGGATTAAAGAGGGTTTGTTTCGCTGATAAATACGAATAACAGGGGAGCGGTAGAGAACTTTACATAGAGTGCTTTTTGGATCAGTGAGAGCTGGTCCTTTTTCAATTGACGATGACACAATAGAAATATATAATTAGTTGTATAATATAATGTTCAAATAAGATAACTAAATTATATTTAAACAAAATTATTATTTGATAGTTTAATGCAGCAGTATTTTGGATAAGGAGTGTTGCAAGATGGGAATGATGACAGTATATCATGGAGGATATCAACCAGTAGACAAGCCAGAAATACGGAAGGGTCGTAATACTAAAGATTTCGGAACAGGTTTCTATTGTACCGTGATAAAAGAGCAGGCAGAACGATGGGCAAGGCGCTATGATACGAAAGTAGTTTCTATTTATGATGTGCGTTTGAATGAAAAATTGAATATAAAAGAATTCAAAGAGATGACCGAAGAATGGTTAGATTTCATTATAGATTGTCGAAGTGGAAAAAGCCATACTTATGATATAGTAATTGGTGCTATGGCTGACGATCAGATATATAATTATATATCCGATTATATGGATGGTGTGATTACAAGAGAGCAGTTTTGGGTATTAGCAAAATTCAGATATCCAACACATCAGATAGTTTTTTGTTCTGATAATGCATTACAATGCTTGAAATATAGAGATTGCGAGGTGCTATGATGATAGGTGAAGGTAGAGAAAGTAAGAAAGATAATGATCTTTTTTATACGTGCAGTTTAATTGATTACATTGCACGAAAGACAAAGAATACACGTGTTGATGTTGTAAATACCCTTGGGAAGAAAAATCTTGATAAAATTTATGATTTAGCAGATGTATATCATTGCGATAATATAGATAATGTGAGTGGAGAATTTGTTGAAAAGTGCAATATTCAAGAAGGAAAATTTGATAATGTCGGAGAATGTAAATATGCAATCCCGACATATTGGGATATCGGGAAAGTATATAAAAGATTAATAAAAAAAGTATCGGAAAGCGAAGGGATTACAGTGATAGATGCATTGATAAAGGTTTACAATTCATTTATTAGTGAAAAAATCGATGATTATAATAGTAGTGTATACTACGAAAATCCGTCATATATATATGAGTCATATAAGGAAAATAAAATACTTTGATAAAAAATGGATGAGCTTCAAGAAAGTTAATGGAGGAAAAAACAAATGTTAGGAAAACCTAGGTTCAAGAGAGAAGATTTAGTAACTTTTAATTTCAATATCGAGGGAGAAATTCAAAAAATTGATGGAGTGATATATATCGTTGATGCAAATGGGACATTTGAGCAAAATGAAGAACCTTCATACGATATAGAAGCAGTATATAGAGGTGAAGTTACATTGTTTAAGCATGTTCGTGAGTCTGAAGTTTCAGAGAGAGGAATGTAGTGCCGTATTATGGTTATAAATGAAAAGTGTAAAATATGTCAGATAAAACGAAATAATAATAGATATCCGGTTGGTGCAACAGAGGAAAAAATAAAAGAATATCAATATAAAGTTAATGAAATTGTAAAAAATAGTGATGGTTTAACTACACCACAGGTTGCCGAGCAAATGGATAATCTTCGTAAAGAACTCTTTGGTAACACAATGGATTACACGGAAATCAAACAGCATTATAATAAATTAATGCTGGATTATTTTCCGTACATGGAAAATAAAGTTAATACATCTGAAAATCATTTAAAAATGGCAATACAGTATGCAATGGTTGGAAATTATATTGATTTCGGAGCATTGGAAAATGTGAATGACATTGAATTGAAAGATAAACTGGATGAAGCAGTAAATATACAAATAGATTCTAATCTATTGACTGATTTTCACAAAGAGATAGTCAATGCTAACAGATTGGTATATTTTACAGATAACTGTGGAGAAATTGTAACAGATAGGTTATTGATTGCAACCCTTCGAGACATCAATCCTGATTTATATATATCCGTAATTGTAAGAGGAAAGCCGGTTCTAAATGATGCTACGTTAGAGGATGCAAAATATGTGCATATGGAAGATGTTGCACAAAAGGTAATTGGGAATGGTACGGGAATGCCGGGTAATGTTATCGGAGCAATATCTCAGGAAGCAATGGATGAGGTTGAGAACGCTGATTTGTTGATTTCTAAAGGCCAGGGAAATTTTGAAGGATTAAGCGGTTGTGGATTAAATATTTATTATTTTTTCCTATGCAAATGTGAAATGTTTATGAGACGTTTCGGTGTTGAATAGTTTACAGGGATTATGACAAGAGAGTAGGTTCTTAAATATTGAAAAGATGAGCACTTGCTTAATACGTAATATTAGAATAATCCAAAGATGCTGAGGCATTTATCCAAGAGGAGAGGAAGTAAAATGGTGAATTGTATTATAGTTGGAATGGGAGGATTTTTTGGAGCGATAGCTCGTTATCTAATTGGGCTGATTCCAATAAATCCGCAAAGCGGATTTCCTATAAAAACATTAATGATTAATATTGTAGGAGCATTCTTAATAGGGTTTGTAGTAGCTATTGGAGTAAAGAAAGACTGGAACCCGCAATGGATTTTATTTTTAAAAGTTGGCATTTGTGGAGGGTTTACAACATTTTCTTCTTTTGCATTGGAAACGAATCAACTATTGGAACGAGGCGCAGTTTGGTGGGCAATAATCTATGTCGTATTGAGTGTAATCGGAGCAATGGCAGCAGTGTATATATCGCAGTATGTAGTGATAAGATGAAGAGTTGAAGAATTTCCCAAAGAAATTAAAAATAATCGGATTTTATGTTTTACATAAATTTAACACAACTTTTACTTTTTCGAATTGATTATGTTAGGTCTTTTTGTTATACTGTACTACAATACTATTTGAGAGGAGAAATATTTAACATGGACGAAAGTGATAATGATTCTGAAGCGAACCAATTCAATAGAATTTTTATTTATATATCGCAAGGCATGGACTATGTATTCGGAACATAGACCATGTCTTTTGTTGCTTTTAAGTAAGTGTGATATTTAGATAATTTTATTGTAGAAAGGTTTTATTTATGAGTACATCAATTTTTATTCTTTTAGTAGTGCAGATTATTTTAATTATATTAAACGCGATTTTTGCGAGTGCAGAGATCGCTGTTTTATCAATGAATGAAACAAAGCTAGAACGAATGGCAGAACAAGGTAATGGTCGGGCAAAGAGATTAGTACGATTAACGCAAGAGCCGGCACGATTTCTTGCGACAATTCAGGTTGCAATCACATTGTCGGGATTTTTAGGAAGTGCTTTTGCAGCAGATAATTTCTCAGAACCTTTAGTTGATTGGGTTGTTGGGATGGGTGTGAATATTCCACGTTCTACTTTAGATACCATAGCTGTTATATTGATTACATTGATTTTATCATATTTCACGTTGGTTTTTGGCGAATTAGTTCCAAAGAGAATTGCAATGAAAAAATCTGAAGAACTGGCAATGGGAATTTCAGGATTGGTTACGGGAATCTCTATCTTATTTAAGCCAATCGTTTCATTTCTTTCAATATCAACCAATATTGTCTTGAAGATTTGTGGTATTGATCCAAATGAAGCGGAAGATCAAGTAGGTGAAGAAGAAATACGTATGCTTGTTGATGCGGGAAGTGAAAAAGGAACAATAGATCATCAAGAAAAAGAGTTTATTCAAAATGTTTTTGAATTTAATGATATTATGGCTGGTACGATTGCTACACATCGAACAGATGTGACAATATTATGGATGTCTGATGATGTGAAGGAGTGGGATGAAACGATCCACAATACACGACATACCCTTTATCCCGTCTGTGGAGATTCGATAGATCATGTTATTGGTATTTTAAATGCAAAAGACTATTTTAGATTAAAAGAAAAAAGTAAGGATATGGTTATAGATTCTGCAATTTCTGAACCATACTTTGTTATGGAAACCACAAAAGCAGATGTGCTTTTTAAAAATATGAAACAATCGAAGCAATCTATGGCGATTGTATTAGATGAATATGGTGGAGTGGTTGGAATAGTGACTCTTTTTGATTTATTAGAAGAAATTGTTGGCGATTTAAATGATATTGAACCAATATCGTCGGAAGAAGAAACTGTTATTATAAGAATAAGTGATAACAAGTGGGAAGTGAAAGGAAATATACGATTAAGTGATATTGAAGACGCTATAGGTGTTACATTTACAGCAAAAGATTGTGATACATTTACTGGATTTGTATTTCGAAAATTTGGTATGGTACCAAAGGATGGGGATACAAAAATAGAATTAGAAATAGAAAATATGCATATAATCATTGATAAAATAAAAGAACATCAAGTTGAACATGCAATTATAGAAATTTTTAGATAAAAAGTTTGAAATCACATTTGCAAATTATTTTTAGAAAGAAGTAAATATATCAGAAGAGTACATATATATTTTCGAATACAACAATGATAACAAAGCAACGAATAATATTTAAACAAAATTGATTAGAAATTGTCGAAGTTGAATGATATTGCGAGAAAAAAAGAGGAAGATGCACATTTGTTACTTTGAGTCATCTCCCTCTTTGATAATTTAGAGGTGTGGTGAGGCGTAATGAGAAGTCCTGCGTTTGTAACGTGTTTGCAACATCATATTCCAAGAATCCAGTAAAATCAAGCGTTCCCAGTTACGCAAACGTTAATTTCAGTTCAAAATGAGGAATCGCACCAACACAGTCAGCACCCATTTTAAGACTCTCTTCTACAAGCTCATCCCCGCCTTTGTATGCGTACATTCCTTCCTGAGGGAATGCAACAATTTGCAGATCAAGAATATCTTTTACCTCAAGTGCTGCCTTAAGACCTATAAATGTCGGATCTGTCACATCAATAACCAGTTGTCCATTTAAATCAACTTCCTCGCATATGGTACTTTTTTCATAAGGTATGTCTGCTGATATTTTCTTGATAATTCCATCTTCAACTAAAAAAGTCAAATCAATTTGTCTGTTACACACAAATCGGGCATAAACCGATAACTTTATTCAGCAGAAGTCCTTACTCCAGGATTTCCCCATCAATACTTATCGTTATAACCTGCCATGGTAAGAATTTTCCACTATTCTGAAGCGCCTTTTTTGCTGCCATTTCCAGACCACCACAGCAAGGAACTTCCATTCTTACAATTGTTACACTTTGAATGTTGTTATTTTGAATAATTGCAGTCAATTTCTCGCTATAATCTACCTGATCTAATTTAGGACAGCCGATTAATGTTACCTTATTCCGAATAAAATCCTGATGAAAGCTTGCATATGCATAAGCAGTACAATCGGCTGCAATCAATAGTTTTGCGCCGTTAAAATATGGGGCACTTACAGGTGCCAGTTTAATCTGTACTGGCCAGTTCTGAAGTTTTGATAGCTGCTCTACGCTTGGAGCTGATTTTATGGTTTCAGGTGTTTCGAATCGCTGAATTTGCATACTTCTAGAACCAGGACAGCCGGTGTGTGTAGACATTGCCTGATTTTTGGCAAATACTTTTTTCTGCGCTTCTTTTACGGCTTCTTCATCATATGCAGGAGCCTCTCTTTCTTCAAAAGAAATGGCTCCTGTAGGACATTCCGGGAGACAATCACCAAGCCCGTCACAGAAATGTTCTCTTACCAATTCTGCTTTTCCGTCAATGATATCAATGGCACCTTCATGACAGGCATCTGCACAGGCACCGCATCCATTACATTTTTCTTTATCAATTCGAATAATCTTTCTTATCATTTTTACCCTCCGTCTATAGCATAAAATTTTTATTTCTGTTAGAATCATAGTATAATAAATGCAACTTGTATGTTTGATTTCCAACAGGAGGAACAATTTTGAAAAAATTTTTACCTATTTTAAGGAACAGTCCTTTCTTTAAAGGTCTTACTGATGACGAAATATTATCCATATTGCACTGTGTAGAGGCAACAACAGTTTCAAAAGAGAGAGATTCTTATATTTTCAGAGCAGCAGATTCTACAGAAGTAATGGGACTTGTGGTGTCAGGCTGTGTTCTTGTTATCCAGGAAGACCTCTGGGGGCATCGCAATATTTTATCAAAATGTCATGCCGGTGATTTTTTCGGAGAACCATATGCGGCAAGTCCGGGTGCTGTTTTGAATATCAGTGTGGTAGCAGATGAGGACTGTGAAATTATTTTCCTAAATGTCCAGAAGCTTCTGGTTACTTGTCCAACTGCATGCGAGCATCATCAGAAGTTGATCCGTAACCTGGTCAGTGTCCTGGCAAATAAGATACTGATCTTGAACGATAAGATCACACATGTTGGCAAGCGAACGACAAGAGATAAACTATTGTCATATCTGTCAGCCGAATCCATCAGACATTCATCTTTATCCTTTGATATTCCTTTTGACCGGCAGCAGTTAGCAGATTATCTTTGTATTGACCGTGCAGCAATGTCTACGGAAATATCAAAGTTACAAAAAGAAGGTTTTATAAAAACAAATCGAAATCATTTTGAATTAACCGTTTCTAATGATACAGATTCAACTATGAAAATGTGATGTATACTACGGAAAATATTGGATTAATTAGAGAATTGTTAAAAAGTGCAAGAGGAGGAAGTTTTAGATGATAAATAAATTACATTTGGCAATGATTGAGTTATATAGAGGGGATTCAAAGAGAATTCAACATTTTTGTAAAGTGCATAGTTATGCAAAATTGATAGCAGAAACGGAAAATGTAGATAAGAAATGTTTGTTTACCATTGAAGCAGCAGCTTTGACACATGATATTGGAATTCATTTCTGTGAAGAAAAATATGGAAATTGCAGTGGAAAACTACAAGAAAAAGAAGGCCCTGCAATAGCAGAAAAGCTGCTTAGAAAATTAGGATTTGAGCAAGAGGTATCTGATCGGGTTCAGTATTTGATTGCACATCATCATACGTATAATAATATTGATGAAATTGATTATCAGATATTGGTAGAGGCTGATTTTCTGGTGAATATTATGGAGGATGGTTTATCGAAAGAAGCTGCTTTAAAAGCCTATCATAATATTTTCAAAACAGCATGTGGAAAAATGATTTGCAAGGAAATGTTTGATATCTGATATGACAAGATGGAGTGTAATAAATAAAACAGTAGATAGATGTTTTTCAGAAGGATGATAAAGGATGGAGGTAAAAATGATTATCAGAAAAGCGAAAGAAAGACAAATGGAATATATATTGGCAGAAAATAATATGCAGGAATAGAAAAAGATGGAATTAAGACTATTATGCTATTTTTGAATAATTGCACAAGAACATTCGTTCGGAAAATACTTGCATTATCGAACGAATGTTTGTATAATAAAAATATGAATACAGAAATTGTGAATAGTAATTATACAACACAGGAAAAGCTGCAGATTCTTGCTGACGCAGCAAAATATGATGTGGCGTGTACATCAAGCGGATCAAGCCGGCGGGGAAAGAAAGGGGAGCTCGGCAATGCAGAGGCATGCGGCATTTGTCATAGTTTTGCGGCAGATGGCAGATGTATCTCGTTGCTTAAGATTTTGATGACGAACCATTGTGCTTATGATTGCAAGTATTGTATTAATCGCAAGAGCAATGATGTAAAACGGGCTACTTTTACTCCAGAAGAAATCTGCGATTTAACAGTAGAATTTTATAAGCGTAATTATATCGAAGGTCTGTTTTTGAGTTCCGGAATCTTAAAGAATCCGACTTATACGATGGAGAAGATGTGCGAGACGTTATTGCTGCTTCGAACAAAATATCATTTTAATGGTTATATTCATATTAAGACCATTCCGGGGGCTTCGGACGAGTTACTTGCGGCAGCAGGTTATCTTGCGGATCGTATCAGTGTCAATCTTGAATTACCAACGGAGGAAGGACTGCATACGTTGGCTCCAAACAAGACCATGAAGAACATTCTGAATCCTATGGGGAAGGTGCAGAGCACAATCGCATCTCACAGAATGGCAATTGGAAAGTCAGCATATATGGATCGAAGTGGAGGAAATAAGTTTTTAAATGCAAGTATTTTTTCTGCTGCTTCGAAAAAGCATTTTTCTGAGTGCTTGAATGTTCAGAAGAATGATACAGCAATTTTTCGGGATTCTCAGATGAATCGATTAGAATCTTATAAAAGATATACCTCACTGGAACATGCATTGACTTTGGAGAATGCGAACCAGTTGGCACCTCGTGATATGTCATGTTTGAAGCGCAGTTTTGCTCCGGCCGGACAGAGCACACAGATGATCATTGGTGCGACAGGTGAGAGTGACTATACGTTGTTGCAGACAACTCAGGCATTGTATCAGGGCTTTGATTTGAAGCGAGTCTTTTATTCAGCATACATTCCTTTGAACGAAGACAAGCTATTGCCGGAGCTAGGAACGCCACCACCGCTTTTACGTGAGCACAGATTATATCAGGCTGATTGGCTACTTCGATTTTATGGGTTTCAGGCAGGAGAATTATTGTCTTTAGAGCAGCCGAATTTCAATGAAATGATTGATCCGAAGTGCGATTGGGCATTGCGCCATTTGGATCAGTTTCCAGTAGAAATAGAAAAAGCAAATTATGCTACACTGCTTCGTGTTCCGGGAATCGGGCCTAAATCAGCGAGTCGTATCACCTATGCAAGGCGCTATGGCAGACTTGATTATGATAGTCTAAAGAAGATGGGAGTAGTATTAAAGCGTGCACATTATTTCATCACGTGTGGTGGGAAACAGATGTACCATACTCCTATTGAGGCATCCTATATTATGCGTCAACTAATTAGTGTAGACACGAAGGATATATGGAACACACAACATGCAAATGAATCATTTACTCAGATGACGTTGACAGATTTTGGAGTATGCTAATGAAGATTTTTACTTGTAAAGACCGTTTGGAAGATATCATGACCTGCATCTATGATGCTTGGGCTGAAGCCTTGCGGATTGGCCACAACCAAATACAATTAATGAAAGAACCAGTATTTCAACAAACGATATTGGATGAATATGTTCATGTAGACCAAGATCTTTCCAAAGCAGAAAAAGTAATTCGCTCGATTCGGAGAGATATTTCGGATGAAGCATATCTGAATATCTATCTGGCGACTTTGTCCGATGAGGAAGATGCACTGCAGACAATTTATAATTTCCTTCGTGTCGGATTCAAGATTGGAGAGAGTGTATTACGGCAATATGCGAATCCGTATGTGATGCGGATACTGGAATTGCGGCGTAAAGTGTCCAATGAGAGCCATCATTTTAGAGAGTTTGCACGATTTGAGCGGTTGAACTCAGGCAATGTTTATGTCAGCCATCTAGAGCCGAAAAGTGATGTCATTATGCTGGTAGGCAGACATTTTGCAGATCGTATGCCTTCAGAGCATTGGATGATTATAGATGATAATCGCAAAACGGCCTGTGTTCACTCAAAAGACGGAGAGAACTACCTGCGATATCTGACAGATGAAGAATTTCAAACATTGAGAAAGACAGAAGATTATGAGGATGAGTATACAGATATGTGGAAGACCTTCTTTCACGCGATTGCGATAGATGAACGAAAGAATTATGTATGTCAGCGTAATTTATTTCCGTTGTGGAAAAGAAAACATGCAGTGGAATTCAAAAAATAGATTGGAAATTTGTTGATATTACAGTAAGAATGTATAAAAACATAATCTGTTCTTATACATTTTTACTTGTAACTCGTAAGGCCGAAACGTATAATGTAAGAAAGTTGTGAGTGATATACGATTCTTTTCATGAACGGAGGTTATAAAATGCCGTATGATTTATCAAAACCTCTTGTAATAGGGATTAGTTCAAGAGCTTTATTTAATCTTGAGCAGGAGAATAAAATATTCGAAGAACAAGGTGTTGAAGCGTATGAAGCTTATCAGGTAGCACATGAGAATGAGATTCTTCAAAAGGGTGCAGCATTTCAATTGATCAAAGCATTTTTAGAGCTGAATAATACAGAATTTGGAAGATTGGTGGAAGTGATTATTATGTCTCGAAATAATGCCAATACATGTCTTCGTATTTTTAATTCTATACAGTATTATGGCTTGGATATTACGAGAGCTACGTTGACAAGCGGTGCAGAAATAGCTCCTTATTTAAAGGCTTTTAAGACAGATTTGTTTTTGTCAGCGAATTCAGATGATGTACAGTCGGCAATCAATTATGGGATTGCTGCAGGTCGTATTCTTACGGGTGAAGCACATGCTGATCCGAAGCAAAAGATTGATCAGATCCGTATTGCTTTTGACGGAGATGCAGTATTATTTTCTGCTGAATCTGAAAAGATTTTCCAGAAGAATGGAATACAGGCATTTGAAGAGCATGAGAAAGCAAATGCGAATACGCCGATGGCGAAAGGTCCTTTTGCTAATTTCCTGACAAAATTGTCTTATGTGCAGCAGATGTTTAAAGAAAAAGATATTCAGCCGATCCGAACAGCACTTGTCACATCAAGAAATGCTCCTGCGCATGAACGTGCAGTGAAAACACTCCGCAATTGGGGTGTATCCATTAATGAAGCATTTTTCCTTGGTGGAGTCAGCAAGACAGAAATACTTGCGGCATTTGGTGCACATATCTTTTTTGATGATCAGGATATACATACAGAAGCAGCTTCGGCGGTTGTTCCGGCGGCCACAGTGCCTTATCGGGATGGAGATAATCCGAAAGAGTAAAACGCTTTATATTATTTGAATGTTGGCATTAGTAGAGCCAAACCCCATCTTTTGGTGTATAAAAATACAGAAAAACAACATAAAATTGATAAAATATGTAAATTTTTAGTTGGATTTTAAGTATTCTATGGTACACTGATATAGTATATCAAAAATGGGAGGGAGACTCAAAAATGAGCAAAAAAGAAGGAAAAGGGTTAAAGTCTTTTAACAAGGGATTTCAAGTGCCTGACACTTACATTATTATCTTTCTGGTAGTTGTTGTCGCAGCACTTCTGACTTTCCTTGTACCAAAGGGATTTTACGAAACACAGGATATTTCGTATATGATCAATGGGGTTGAGAAAACCCGTACAGTAATCAAAGACGGAAGTTTCCAGTATCTGACAGATGATGCGGGGAACGTAGTAACGGAAGGAGTAGCACTCTTTAGCGGAGATGGCGGAACAGGATTCTTTAATTATATGTATAACGGAATCGTAAGTAGTTCTGCAATCGAGATTATCGCATTCCTTATGGTAGTAGGTGGTGCATTTGGTATCATGATACGTACAGGTGCGATTGAATCTGGATTGATCGGATTGATCCGTAAAGCAAAGGGAGCAGAAAAACTACTGATTCCGGTACTTTTCGTACTGTTTTCTCTTGGGGGAGCAGTTTTCGGTATGGGAGAAGAAGCACTTCCGTTTACTATGATTCTTTGTCCGTTGTTTGTAGCGGTTGGATATGATTCAGTTATTGCAGTTCTTGTTACTTATGTTGCAACACAGATTGGTTTCGGTTCATCTTGGATGAATCCATTCTCTGTAGGTATTGCGCAGGGTATTGCAGGTATTGATGTATTCTCCGGAGCAGGATTCCGTATGGTAATGTGGGTAGTATTTACAGCACTTGGCTGTGGAATGACTATGTTCTATGCATCAAAGATTAAAAAGACTCCGACGATATCAATCGCATATAAGACGGATTCATATTTCCGTGAGCAGAATGAAAAAACAGGAATTGACGAAGGACATTCATTTGGTCTTGGACACATTTTAGTTCTTCTGACACTGGCTGCTACAGTTGTATGGGTAATTTGGGGAGTTATGACTCAAGGATACTACATGCCAGAGATTGCTACACAGTTCTTCATTATGGGAATTGTTTCCGGTGTGATCGGAGTTATCTTTAAGCTGAACGATATGAGATTGAATGATATTGCAACTTCTTTCAAAGATGGAGCAAAAGACCTGATCGGTGCAGCACTTGTTGTTGCTATGGCTCAGGGTATCATGCAGGTTCTTGGAGGATCTGATCCGACAACACCTACCGTTATCAATACAATTATGTATAATATTTCAAATGCACTGTCTGGAGTTTCCGGAGCAGTTGCAGCAGTACTTATGTATCTGTTCCAGTCCATATTCAATTTCTTTGTTGTATCCGGAACAGGACAGGCTGCAATTACAATGCCGATTATGGCTCCATTGTCAGATTTATTAGGTGTTTCACGTCAGACAGCTGTAGTTGCATTCCAGCTTGGTGATGCATTTACAAACCTGATCGTTCCTACATCCGGATGTCTGATTGGATCTCTTGCGATTGCAAAGATTGAGTGGTCTAACTGGGTTAAATTCATGTGGAAATTCCTTGGCGTCTTAATGATAGGTGCAATCATTACAATTCTTATTGCAGTTGGAATTGGATTCTAAAACATGCATTTGGTAATTGGGAGGGGTTTATGATGAAATTAATTCAGAATATTGATGTTTATGCCCCACAGCATCTGGGGAAAAAAGATGTACTTACAATCAATGATAAGATTGTCAAGATTAAAGATGCAGGTTCTATATCCACAGACGGATTTCTTTCTGAGGCAGAAATAATCAATGGAGAGGGGTTACTTTTAACTCCAGGATTCATTGATAGTCATGTTCATGTACTCGGAGGCGGTGGCGAAGGTGGATTCGCCAATCGTACTCCGGAAGCAACTATGGAAGGACTTACGAAATTTGGAGTAACAACAGTTGTGGGCTGTCTTGGAACAGATGGAATCGGTCGTGATATGTGTGCACTGGTTGCAAAGACAAAAGGATTGAATGAGCAGGGAATGTCTGCATACTGTTATACAGGCAGTTATCAGATTCCGGTTCGCACGTTGACTGACAGTATAGTGAAAGATATTATGATGATTCAGGAAATCGTTGGAACCGGAGAAATCGCGATTTCTGATCATCGTTCTTCACAGCCGACTTTTGAGGAATTTGCACGTGTCATTGCGGATACAAGACTTGGTGGTGTTCTATCCGGGAAAGCTGGCATTGTAAATGTTCATCTTGGCGACAGTCCGAGATGCTTAGATCTTATTGAACGAGTGGTAGATGAGACAGAGATACCGGCTTCTCAAATACTGCCAACACACATCAATCGAAATGAGATGCTTTTTGGCAAGTCGATTGAGTATGCGCTAAAAGGCGGAGCAGTAGACTTTACCGGAAATGAAGATATTGATTATTGGGAAACTATCTGTGATGAGGTGCGTGTATGTAATGGTATCAAACGGATGTTAGATGCAGGCGTGAATCCTGACCGCATGACAATCTCTTCTGATGGACAGGGAAGCCTTCCGATGTATAGTAGTGATGGCGAATTTCTTGGAATGGGCGTTGGACAGTCCAGCTGTCTTCTGAAGGAAGTAAAGGAATGTGTATTTAAAACAGAAATTCCTTTAGAAATAGCTATTTCTACAATTACATCTAATCCAGCAGATATTCTTCACCTTAAAGGAAAAGGGAAGGTTGAAGAAGGCTATGATGCTGATCTTTGTATTCTTGACCAGGAACTTCAGATTGTTGAAGTAATTGCAAAAGGGAATACAGTTTATACAAAATAAAGTATATGGATGTTAGAAGCATCAGTCCTTCAGTTGACTGGTGCTTTTTTGAAAGAATTTCAGGAATAAATGAATATTTCTGAAGGTATACTGGTTCTTGAAAAATTTTGTAGGAATATAAAAATATGGAATTAAGACTATTACGCTATTTTTTGACAGTAGCAAAAGAACAGAGCTTTACAAAAGCAGCAGAACAATTGCATATTACCCAGCCAACGCTTTCCAGACAAATGGCAGCATTTGAAGAGGAGCTAGGAGTAGCATTATTTATTCGAAACGGGAAGAAAATATCACTTACTGATGAGGGAATTCTATTAAAAAGACGTGCCTTGGAGATCCTCAATCTTGAGGAAAGGACGCTTGAGGAACTGAAAGGAAAAGAAGAGGTTGTAGAGGGAAGTATAACCATTGGATGTGGTGAATTTGCGGCAGTAAAAACATTGGCGAAAATATGCAAAACATATAAAGAAAAATACCCACTGGTTCAGATTGCGCTTCATACTGCAACAGCAGATGCAGTGTATGAGATGATGAACAAAGGACTTGTAGATATTGCATTATTCATGGAGCCGGTGGACACCGAAGGGCTGGATTATATTAGGATCACAGATTGCGATCACTGGTGTGTCGGAATGCGGCCGGATGATCCGCTGGCAGAAAAAGAGTTTATAAAAAAAGAAGATCTTATTGGAAAGCCCTTGATCCTGCCAGAAAGAATGAACGTTCAAAGTGAACTTGCCAACTGGTTTGGGAAAGACTTTTCAAAATTACAGATTGCTTTTACGAGTAATCTTGGAACGAATGCCGGAGTTATGGCGGCAAATGGACTAGGCTATCCAGTATCGATCGAAGGTGCTGCAAAGTATTGGCGAGAGGATATTCTTGTACAGCGAAGAATTTCTCCTGAAATCACGACAAGCACTGTGATTGCCTGGAGACGAAATATCCCATATTCGCTGGCAATCCGTAAAATGATAGAAGAAATAAATGCTTTTCAGGCATAAAACAAAATTCAATATAAGCATTAGACATAATGAAGTGATAGAGCTTAAAATAGATGTGTAAGATGAATGTAAATCTTATACATCTATTTTTTTTTCTGTGAAAAATACGTAAGGAAAGAGGTTTTGTATTATGTGTAAAAAATTAGTCGCATTTTTCAGTGCAAGTGGAACAACAAAAAAAGTAGCAGAGATGATCGCAGAGGAAGCAAAAGCAGATTTATTTGAGATTGAGCCGAAGATTCCATATACAAAGGCTGATCTTGACTGGATGGATAAAAAATCCAGAAGCAGTGTGGAAATGAGTGATAAGAAATACAGACCAGAGATTATGAAAAAAGAAATGGATATGAGTTCTTATAATGAGATCCTTCTTGGATTTCCTAAAATGGAGTACAGTTTATAGTAGTGTATAGCGTGTACCAAGTTATAATTATGGGGTTGAAAATAACAGTATACACAGATAATGTGGAAAAATGTGTATGACGTTTATATAGAAAATAACATTGAAAAAGAAATTCAAGAATGGGTAAATTCATTAAATTTAAAATAGAATAATAATTACATGAGTGACAGAAGATAAGAATCTGAATTCCCTGTCACTTTTATATTATTTGATAAGAAAAAAGAACTGGTTTATATCCGATAAGAATATAGACTGGTTCTTATTTTTAATATGCTATTATATACACAGGGAGTCGGGGAATGTCGAACTATAGCAAGCCGGAAAAGAAAGCATTGATATCGGTATGAAAGAGTTTTGCAAGTGCAACTAATTCAGATGCCTTAATGTTCATGCGATTTGTTTCCAGTTTGGCATAGGTACTTTTGGTGATGGAGATACCCATAAGATTTAATTTTGCAACTACTTGGTCTTGAGTCATATTGTTTTTATATCGAATTGCTTGGATATTTTTACCAATATCCATATCTGGTCTAATCTTTTGCATAATGATGAACTCCCCTTATAAAATAAAAAGTTTCGTAATACAGAAACATATATATTGATTCTAAAGAATTTAAATTTTATAATGTTTCGTAATAAGGAATTATTTTTAACAGGAAGAGGTAAAAGTATAATGGATGTGGAGATGGAAAAGAGAAAATTTTTAAATCTATGTGGCAAAAGAGATCGAGCATTATTGTCAGGTGAAAAAAGAATGACATTGGGGGATATGGAACGATTGACATATCTGACAGAATTTTTTGAACTGGAGAACTATGGAATCGCCTTATGGAAAGAATTTGGTGATGATGTAAAAGAGCCATTTGAAGCGATGATGAAAATGTTAGATGAGCCGGAGTGCATAGAAGATCGATGGCTTGATGACGAAGCAAAAGGGGAAAAGTGGTTGTTAGAATTTCAGGAACTGGCATTAACGGAAGAATACAGGGAATGGATTCGAAATTATATCGATAAAAAATATGAAGAAAGAGGATTACCATATCCGACAGGAGCAGACTTCGATTAAGAGGTCTGCTTTTTTCTGGTCTTTTGGGAGGTGATAAGAGGTGGAAGTAAGTATTTATGAACTCTTGGCGGCAGCAAGAGAATCGGCTAAATCTGATTATATAAAAGGGGACAGCATTTTGTGTGAGAAGAGATTTCATCCAGATACCCATTACATGGTAGAAATAGAACTGCTGAAAAATGATAACAAGCTGGGAAAAAAGGGCAATTATATACGGAAGTTTTTGACAGAACCGGAGTATCTTCCCATTTTACAAAAGCAGGAAAAACATCTCATAAAAATAAAAAGACAGGCAATTGTTCAAAAAGGAAACTTGCGATATATCCCTCCCCCGGACAGGCTGGACCGCCGCCGGGAGAGGGATCTTTTATAACCGGCTGGGAAGGAACAGTAGTGTTCCTCTGGCGATAGTGGTATAAAAAAGCCAGATTTTCCGCAGGTTTTGGGACGCTGGAACATAGAAAAGTGTTCACGAATGGCACTTTTGCAACGATCCGTTGCAGCAGTGACAACATTTTTGACCTTACGTTAAACAGAAAAAATGAAAGGATGTGATTGCGATAATCATAGGAATTGATCATGGCTATTATGCCATTAAAACAAGACAAGTGTCTTTCCCAAGTGGAATTATTGGGTATGATTACGAGCCGTATACCATGCAGAATGTTCTGCAATATCAAGGAAAGTATTATGTCTGCGGTACGGGAAGACAGACGCTGGTAAAAAATAAAACGTCAAATGATAATTATTATCTGCTGACGTTGGCAGCCATTGCAGAAGAAATCAAGCATCGGAAAGCGGAACGAAAGACAGAGGTAATTCTGGCTGTTGGACTTCCGCTTTCAAGTTTTGGAAGAGAGAAACAGGGATTCAGGGAGTATCTGTTGCGGAAAGAGCAGCCAGTGCGATTTTTATATGAAAGTGAGTTATATGAGATAACAATAAAAGATGTGAAACTGTTCCCACAGGGATACTCTGCGCTTGCTCTGCATCCAGAGTATCTGAAGAATGAACCGTCTGTTCTGCTTGTTGATATTGGTGGCTGGACCGTTGACCTTATGAGGCTGGACAATGCTGTTCCGAATGCAGCAACGTGCAGAAGTCTGGAACTTGGAGTAATCCGATGTATTGATGAGACAGCAGAACAAGTGTGTAGAAATACCGGACTGTCTGTGACAGAAACTCAAATTGAGCGTGTGCTTCGGGGAGAATCTTGCAGTATGGCAGAAGAGGCCAGACGGATCATACAGGAAAACGGACGGAAATATATAGAAAGAATACTGTCTGCGGTGACAGAATCCGGGTTTGATCTCCGGGCAGTACCCACCGTATTTATGGGGGGAGGCTCTGCAATTTTAAAACGCCACGTGACCACACAGGACGCGATTTGCCGCCCCGTTTTTATAGAGGACGTCCATGCCAACGCAACAGGGTATGAACGGATTGTACAGCAGATGTGGGCGAGATGACACGCCCTGTGTATTCGTTCCGCCCGAATCTGAAAAAACCAGAACACCAAAGGGCATGGGAGAAATTTCAAAGTGTTCCAGAAGGGCAGAAAAGCCAGTATCTGGTTCAGGCAATTCTGGAAAAAGAGGATCGAAAATGGCTGGAAGAAGTCATTCAAAAGACGATAAAAGAAAGTGTTCGAGAATTAGGAATATGTGGCACTACGGAACAATCGACAACGAACCCATCATCGGAAGAAATACCAGATCAGATGATGGATTTTCTATCTCAAATGGAAAATTTGTAAAGGGGGTGAGGCCTATGATTGCACGATACATACATTGTTGGATCTGCTAGGGGTAAGGCATAAAATGCATCGTTATCTTTGGTGGGTATTGTGAATAGCTTTCCATGCGGCTTTGGAGTATGTTGTGTGTAGCGAAAGAGAAAGGAGAAAGGTTATGGCAGAAATGAAAAATATCTGCGGAAAGATCCCGATGGACTTACATGAGAAAGTAAGAGAAGAGATTGAACTCACAGAAAGCAGCACACAAAAATTTTTACAACAGGTCATTGAAGAACATTTCAACAGACTGGAAGGAAAAGGAGAAATAAGCATGGGAGCAGTAAGAACAGTAGCAGTACAGGTATCAGAGGAATTATTCCAGAGATTAAAAGTAGTCATCGGAAAGAAACACATGAAACAGAAAGACTTCTTAATTCAGATTATAGAAGAAGCACTGGAAAAGGCAGAGGCCGAATGGCAAAGCAAAGATCAGCCTGAAGAATCCGAACAGACAATTGGAGAATTGGGAACAGAAGAAACACAACCGGAAGAAAGCACTGAGCCGGAAAGGGACAGCGAACCAGAAGAGGAAAGCGAACCAGATGGAGAGAGCGAACCGAAAGAGGAAAACGAACCAGAAGGGGAGAGTGAACCGAAAGAGGAAAACGAACCAGAAGGGGACAGCGAACCGGAAGAGGAAACTGAACCAGAAAGAGAAACTGATCTGGAAGAAGAAACCAAAACAGAAGAACCAACAGAATGGTAACCAATTGATACAGAATAACGAAGGGCGGTATGAGAAATCATGCCGCCTGTTTTTATCAGCAAAAAGGAGGTTGATAGCCGCAACCATTCAATTTTTTGATCTCTTTAGCGGAATCGGGGGATTCCGTGAAGGCTTAAGACGGGCAGGAAACTTTGTCTGTGTCGGACATTGCGAGGTGGATACTTATGCGGATAAGAACTACCGATTGCTGTTTGACACAGAAGGGGAGTGGTATTGTAGTGATGCAAGAACAATTGAACCAGAACGAATGCCAGATTTTGATTTACTCTGTGCAGGATTTCCTTGCCAGGCATTCTCTATCGCCGGAAAGCGAGAAGGATTTGCTGACGCAAGAGGAACTCTCTTTTTTGAAATTGCCCGGATTCTTGAAGCTAAAAGACCATCGTATTTTATCCTTGAAAATGTTCCCGGTTTGTTATCGCATGACAAAGGCCGGACGTTTTGCACCATCCTCAGTACGCTTTCTGAACTGGGGTATCATGTCGAATGGAAAGTGCTTAACAGCAAGGATTTCGGAGTCCCCCAAGCAAGAAAGCGGGTGTATATTGTCGGATATCTTGATTTCCGATGTGCCGGAAAAGTATTACCTGAACCAGAAACAAATGGAGCAGCTCTTGTTCAAATCCGGGCAGGAAGTCAGGGAAAAAGAGTCTACAGTCCAAAAGGATTAAGCTGTACCCTGACATCACAAGCCGGAGGAATGGGTGGAAAGACAGGATTATATGATGTGGGTGTTCCAATTAAAGAAAATACAAAGCTCGGCTACAAACTTGCAAGAGAGGGTGACAGCATCGATTTAGGCTATGCGAATCTCAACAGCAGGAGAGGAAGAGTCGGACATCAGATAGCACACACCCTGACTACAGGTATCCAACAGGGAACACTTCATTTTGTAGATTTGTCTCCGCCACCACTGGTAACTGAAGAATGCAGAAGCCTTAATACCCGACAATGTGGAATCCATAAATACAAAGGAGAATGTTCCGGCGTATTAAGTGAAGAAGGGGCAAGAGCAGTCCTTACACCAGCCAAAGAAAATGTCCGTCAGAACGGCAGACGCATGAAAGAACCAGAAGAACCGATGTTTACAATTACTGCAACCGATCGTCATGGCATCTTGTATCACGGAAGAATAAGAAGATTAGTTCCAAGGGAATGTCTGCGACTGCAGGGGTATTATGATTGGCAAATAAATAAAATCATAGACAGCACTTCTGATGCACAGCTTTATAAACAGGCTGGAAACGGAGTAACTGTCAATGTTATCGAGGCAATTGGCAGATTGTTACAAAAGGCAGACTCCGAACTCAACACACAGGAAGTGTCTGAGAAAGGAATCCATTAGGCATGATCGGTATAAAAGACCAATACTTTGGCACAGAAATCGAGATGACAGGAATTACCAGACAACGTGCTGCAGAAGTTGTTGCTGAAATGTTTGGAACAGAAGCATATTATGACGGCACTACTTATGGAGTCTGGTCAGTGATAGATTTGGAAGGAAAAAAGTGGAAATTTATGTCTGATGGGAGCATTTATACACAACGAAAAGTATACGGTCGAATTGTAGACGCAGGTGGAGAATATTCAACAGAAATGGTATCTCCGAAATTATCCTATGATGAAATGGGTAAGTTACAGGAAGTAGTACGATGTCTGCGACAGCATGGCGGTTTTGTAAATGAGTCCTGTGGTCAGCATGTTCATGTAGATGCATCGAATCATACACCGCAGAGTCTGAAAAATGCACTGACAATTATGTATGCAAAGGAAGATATTCTGTTCAAAGCACTGAAAGTGCAGGAGAGAAGAGCAAATAGTTATTGTCAGAGGGTGCGACCGGAGGTATTGGAGAAAATCCGAAAAATACCAAATAAATCAATCACAATGGACCGAGTAAGAAATGTCTGGTATGGAGGCAGGGATGGAAGTCATACCCATTATGATCATACCCGTTATTATGCTCTGAATCTTCATGCTGTGTTTTCAAAAGGAACTTTGGAATGGCGCTGTTTTGAAAGCACACTTCATGCAGGAAAGGTAAGAGCAAATATTACTCTGGCATTAGCCATTTCCGCACAGGCGATCAATCAGAGATCGACACAGATGAAAAAGACACTGATATCAGAAAATCCAGCATTTACATTTCGTACATTTTTATTGAGACTTGGGTTAATTGGAGACGAATATAAAAATGTCCGAAAACATTTGCTGGCAAATCTGGATGGTGATCTTGCGTGGAGATATGATAAAAGCACGTATGAGTGTTTGAAGAAAAATCAAAGGACAGAAGGAGTCAGATAGAGGTGAGAAAAAATGGAAGATAGATATTACTTCGCTTATGGCAGCAACATGAATCTGGAGCAGATGAAGTACAGGTGTCCGGCTGCGGAAGTTGTGGAAAATGTCCGGCTTGAAGATTATCGGCTGGCATTTCGAGGAAAGGCTCCGGGTAACGGAGTAGCAACGGTACTGCCGGAAAAGGGAAGCTGTGTCGAAGGAGTTTTATGGAAAATCACAGAAGCGTGTGAGAAGAGTCTGGATTTCTATGAAGGATTCCCAAGTTTTTATGGGAAAGAATCGATTCAGGTAAAAAATCAGGATGGAGTGGAGAAAGAGGTGTTTGTATATATGATGAACGCTCCGCACAAAGATGTTCCGGCAAGACCATCGAAGTTTTATCTGGATGGAATTCTGGAAGGATATAAGGATAACCAGATTCCAACAGATTCTGTCATGAAAGCGGTGAAGCGTACCAGACAGGAAGTGAAAAAAGAAAAAAATCGATATACAAGATAAAACGTACCGCAGAGGAAACATCTTCTGCGGTATTTAATTAAAAAAATCTATTTATAATTAGGAAGGAAAAGCACATGAAGGTTAGAAAATTAAAGACCAGAATAGCTGCTTTTGGACTGGCTGTCCTGATGGGCATCAGTACCTTGAGCAGTGTAAATGCGTTTGCGGTCGAACAGACAGGCTCGGAACAGCAGACGGAAGTACAGGCGGTAACAAGCCAGAAAGATACATCGGTTACAGCAGATGATATCACAAAAGCGGTTTCGGATGAAACATTTGCGGTGGAAACCTGTATGGAAGGAATCCATTATGATGCAGAAAAAGAAGATGTTACGCTTGTAAGTATCAAAGATGAGAATGGTGGAGAGTATCATTCTGACAAAGCAGGAACATATATTGCCACTTATATGGTCGTTCCAAAAGATAAGAGTGACAGCTATACCATCACCCGGAAAGTGACTCTGACGGATACAGAAGGTCAGGCACATTCTGAAGAAAATGGTGGAGAGAAACAGAAGTCAGATACAGAATCTGAAGATGATTCGGATTCGCCTGTGCAGAACTACACAGATGTAGAAATTGAAACATCCGAAGAAGATGCATCTGCACAGGCAGTCAAAGAACTGAAAGAGGACATCGAAGAGGGAAATGTGATGGTATTGTCTGCGGCTGAAAGAGCTACAAGCAGCGGTTCCACAGTTACATTGACAAAGGGGAGAACTATTTATTATCCAAGTTATATTGGAAATTATCTTACTTGCCTGTTTACAGTCAATGGGAAAATTGCATACTGCCTTCAGTCCCAGAAAGCATCCCCACCGAGTGGAAGTTATGTAGCACAGGTACTGGACAGCAATAAAAATCTACAGAAAGTCCTTTATTATGGTTATGGCGGGGCAGGAGATCTGACAGGAAGTTATCTGTCTGGAAAAACGGAAGATGAAAAGTATGTGTATACACACATTGCAGCCAGCTACGCTTATGCAGGAGAAGCCGGATTTACAGGGTGTAATTATAATGACCTTGTAAATGCAGGGGTTATCGCATATATCAATTATCTGTTTGGACAGGAAGAACCGCCAAAAGGTGAACTGAGCCTTTCAAGCACAAAGCTGAATGCAGTACGGGATGGAAACATCCAGAAAACACCAAATATCACACTGTCTGGAGATCACAGAAACTATGTGACATTGAGTGTACCGGAAAATGTGACAGCACATAATCTTTCCAAAGGAACAAGTGTTACAAATGGAAAAATCCAGATTTATGGTGGAGATACATTCTATCTGTCTGCGGATTTATTACTGACAGGCAGTTATGCTTCCGGCAACTTATATGGTTCTGTCGGAAAGACATGGAGAACACTGGTGCTGACAACCGGAAATTCCAAGCAGGATATCGGTGTATTTGAAAGTGAAACAGCAGCTCCGGTAAGTTTTAGTGTACAGTGGCTGAATATGACACGCATTGAACTTATGAAGAAAGATGTCAATACACAGAATCTACTGTCAGGAGCAGTTTATGGTATTTATACTGATAAGAAGTGTGAAAACCTGCTGATGACAATGTCAGCAACCGGAAGAGATGGAAAAGCAGTCAGCGATTATTTTGATTCTGCACTGAAAACTGTGTATGTAAAAGAGATCACTGCTCCGACAGGATATAAACTGAATACAGAAGTATATAAAGTAGATGTTGCAGCCGGAAAGACATTGAATGTAACAGCAACAGATGAGAGAGTCACCGGAAAAGTAAAAATCGCAAAGATCGATAAAGAAACACTTGCATTTAAAGCGCAGGGGGACAGTGCTCTTCGTGGTGCGGTGTATGGTCTTTATGCCAAAGAGGACATCGTGCATCCGGATGGCACAACAGGAGTTCTGTATAAACAGGACAGCCTGATTGCACAGGGAGTCATCGGAGATGACGGAACACTGGAATTTTCAGAATTATACCTTGGAGAAATGTATCTAAAAGAAATCACTCCACCGGAAGGATATACACTGGATACTACCAAATATGAGGTATCAGTAACTTATGAAGGTCAGGATGTTGCCGAAGTGACAAGAGACCTTACGGTAAAAGAGCAGGTAAAGAAACAGGCATTCCAGTTAATCAAAATCAGTGAAGATGGAGAGCAGACAGAAACGGACCTGGTTGCAGGAGCAAGATTTAAGGTATATCTGATCAGCGACCTGACACAGGTGAAAAATGGGAAACTGAAACCGTCCAATGGAGAAAGCTATACAGCAAGTGATTTCAAGAATTATGACTTCAGCAAAGAGCAGGTTGCAGTTACTTATGAGAATGGAACCGCCGTACCAGTACCGGAACTGATCACTGATACCAAAGGATATGCAGTCAGCCCGGAACTGCCGTATGGAAGTTATGTTGTAGTGGAAAGCACTACCCCGGAGAATCTGAAAACCATTGATCCATTTGTTGTAAATGTGGAAAATGACAGCAGAGAACCAATGCAGTGGAGAGTATTTGATGACCGTCCGTTTGAATTTTTGTTGAAAATCGTAAAGAAGGATGCACAGACTGGAAATACGGTTTTAAAGGCCGGAGCCTCTTATAAGATTTACGATGTGACAAATAAGAAATATGTGGAACAGGTTGTTCAGTATCCGAAGAAAGAAAAGATCAGTGTATTCAAAACAAATGAGGAAGGATATCTGATCACACCGCAGGAACTGAAGTGCGCTACCTATCGAATCGAAGAAGTAAAAGCACCGGAAGGATTTGTAAGACAGGGAAGCGAAGAGTCCCTGTATGATGGAACAACGATTATTTCACCATTAGAGCAGACTACAAAAGGAACATATAAAGAAAATCCACAGAATGGTATTGTAATTACAGTATCCTCAAACACTGCACATCAGATTGATCCGGATACAGGAGCTGCGATTGTAGAAGTAGAACAGAAAAATGACGAACAGGTAGGAAGCCTGCTCCTGACGAAAAAGGGAGAACAGCTTACCGAAGTAACCGGAGATTCTGTTCTGGCAAAAGTAAAAGCACTGGTTTCTAAAGTAAGAAATACCGTATCTGGTAAAGAAGAAACAGGTATTTATAAAGGCTTTAAATATGAAGAAACCGGAGTAGAAGGTGCTGAATTTGAAGTATATGCCAAAGATACCATCTATTCACCGGACGGAGCAAAGGACGAAGAAGGAAATCCAGTTGTTCGTTATGAGAAAGATGATCTGGTAGCCAAACTGACTACAGATGAAAATGGAACAGCAGTTATCAACAATCTGCCACTGGGAACGTATTATCTGAAAGAAGTTGTAGCAGGAGAGAATTTTGTCCTAAATACAGAACAGAAAGAATTTACCCTGACAGCAGAGGATGATACACAGGCAGTTGTTTATGAAGGCGTTACCTATAAAAATGAAAGACAGAAAGTTTTCGTATCAGTAGAAAAGAAAGATTCTGTCACAGGCGAAAAGCTGGAAGGTGTTATTTTTGGACTGTATGCTGCAGAAGATATTCTTTCTAATCAGGGAGAGGTTCTCGTAGAGAAAGATACCTTGCTGGAAAAGAAAGCAACGGATGCAAAGGGAACACTTACTTTCGACAGTGATCTTCCACATGGAAAATACTATGTCAAAGAGGAAGTCAGAAAAGCTGGATATCTTCCAAATGAGGAAGTATGGAATGTAGATGCAACTTACGAAAATCAGAATCTTGCAAAGATTGAACTGAACAAAGAAGTTGAGAATCAGCCGACAGAAACACGCATTACAAAAACAGATGCAACTACCGGAAATGAGCTGGAAGGAGCCAAACTGCAGGTCATTGATAAAGACGGAAATGTTGTGGAAGAATGGGTAAGCAGTAAGGAAGAACATGTCATTTACGGACTGCCGGAAGGAAGTTATACCTTACATGAGGAACTGGCTCCTTATGAAGATGGCTATGTGTCTGCCAGCGATGTGATGTTTGAAGTCAAAGAAGATGGCAGTGTGACAAAGGTTGAGATGAAAGATGAATATTCCAAAGTGGAAATTTCAAAAACAGACCTTACAACCGGAAAAGAACTGGAAGGGGCAAAGCTTCAGATTATCCGCAAAGACGGAACTGTTCTGGAAGAGTGGATTACAGATGGAAAACCACATTCCGTTGAAAAACTCCCAGTCAATGAAGAACTTACTCTGCGTGAGATCACAGCACCGGATGGTTACGAGATTGCGGAAGATGTCACATTTACATTGAAAGATACAATGGAAGTCCAGAAAGTAGAAATGAAAGATGCCAGAACACCGGAGAAAACAACAGAAAAAACAAATGCACCAAAAACAGGTGATAACCAGAAAATATGGGCGTTTGTTCTGCTTGCACTGGCATCTGCTGGAACAGCTACAGGAGTGACTGTATACCGCAGAAAGAAGTCAAAAATGACAGACAACAAAAAAGAAACAGAAGAAAAATAAAATAAAAATTACAGGATAAACCAATCTGACAGGGCAGGAGATGTGCATAAAGCAGCTTCTGCCCTGTCTGTATATAAGGAGAAGAATGATGAGACGTTTTTATACAGCAGAATCAGTAACAGAAGGACACCCAGACAAAGTATGCGATCAGATAGCAGATGCAATCTTAGATGAATGTCTGCGTTACGATCCATCTTCGAGAGTGGCGTGTGAAGTCCTTGCTACAAGAGGAAATGTGTTTGTAGCAGGAGAAATCACCAGCGGATATGAACCACCAGTGTTTGATGTGATCCGAAAAGTTTTAGAAGAGTGTGGGTATTGTACAGATGGGATAGAAATGGATACGTTTGTACACCAGCAGAGTCCAGATATTGCGAAAGCAGTGAGTGTGTCGAAAGAATTTCGGGATAATATTGGTGCAAAGATAAGAGACAGAAGCAGGGGAGCTGGAGATCAGGGTGTTATGGTCGGATATGCGTGCGATGAGACTCCGCAGCTTATGCCAATGCCGACTGTTCTGGCACACCGGATCACACGTGAACTTTCGGCTTGCAGAAGAAGCGGATATATCAAAGATATCTTTTCTGATGGAAAAGCACAGGTAACCGTAGAATATGAAGATGGAAAACCAGTGAGACTGGAAAGTGTTGTTGTTTCCTGCCAGCATGGTGCAGAAAAGAGCCTGAAGAAGTTAGATGCCGAGATTAGAGAGAAAGTGCTTCGCTCAGCACTCAGATTACTGCCGCCGGATGAGGATACGAAGATTCTGATTAATCCGTCAGGAAAATTTGTGTGTGGAGGGTTTGATGCAGATACCGGACTGACGGGGAGAAAGCTGATGGTGGATACTTATGGCAGTATGATTCCGCATGGCGGCGGTGCATTTTCGGGAAAGGACTGTTCGAAAGTAGACCGTTCGGCGGCTTATATGGCAAGGTATATCGCCAAAAATATAGTAGCTGCTGAGTTTGCAAGCAAGTGTCAGGTGTCTCTGGCTTATGCAATCGGAGTAGCAGAACCGGTTATGATTGAGGTAGATACCTTTGGTACAGGAAAAGTGTGTGCAGATGATTGTCTGGCGGCAGCAATCCCACTGGTGTTTGGAGTGACACCCGTTCAGATCATGGAATCCCTTCGATTGAATCGTCCGATTTTCCGGCAGACGGCAGTTTTTGGTCATTTTGGAAGAAAGGAGTTTCCTTGGGAGCGGACAGATAAGGTACTGGCTCTTCAGGATACGATTCTGTAATGCCTTGGGTAACAGAAGAAGAGATTCAGGCAGCAAAAAATATGACTGCGTATGAGTATTTGCGAACACATCAGGCACAGAGACTGCAAAAGACAAGAACCAGAAATGAATGGCAGTTGACGGACCATGACAGTTTTAAAATCAATGAATTGTCGAGTAAATGGCATTGGAAATCCAGAGATATCGGGGGAGTGTCTGCACTGCGGTTCCTGATTGAAGTGGATGGAATGAAATTTACAGATGCTGTAAAACTGCTGTGCGAAGAGAGTCCGTCTTTTATTCCGACACAGTCTGCCGAAAAGGAAAAACCACTATTTAAACTGCCGGAGAGATATTGTAATTGCAGACGAATCAGGGCTTATTTAAACCACAGAGGAATCAGCGATGAAGTGATCACATATTGTATTTCACATGAAATCCTTTATGAAAGTGTCCCGTACCATAACGCAGTTTTTGTTGGGAAAGATGAATCCAGAAAAGCAAGATATGCATTCCTGCGAGGAATCTATGAAAAAAACGGGAAGGGATTCAAGATGGAGCAGACCGGGAGTGAAAAAAAGTACAGCTTTTGCATTCCACCTGAAAGAGAAACAAAGCGAGTTGCCGTATATGAAGCGTGTATTGATGCATTGGCACACATGACACTGGAAGAAGGAAAGAGGGATAAATATCGTCTTTCCCTTGGGGGAATCGCTGCTCCGAAAGAAAACGCACTGATACAGAGTGAACGTTTTAAAAAGCCGCCGGACGCACTGGAAGAGTTTCTGAAGAACCATCCGGAAATCAAAGAAATTGAAATATGCACCGATAATGACTTTGCCGGGAGATGGGCGAAAGAACAGATGAAAAAACATTACGAGGGAACGTATCAGATTATCTGCAATCTGCCGGAAAAAGAAGGGGAAGATTATGCAGACCTTGCGAAAGAAAAAAAGCAGGCAAATAAATGCAGGGACAGACCATTGGAAAGAAGGTGATAGAGAATGGAAGAAAAAGGAACGATGCACGTACATCTGTTGACGGAGCTGACTGGAAATCTTTATTCAGAAGAATCCGAATGGGAAGAAGATTGGTCGGAGAGTGATGAATATGGAATGCCGTTAGATGGAACAGAACTTGCCGATTATGAAGAAGTCATCCGAGAAGAACTGGAACGTTATGGGGAAGATGATCTCATGCAGTATTTTGATGGAAGTGAGTCCATTCAGGGAAAGATACAAAGTGCAGTTGTTACGATAGAAAACAAAGACGGAATCCTGTACGGCTGTACCAAACTGGAATTAAATGAATTTTTAAGTCAGGAAGAGCTACAGGAATTCACCGAATACATTACAGGACAGTACAGTGACGGTTGGGGTGAAGGATTTGAGCAGAGGGATATAAAGGTAGATGGAGGAACGCTGAATGTGCATTTTTGGCATCCGGATATGGAACAGCCGAAAATGTATGAAAAGAAAACAGAGCAGATTCCGACAAAGCCTGAGAAACAACGTCCCAAGTTACAGTTCCTTGGACATGATGGGAATATTTTTTCCATTATGGGCGATGCCTCAACTCTTTTGAAAAAGAATAAACAGACAGCAGAAGCAAAAGAAATGTGTAAAAGGGTATTGGAAAGTGGGGACTATTACAAAGCACTTTTGATTATCAGCGAATATGTGGAAACTGAGTTGAGTCCACCACCAAAAGAAAATAGGAAGGCAAAGAAGAAACAGCAGCCGGAACGGTGAAAGGAGAGAACGTGAGTAAGTATAAGATTACAGAGATTGAACATCCGAAATATCCATGGCTCCATCGAATACAGGCGGTGTCAGATGTGAATGAGAAAGTACCAAAAGGAACACTGGGCGGTTTTATAGAGAATGAAAACAATCTGTCACAGGAAGGGACTTGCTGGATTTATGATGATGCAATCTGTTGTGAAAACGGTGAGGTAAAGGAAGAGGCTGCACTTTATGATGGCAGTCTGGTCAGAGGTTATGCTGTTGTTACCGGAGATACTACTTTTTATGACAGAGCAGTTGCGAAGAGAGACTGTTATATCTGTGGCGGTGAGATAAAGGAAAATGCGGTAATCAGTGGAAAAGCATTTATTGATACGGTAGGAGTAAATGCACCTGTTATCGGTGGAGAAAGCCATGTGTATGGAGAAGTAAGAGGAAATATCTATATCAAAGGGGATATTTTCCCTTGGGATATATTTAATAACCACACAAAAGATATGTTCTTATATGAAAATGGAAAGTGGAGTGCTTTTTCTGTTCCTGAGAAACTGAAACCGCCACAGTCCTACCAGAAAAGACAAACAAAGAAGAAAAATCAGCCGGAACGCTGAGAAAAGAAAGGATGATGCCTATGACAAATGGCCTGAGTTTGGAAGAACTTATGAAAGAGGGAACATACCCAGAGGAATATGCTGAAGGGGAAAACTGGAAAATATTACATGGAGATACATTAAAACTGGTCAAAGCATTCCAGCCGGGAATCTTTGATGCAGTCATTACCGATCCACCGTATGCGTCCGGTGGAACAAAGCAGAATGAAAGAAATCGTACTACAAACCAGAAATACAGCAGTATGAGTGCTGCAAATGCACTTCCGGATTTTGATGGGGACAATAAAGATCAGAGATCATGGACACACTGGATGGCTGAGTGGCTTTACGATGTGCGGAAAGCCTGCAAGAAAGGAGCTCCGATCTGTCTGTTCATTGACTGGCGTCAGTATCCATCAATTACCGATGCATTGCAGTGGGCAGGATGGATTTGGCGAGGAACAGCGGTGTGGGATAAGGGAAACTCCCGTCCACAGAAAGGCCGTTTCCGCCAGCAGGCTGAATACATTGTGTGGGGCAGTAATGGACCGATGCCAATCAACCGTCCGGTATCTTGTCTGCCGGGAGTCTTCCGATATGGAAATCCGCAGAACCGGATTCATGTGACAGAGAAGCCGTTGCAGCTTATGAAAGATGTCATCCAGATTTGCGAACCGGGAGGTCTGATCCTGGACCCGTTTGCCGGAGCAGGAACGACTGTCCTTGCAGCGGTTATGACAGGCTATCGTGCAGTAGGAATTGAGGTAACAGATGCCTACTACAAACTGGGAAGTGACAGAGTGAGAATTGCATTAGAAGCAGAGCAGAAAGAGGATGAAAAGTAGCCGGGATGTCCAATTGGACATCTTGTTTTTTATAGAGAAAATACTTGGCATCCAACTGGATGCAGGAAGGAGATGGAGCGTATGGAACAGGCGCTGGCTTATGTGTGCTGTTCAGCAGAAGAAAGTCGGGTAAAAGTGCAGAAATATTGCAGAAAAATCTATGAACTTGGGTATGTACCAATCTGTCCGAGATTTGTATTCTCACCATTTTTGGAAGAATCCGATGCAGAAGATATGCAGGGATATGGAAGAATGTCCCATATCCTTTTGCGGAGATGCCGGATGGTAGTCGTATGTGGGAAAGAAGTGACAGGAACAATGAATACCGAAATCAGTATGGCAGACAGACTCCATATCATTTGTACGACACTTGATGGACTGGTACAGATAAAAGAATCAAAATAAATCGGAATCGAGTTAATCCGGTACTACAGAAACTGGTGGTACTCGTTTTGCAAGCATAGCGTTTGGATATCCAAACGCACTTTGGGGAGAACCCCAATCCCCCGGACACAGACGGAAATGGAAAGGAAGGATCAAGTCATGTTAAGAAATGGAGTAATGATTGTAATCGCATTGATGAGCGGAGGATTTATAGGAGTGATAGTGACCTGTTGCATGGTTGCAGCGAAAAAATCCGATGAGGAGCTTGGCGATATGATGAAAGAGAAAAGAGAAGGGACGGTGATGCAATGCGAAAACGAAACCATGTGATCCCGGTGCGGTTAAATGCAAGGGAACTCAGGGAATTGGAGGAACAGGTGGAAAAAAGCGGACTGAGTCGGGAAGAGTTTATGCGTTCGCTGATCTTAGGAGCACAGGTACACGCAAAACCTTGTGAACATCACCCGGAACTGCTTAGGAAGATAGCGGGTCTGTGCAATAATGCGAACCAGCTTGCCCATGTTGCGAATGCTTCGGGAATGGCAAGTGAGCAGAGTGTACAGGAAATGCTCCGGCTTACCAAAGAGACATGGCATCTGGTAAAGGAAGAGTGGTAATGACAGATGGCTTATACAAGTGTTATCCCCGTCCACCGCCTGGACCGTTCCATCGAATATGTGAAAGACAAAGAAAAAACCACACAGAAAGCAGACTCTCTGGAGGCTGCCATTGATTATGCCATGAACCGGACAAAGACGGAACAAGCGGTCTTCGAAGATACCATCGGATGCACCAATGAAAATGCGTATGAAGATATGCTGACAACGAAAAAGAGATTCCATAAGATGGGCGGTGTGGAAGGATACCATCTGGTACAGAGTTTTGCAGAAGGTGAGGTGACACCGGAACTGGCACATCTCATCGGGCAGGAACTGGCAGACCGGCTCTTAAAAGGACAGTTTGAAGTAGTCATAACAACACATCTTAATACCAGACACTATCATAATCATATTGTCTGGAATTCTGTAAGCATGGTGGACGGACATAAGTACCATAGTAATGCTAAGAGTTATTATACGGAGATCCGTAAGATTTCCGATGACCTGTGCAGAAAATATGGTCTGTCTATCATTGAATCCAATCAGAAAAAATCAATCCCTTATGTACAGTGGAAAGCAGAACAGGAAGGAAAGCCGACATGGAGAATGGCAATCCGTTTGGATATCAGGGAATCTGTACAGGAAAGCTACTCCTGGTCACAATTCCTAAAAGAGATGGAAAAGCGGGGATATACATGGAAACTGAACAGGAAATACATCTCTTTAAAAGCTCCGGGGATGGAACGGTATATCCGTCTGCGTTCTCTTGGAAAAAACTATTCCGAAGAGGAAATACGTGGGCAGATACTACAGCCAAAGGTGAAACGAGTCTATCAAAAGGCAGTACAGATTTATCCAAAGAAGAAACTGACCGGGATTCAGGCACTGTATTATTCCTATTTATATCAGATGGGGGTACTGCCAAAAAGACCGAAACGGAGTCCATACGTGGTCAGAGAGGATATCCGGAAACTGGACCGCAGGATTGAACAGATTGAATTTCTAATGAAACATGACATCACAACCAGAGAGCAGCTTGCCGCATACCGAGAACCATTGCAAAAGCAGATTGCGGAACTTATGAAAGAACGCAGAGGATTGTACCGGAATGGGGGCAGCAAGACAGGGGAAGAACGATTGTCCGAAATCAATGAGGAACTGAAGCGACTCCGTAAGGAAGTCCGTATGACCGTTCAGATTGAAAAGCATTCCTTGGAAATCGAAGCGAGACTTCAGGAAGCAGAAGAACAGAGCCAGAATGAAAAACGTGTGGAAGATAAAGAAAGAATACAGAAGAGTCAGGAGGTGAGATAAGTATGAATTATGGAGCAGAACCGGCGGATCAGGTGGTGCGGTACAGTCTGGAAGGAATGGAATACTCTTTGAAGATTACCGGAAATGTGGCAAAGCATGTGGCAATCTTTATTGCGGCCGCATTAAAGGATCAGAAAAAGACAAGAGGGAAAACAAGGCTTACCAGAATGTTAAAGGAACAGCGCCCGATGAAATTTTTTACCGTTCCGGGTGACCGTTTAAAAGAATTTGCAAAAGAAGCCAAGGCGAGAGGTATCTTATATGTAGTTATCAAAGATAAGGTGAATCCGGACCAGACAGAAGTCATGGTATTTGCAGATGATGCAGCAAAGATGAACCGGGTATTAGACCGGATGAATCTGGATTTTGTAAAAGCAGAATCAGGCTCTATGGTTACAGAAGCAGTGGAAAAAGAGAATGCACCGGAAAAGGCAGAGAACCAGATGGAACAAGCATCCGGGGAGAATGTACGGACAGAGACTGTTGTCCTGCCGGAAGGCAAGATAGAATTTGAACTGGACGATGCGGAAGAAATGTTCCAGATCGGGGATGAGGCTTTCCCGGAAGGAAATTTTACACAGGCGCAGGAGGGGGAAGAAAAGAATCCATCCGAACCTTTCTCGCGCAACAGAAATACTTCTTCCGATCGGGAAATTAGCTGGAAAGAAAAGAATGAAAAACCATCTGTGCGGAAAGAACTCGGAGATATCCGCAAGGAACAGGAAGAGAAACGTAAGAGGCCGGACAGACGGAAAAATGCCAGAGAGAGCCGGAAGAAACGTAAGAATATGAAAACGAAAGGCAGGTAATGTATATGGATTTAACAGATATGATTTCAGGGGGAACGGAAGAACAGCAGGTTCCTGAACAGAAATTGACGAAAGAAGAATATGCAGCCAAAAAACAGCAGGAAAGAGAAGAGGTATGGGCTGAAGTAGATTCACAGGCACAGGGAGTTTTTCAGGATGGAGAAAAACTGAAAGGCTTTCTGGACTTTATGGCAGAGTGTAATACCCAGAGAACACCGAATCTGCTTTTGATTTACGGACAGCATCCAGATTTTAAGGTGGTAAGGTCTTATGAACGCTGGAGAGAAGAACACCGTTCGGTCAAAGTCGGGGAACATGGCATTACTTATATGATTTCCACTGAATACGAAAAAGACGGAGAAATGCGGAGAGGGTATACGATTGGAAAAGGATTTGACATCAGTCAGATGTCTGGAAAGCCATTGGAAGAACGCCCTCAGCGAAGTCTGACAGAACTGATAGGAACTGTCTTAAAAGACCAGTCGGTACGTGTGCAGATTGAGGATGATCTGCCAGACAAAGTGCAGGCCCAGTACAATCCGAGATACCGTACCATTTATATCCGCAACGGAATGAGTGAAGTAACGACATTCCATGCACTGAACAGAGAACTGGCGTGTGCAGCACTGGACCAGCATACCGGAACCTACAGCCGACAGAAAGTCAGTGCACAGGCTTATTGTGCAGCCTATGTGATTGCGAAACGTTATGGTGTGGATGTTACCGGATTCAATCTGGAGTATATTGCACAGAGAAATGAATGTGGAAAGAAAGATCCACAGGAACTGAGAGACTTTTTAAATGATGTCCGTCAGGCTTCCTATAGTATCCGAAACCATATCGAACGGAATTTTGGTGCAAAGGAACAGGAGTATGTAACCGATGAGTTCGCAATCGGAGACCCTGTAAAAACACCGGAAACCAAGGATGAAAAAGCATCTGGAAAAGAGAAAAAAGCAAAGAACCAGCCGGAACGATAAAAGTGAAAAAGTTGGACGGTTGGAGTAGCTATTACGGAGGTCTTGTGATATGGTTGGTGTAACAAAAAAGGAGGTCAGCCAGATGACAAAATACTATTTGAAGATGGATAACATTATGAAAAATATGTTCGTGGTGGCACTGAATGATGAGCTACAGGCGCAGAGTGAGCAGGATGAATGTTTGGAAGAAACGAAAGCTCTTCTGAAAAAAGTAAGTGAATACGACCTCGCTCAGAAACGACTGCAGATTACAGCCGGGGAACAAAGGCAGATCCGTAAGGCACTGAACAGACTCAGAAGTAAATATCTTGCAGCCGGAAGATACAGTGATGGAATAGATAAAGTTATTATTCAGGTTGCAAAACCGAATACTAGCAGACACATGTTCTGGTAGAGAAAGGAGTGGTTGATTGGTCATTTATTCAAGAGAAAAAGTGGCAAGACTTAGAGAACAGTATCCGGCAGGAACAAGAATCTGTCTGAATTCGATGGATGGAGAAGCGGGTATGCCGCAGGGACTGGAAGGAACTGTGCAGTATGTGGATGATGCAGGCCAGCTTGGTGTTAAGTGGGACAACGGCAGAAGTCTCTCACTGATACCGGGAGTGGATTCCTTTCATAAGAAAGAAGGACAGGGACATCCAGAAGAAAAGCCACGCAAGAAAAGAGAATCTGACTTGCAGAGATAAGTACAAAAAAGCAGGACTGGGTTCTGTATCTTGTCTTTCTGCCATTTGTCTGGTGGGCGGCAGCGATTACCGCTTGTGCCATTACACCGGATAAGAATTTTATTCAAATCTTAGAAACGCTGAGCGAAAAACTCGAACAGCCGTTTTTTATCACGTATACACCGTATACGTTCAAATGTATTCTGATATTCACAGCAGCCTATTTCTTAGGCATTGGTATTTATGAATCCCAAAAAAGAAATTATAGAAGAGGCGTGGAACATGGTTCCGCAAAATGGGGCAACGTGTCCGAAATCTGCAGACGTTACTGCGAAAAGCAGTACACGAATAATCTGCTTCTGACACAGCATTTCCGCATGGGACTGGATGGATATAAGCATAAACGAAATTTAAATGTGCTGGTAGTCGGAGGTTCCGGGGCAGGAAAGAGCCGGACCTATGCGATTCCGAACATCATGCAGTGCAACTGCTCGATGGTGATCACAGATCCGAAAGCGGAACTTCTGCGCAAAACAGGAGGTGTTCTGGAACGGAATGGATATGAAGTCCGGGTTTTTGATTTGATCAATCCGGAGACTTCCTGGTGTTATAATCCGTTTGCGTATGTCCGGGATGACAAGGATGTGCTGAAACTAATTAACAACCTGATCCGCAACACGACACCGAAAGGTGCACAAAGCTCGGACCCGTTCTGGGAAAAGTCAGAGACTGCACTTTTACAGGCACTTATGCTGTATTTACTGCATGAAGCTCCACCGGAAGAACAGAACTTCCCGATGATTATGGAAATGCTTGGAAGCGCACAGGTCAAAGAAGATGATGAGGATTACCAGTCACCATTGGACATTTTGTTTGAAAGACTGGAAATGCGGGACCCAGAGAGTATTGCGGTCAAGCAGTATGCCATTTATAAGCAGGCGGCCGGAAAGACCGCAAAGTCTATTTTGATATCGGTTGGTGTCCGTCTGGCAGCGTTCAATCTGAAACAAATCGCCAACCTGACCTGTACGGACGAACTGGACTTATACAGTATTGGGGAGAAAAAAGTAGCACTGTTTTGCTGTATTCCGGATGCAGACACCAGCATGAATTATCTGGTCGGCATGATTTACAGTAATCTGTTTCAGACACTGTATTATGTGGCAGATCGGAAGTACGGAGGAAGGCTTCCGATTCCGGTACACTGCATTATGGATGAATGGCCAAACGTAGCCTTGCCGGATGATTTTGACAAGATTCTGGCAACCATGCGTTCCAGAGGGATTTCCTGCAGTATCATCATCCAGAACATTGCACAGATGAAAGCCTTATTTAAAGACTCGTATGAGAGTCTGATCGGCAACTGCGATGAATTTTTATATCTGGGTGGAAATGAAAAAGAAGGACATAAGTATGTCTCGGAATTATTGGGAAAAGAGACATTGGATACCAATACCTACGGACAGACAAAAGGGCGTAGCGGCAGCTATTCGGTGAATTATCAGCAGACAGGAAGGGAACTTTTAACACCGGATGAAATACGGCTTTTAGATAACCGCAAAGCGATTTTGTTTATTCGTGGGGAGCGTCCGATCATGGACGATAAATATGATTTAAAAAAGCATGTGAATTTCAGATACACAGAGGACGGTGGTGCATCGCCTTATGATTATGCGAAAACACCACTGGCTCACGACGACCTAAAGATTGACATTAACAGATTAGACGATTACGAACTGCTGTCTACCGAGGACATCCTTGGTGAATAGCAGTTTTTTGATGGATTGGAGTGATGTGTATTGAAGAAACTTCTCACAGGAGAAAAAAATAGAACAAAAAAGAATACAACTGAAAAAATGATAACCCCGATGCCGATGGGGAGAAAACAGAAAAAGTGGATGAGCCTTTATATGGCACTGGTACTGACCGTAACGGTTGGAGCAACGACCGCATTCGCAGCCGGAGATCCGTTGTCCGTTATCAATAACCTGTCTACCTTTATTTTTTCTCTGATTCGTGCGATCGGTTTGATTTTGCTTGGATTTGGTGTTGTGCAGGTTGGTCTGTCTTTAAAAAGCCATGATCCAAGCCAGAGGGCAAATGGATTTCTGACACTGGCCGGAGGGGTAATTATTACGTTCGCCAAAGAAATCCTCGATTTGATTATGGCGTAAGCCTCTTTGAAAAAATATATCAGGAAACAGCAGGAGTGCCGGAAGGTACTCCTGTATTCAAAAATATTAGAGATGAGCAAAACATATTGATCCAAAAGTAGAACTTGGCAGTTAGCTCCCATAAAGTTTGAGGTTGCGATTTTATGGCATAGCAAAGCTAACGTAAGTCCAAAACTTACGAAATCATAAGACTATGAGAATTTTTTAATCAAGCAATTCGTTTTATTGTTTTTAGTTTGCGATAAGACTGACCAGAATGGCTAGTGATTGCGGCAACGGCAACTGCTAGTAAACTGATATGGGCAAGTGTGTTTAAGTTTGTAACAGATGCTTTATTTCTTACCCACATCCGCTCTTGACCAGTATTTTTAAAACGCGAATTATAGCGTTCACATTCTGTGCGGAGTGAATAATTACTTTTAAAATATTTGCTGTCCCTATCAATGGAAAGTCTTAAATCATCAGGAATGGTGAGATATCTCGTACAGCCACGATGCTTTTTACCATTATAGAAATTTTTGTGGTGGCATGGGCAAAGGGTATCTTTACTTGATTTTAGAGGACAACAAAACTTTTGACGGGTACGACCACAATCGGAAAACTTACCATCCTTCCACATGGCAAGCCCTGCTTCGCAAATGGGATTCCCTTGAGGAAGAAGTTTCGGATTTTTGGTATTACGTTTGTTTAATGGAATGATACATTCTCCATTGTAAAGTTCCTTAACCTGATTGTAGATATTTTTGACATCGTAACCTTTGTCGGCAAGGAATATGCAGTCCGTTATTGGTTGAAAGGAATGGGTAGCAGCAAGGATATCTAAAGCGACGGTAGCATCATGAACTTCCGCGGTTGTGGTCATTTCATAAATAGGAAGACCTGAAATACAGTCTACAAGGACATGGTTTTTATAGCCCCAATAAAATTCATATTTTTTCTCATTCGTTTGATTGGATGCAGTGTGGACGCCGAGTCTACAATCTGAATCCGCCCTTGGTTGATTTCCGGGCTTAAACTTATTTGAGAGAAAAGATTTCGGATTATTCTGTGAAGTATTTGCAGAGACAGGAGTTGAATCTAAGCCAATAAAAGAAGTGTCTACAATACCTTCTTTAGAAAGGAATAGCACCTGAGTTTTCATGATTTTAGAGAGAACTTTGTTATCAAAATTTTTCAAGAAGCGATCAAAAGTCCAATAAGAAGGAAGTGGACGAGAAATATCAAAGCCACAAAAATGCGCAATCAGAAGATTATTGTGAAGATAATCGACAAGATCGGAAATCATGGAGAAACCTTCGCATTTCATGACAATAAAGGAACAAATCATAGCGTGGTTTGAAAACCCTTTTCTTCCTGTTTTGGGGAATTCCGGAACAAAGGATAAATCAAGATTCAGAAAAAGAGAATCATAAAACTTTGCAACTGGTTGTGAAGTGAAAAGACGGATGTCTTTCAAAATTTCTTGACGATAGATAACAATCAGCTCCTTTCGGTGAATTGATTTTGACAACTTAATTATACCATTTGGAGTTGATTGTTACTATAAATTTGGAGTGATAAAAGAGGTTGCCATGCCTCGCAAACCCGCATAAATACTGAATGTGTGGAGTTTTGCTCATGGCTACAAAAATATGTTTAAGGAGGTGAGAGTTTTTGAGTGATAACTGGATTGTACAGAATCTAAACTCAGCACTATCCACATGGAGTGAAAAGATGGCAGAACTGTGGACTCTGCTGACTGAAAATCCGGCAACTTTTAAGGGTGGCGGCATCTGGCGGATTATGACCAATATCAATGATACACTGACAGCCATTGCCTATGGATTACTGGTGTTATTTTTTGCAGCCGGAATCATAAAAACGTGTGGCAGTTTTACAGATCTGAAAAAGCCGGAACATGTGCTAAAAGCATTTATCCGGTTTGCTCTTGCTCAGGGAGCAATCACATACGGAATGGAACTTATGCAGGCACTATTTTCCATCGTGCAGGGAATCGTGACAACCGTAATGAGCGGCTCCAGTATGGCAGGAAGCGTGACGGAACTGCCAACGGAGATTGTAGATAAGATTGAGAGCGTGGGAATGCTGGAATCCATTCCGTTGTGGATTGTCACACTGCTTGGCAGTTTGCTGATCACTGTATTGTCATTTGTGATGATTCTGACAGTGTATGGCAGAATGTTCAAAATCTATAGCGCGTCCAGAAGCGCCGCTTTTCATCCAAAGGCAGTGCGCGGACATTTTGGGAATCCGGCTTTAGCAAGCCGGTAAAGAAAAGTATCAAAGGCGTGAAAAGCGTCACTTTAGCGTCATCCGATTTA
>NZ_RBZR01000063.1:0-441 GCF_003628495.1 Ruminococcus sp. B05 | reverse complement strand
AGAATCAACCGCATTTTATGTATTCCAAATGGAAGTCCAGCAATAAATACCCACCAGAACCAATCCGTCTGTCCACTGACCTTCATAATTGTTTTTGTCATCCAAAACCAGAATACCATAAATGCCAGTGGCAGAATCGATTTTTTAATTACATCTTCAATCGTCATCTTTTTTCTCCCTCTGTCTGATTCCTTCCGCCACCTCCCGATTAAGGTTTGCCAATATTTCTCTAACCACAGGAGAATCCAATCGAAAGGTTTCCAGATCTTTCTCCGTAAGCTCCCTTCCGTTCGCATCATATCTTCGTACAATTTTTAAAGCCATACTTTCACTTCCTTCCTGCTGATAATCCTAATGTTTTCAACAAATGTTTAAACTTCTCTTTTTTTATCCGTTTAACACGTATCTTTTCTATCTTTTTCAGATAGACTTGTATTCTAC
>NZ_RBZR01000062.1:0-811 GCF_003628495.1 Ruminococcus sp. B05 | reverse complement strand
TTTCACTTCCTTCCTGCTGATAATCCTAATGTTTTCAACAAATGTTTAAACTTCTCTCTTTTTATCCGTTTAACACGTATCTTTTCTATCTTTTTCAGATAGACTTGTATTCTCCTTGCCATATCTTCATTGCTCATTCTTTACCCTCTCTTTCTGCCCACGATGCCAGAAGCATAAATATAATTTCTTCCATCTGAGTCTTTGTATATGTATCTGGAAAATATTGTTTCAATTTCTTCGCCGGAATCTGCACCTGAACTTTTTCAGTACTTTCATTCATGCAAATCTGGTCAATTTCTGAATACGTCAACATCCGCTCTTTTGAAATCTGCTTCAATTCCTTTGCCTGCTTCATGGAAGGTACCATATTGTGATTACTCATATACTGAAATAATATCTGCTGCTCTTCAGTTCTCAAATAAGAAAGTTCAACAGCTGTGTTAAAGGGAAGCTTCTTCTCGTCTGCCAATTCTAATAGCTCTGCTACTAACTCTGTCAGATGAATATATCGAAGAATCTGTCTGGAACTATCTCCTGTATTCTGACTGACTTCTTCTGCCGCCAACTTCTTGCCAACTTGGCAAGAAGTTAAATCAGATCGTTTTCCCTGACGCTTTAACGCCTCATATTTCATTTTATAAGCAAATGCCTTTTCGCTGATCAGCAGCTCTTCTCGTTGAATGTTGGAATCTACCATAATCACCGTCGCTTCATCATCTGTAAGATCTTTGATGATAACCGGCATTTTCTCTAGTCCAGCAAGTTCACATGCTCGTTTTCGCCGATGACCAGCTACCAGCTCATAACCACC
>NZ_RBZR01000061.1:0-1328 GCF_003628495.1 Ruminococcus sp. B05 | reverse complement strand
ATATAATGGACCCCATAGTGTGGACACACCAAACAGACAATTAGGTCACTTTTTAAGATAGCTTTCCAAGTTGTAGACACGAATTAAGCTGGTACTACTTTCTCTCATTGTCTTAATTCCAACTTGTGGACAAAGCTTCAGCTACCATTGCTATTGTGATATATTAAAAACAGAAAGGTGGACACACTATGGGAAGAAAAGAAATTTATACAAAAGAACAAATTCACGCTATGGAAATGAATCCATATACGCATTCTGTAAATGCATATCAGATTACTTTCACACTTGAATTCAAAGAATTCTTTGTTGATCAGATTCGTAATCATAGAAAGAAAGCTCCACAGATTTTAAAAGCAGCTGGATATGACCCGTCTTGGTTTACCAAAGGATGCAAAAGCAGTTTGCGTAGACGTATTCTTGAAGAAGCAGATTCTGAGCGAGGACTTCGTGCCCCGCGTGGTCTTTCAACAGCGGAACAGATTGCTGCATTTGAAAGCAAAAATCTTTCTATGCAAAAAACAGAAGCCAGCATCAAGGAATTACAAGAGCGAATCGTTCATTTGGAAAAGCAAGTTGAGTTTCTAAAAAAAACTTCAAATATAATGACGAATCCAACGCTAAAGTGACAAAAAACCGTGCGCAAACTAACGCTATCTTTGAATTAATCCTTGCGGAAACTAAAAACAAATCAGCCTTAAATGTATTAGAATTATGTGAGTTGGTCGGGGTTTCAAGGTCTGGATACTATCGCTGGATTGCCGCTGCAGATAAAAGAATTGCGCGTGAAGCAGCAGATTATGCTGACTTTCTATTAATCCAAAAAGCTTATAATTTCAGGGGTTACACGAAAGGTTCAAGAGGGGTTTGCATGCGACTGAGGCGTATGGGAATCAAAATGAACAGGAAAAAAGTGCAACGATTAATGCGAAAATTTCATCTGTTTTGTCCGGTGCGAAGAGCAAATCCGCATCGAAGAATGGCAAAAGCATTACAAACAAATACAATTGCTCCGAATTATGTTAATAGGCAATTTCGCACCCACGGACCACGAAAGGTTTTGTTAACTGACATCACATATCTACGGCTTCATCAAAAACATGTATATTTATCTGTTATAAAAGATGCATATACTAAACAAATCCTGGCTTACCAATTAAGCGAGTCTCTTGAGGTTGATTTTGTCCTTGATACGATAAATTCTCTTATGGAAAAACATTCATATGAAATGGACGCAACAGTTTGGATCCATTCAGATCAGGGATGTCATTATACAAGTGTTGCATTCCGACAGCTTTTGGAAGATTATGATTTGCGCCAATCTATGTCCA
>NZ_RBZR01000060.1:0-1775 GCF_003628495.1 Ruminococcus sp. B05 | reverse complement strand
AAGTAGACAAGTTAAATAACTAAAATAAAGTGCTGATGAACGATCGTACGAAATGCGCGGTCGTTTTTCTATGCACACCATTTTTCTTTATATTTCTCAATTCGTTTGTTACGTGGAATTAAATATTCAACTGGTTGTCCGGTGGAAAGGGCTTCCGTTCTTATTTCTAGTGGGGTTTTACAATGATACCTATCCTGAGGTCGTTTCTCACTATAAAATTTAATGTAATCTGATATTGCAAATCTTAATGATGTCTCATCTGTTATCTCGTACATTTGATACATTTCCGTTTTTATAATCCCCCAAAACCCTTCCGTTGGACCATTATCTATACAATGCCCAACACGTGACATAGAATGTTCTATTTCATGTTCGTTGAGCTTTTTTTGAAACATTTTACTAGTGTATTGGAATCCTCTATCGCTATGAAAGAGTGGTCTTGCTTCAGGATTGGCAGCCAGTGCTTTATCAAAGGTTTTAAACACAAGCCTACTGTCATTTCGTATGCCAATTACATATGCAACCGGATATCTGTCATATAAATCAAGTATTGCGCTCAAATACAATTTTTTGTTTGTACCTGGAACTTTAAATTCAGTCACATCCGTAGTCCACTTTTTATTAGGAGCATCCGCATAAAAATCTCTGCCTAACTTATTTTCTGAAACAGATTCTGGTGTCGAGGGAGTATAGTTCTTCTTTTTCCTTCTAATTGCAGAATGAATTCCTAACTTTTTCATGATTCTATGTACTCGTTTAGGATTATAGCTTGTATGGTTGAAATGGTTAATCCATGAAGTCATTCTTCTATATCCTAAGATATGATTAAAGCGTTCGTCATACTCCTTTATAAGTTCTGCCAATTTCATATTTTCTGCTTCTTGTTCAGGAATCTCGCGATGCAACCATTTATAGTAGGCAGATCTTGATATTTCAAGTTGCTTACACATCCAATTAATACTCCAGTTCTTTGTTTCATAAAAAAACTTTATTGCCATAAATTTTGAATCATAGCGGAGTTTTCCAAGCCTCACATCCTTTCGAAATCCTGTACTTTTTTTAATAATTCAGCCAACATATCCTTTTCTTGTAATTGTCTTTTTAGGCGAGCATTTTCTCTACGAAGGCGTTCTAATTCATCTACTTCTTCATCTGTTTTATGTTGTCCTCGCCTATCAGTTAATCCTTCTTCACCTTGTGTAATATACTTTCTTACCCAAGAATAGACCTGATTATAAGAAACACCATAAATACTTGCTGTTCCTTTATAATCGTGGTTGTGATTAATACAGTAATCCACGATTTTCTTACGTTCTTCAATGGTTGTTTTTTTTCTTGATTCTGCCATATAAACCTCCCGTTTAGGATTATAATCCCGAAGTTTTCTATTAGCATTATACAATAAAACCCATCGTCTAAGTGTTTCTTTTGAAGGAATTCCGTATCGAGTAGCAATCGTTCTTAAACTACCTTTTCCAGCAATATAATCTTCAACCGCCGAAATCTTATCAGATGATAAATAATTTCTGTTACCACTAGAAGGAAGAAATGCATCAACTCCATCCTGAAGATATCTTGGAATCCAATCAGTGATAATAGAATTGCCATTTTTGAAATGAATGCCATATTTATCACATAATTCCATTTCTGAAAGGTTTCCATATAAGTATTCTTCACATACTTTTATAATTATTTCTTTTGAATATTTAGACATAAAAAACCCCCTTAAGTAGATTTTGGTTATTTACCTTGTCTACTTAAGGGGAATCATACCA
>NZ_RBZR01000059.1:0-1876 GCF_003628495.1 Ruminococcus sp. B05 | reverse complement strand
TTAATACTACTCGTGTAGCAGCAGAATGTATGGTGGCAAGAGGCAAGGGGGTCATTCTCTCAACTTCTTCCATGGTGAGTATTTCGGGACAGCCAAGTGGGTTTGCTTATCCGGCATCGAAGTTTGCAGTAAACGGATTGACTGTATCATTAGCAAGAGAACTAGGACCTAAAGGTATTCGTGTTAATGCTGTTGCACCTGGGATTACAGAAACTGATATGATGAGGGCCGTGCCAAAGGAAGTTATCGAACCTATGATTGAAAGAATTCCATTGCGTCGTCTTGGACAGCCAGAAGATATTGCCAATGCATTTGTGTTTCTTGCTTCAGATGAAGCGAGTTATATTACAGGTGTTATACTAAGTGTAGATGGTATGGCAAGAAGTTAAGGCAATGTGGTATGGTGATGTAATCACGGAAAATAAATGAAATTAAGACTATAATAAATCTACAAAAAGAAAAAGATAAGGAGAACTGTAAAATGTCTGCTATTAATATCAATAAAAATAATTTTCAGAACGAAGTACTGAATTCCGATAAACCCATTCTTTTAGATTTGGAAGATTGTACAGCAGGTTTCAGGGGCGAGACCTAAGAATGCGATTTTAGAAATGCTTTAGGGAGGTGTGCTAATGTTTTTTTTAATCTCTTTAAACAGTCAAATATTAATCAAGGCATAGAAGAATATAAAAGGACTGATGATGCAGTTCTGCTGGATGTACGTACACCGCAAGAATATCAGGAAGGACATATACCAGAAAGTAAAAATGTGCCGTTGCAGCAACTTGACAATATTGCTTCTGTAGCGAAGAATAAGGATATCCCACTGTTTGTATACTGTTATTCCGGTTCACGAAGCCGCCAGGCAACTGGGATACTGCAACGAATGGGATATTCTAAAGTAAATAATATCGGTGGCATTGCAGCTTACTCAGGAAAGGTGGAAAAATAAGATGAAGGTAATAATTGTAGGAGGTGTAGCCGGAGGAGCTACAGCTGCAGCAAGAATACGCAGACTGGATGAATATGCAGAAATAACGGTATTTGAAAAATCTGGATATATATCCTATGCGAATTGTGGACTTCCATATTATATTGGAGATGTGATCACAGATCCGGAAGAACTTACGCTACAGACACCCGAGAGTTTTTTAAAACGCTTCCGTATTAATATGAAAATTCATCATGAAGTTATCTCTATACATCCGGAACGTAAAACTGTTTCAGTGAAGAATTTAGAAAAAGGTGAAATATTTGAAGAAAATTACGATAAACTTATCCTTTCTCCAGGTGCAAAACCAACACAGCCGAGACTTCCTGGAGTAGGCATTGATAAACTTTTTACACTTCGTACAGTAGAAGATACTTTTCGGATAAAGGAATATATAAATAAGAACCATCCAAAATCGGCTGTATTGGCAGGTGGTGGCTTTATTGGTCTGGAACTGGCAGAAAATTTGAGGGAGCTTGGCATGGATGTTACAATTGTCCAGCGGCCTAAGCAGCTGATGAATCCTTTTGATCCAGATATGGCATCCATGATCCATAATGAAATGAGAAAACATGGAATAAAACTGGTATTGGACTATGCAGTAGAAGGATTTAAAGAAAAAGACAATGGAGTGGAGGTCCTGTTGAAAGATAATCCATCCATTCAGGCTGATATGGTAGTTCTGGCAATCGGAGTCACACCAGACACAGTATTAGCAAAAGAAGCCGGTATGGAACTTGGCATCAAGGAAAGTATTATAGTGAATGACAGAATGGAAACCTCTGTACCGGATATTTATGCTGCAGGTGATGCAGTTCAGGTAAAACATTATGTTACGGGTAATGATGCGCTGATTTCTTTGGCAGGACCAGCCAATAAACAGGG
>NZ_RBZR01000058.1:0-1941 GCF_003628495.1 Ruminococcus sp. B05 | reverse complement strand
AAACCCAGAATATCTGGGTTCCGATAATTATTCATTTTCTGAATAATAATATGGTGGTAGTTTTTTCAGGAACGTACTCTGCGGATGTACTTCAGAATCAGCAAATCCACTGGGGAGATATTCCTGTGGCACTGGTAATGAATCTGCTGATCTTTGGATGGGTGATCTTTCTGAAGCCATTTAAGGAAAAAAAAGCATAATATTGAATTCATTCAAATTATTTAGAACAATTTGCAGGAGTACCTGCATTTTTAGGAATAGTTATTTTAATTTCATGTATTGCAGATTGGATGATATTTGCAAAAATTGAAGTGGCATAACTTATAATAGGTTATTCATAATTGTAATCAAAAATCACTGTCCATTCTGTGGCAAATCATTAAGGATTGTACCTATAAATAGTGAAGAATATTGTCCACACTGTGGTTGTAAAATAGAACAGGAGCATAAGAAAAATCAAGTTTGTAGAATTTAAAAATTTAATATGAAATATGAGATAGAGCGTATGAAAACTATACGTTCTATTTTTTGCCTTTTTGAGAAAAGTGAAGGCAAAACACAGTGTCTAGACATCGTATCAATGCGAATCCTTTTCTTCACCGCAAAAACCAACAACAAAATGGGTAACCAGAACATTAACCACTAAAAGTGATAGCATTATTCCTGCGATAATAAGAATCGGCCAACGAAATGTGAAATATGACAATTTATTTTCCATATAAATCTTTACCCCAACCAAAGCTGCCATTCCTACAGTAAATAACAATCCCACCACACACATAAAATAATAACTGCCTTCTCCAAAGAGCATTAATTTCATTTGCTTATCGGTCATTCCAATACTTTTCATTACATCAAACTCTTTTCGTCGAGCGTACATCCCAGTGAATACAACGTTACAATAATTGGTCAATCCCGCAATGAATAATATGATACTTACAGCACCTAAGAGAATTCGATTTCCTCGCATATATGTTTCTTTTTGCTGCATCAGGTCTGATTTACAGATAACAAAAACTCCTGCTTCGCCGGTTCCTTCATCCATTGATACTTCTGTCATTTCGGATCGTTTTTTATTTTCCTCGGAGACCAGCTCGCTGATCTGTGTTTTCACATAAGGTTCTTTTTCCGGATTGGCAGTTAATTCCATTGTTAATATCTTTTTCTCAGTTGGTATCTTTTGAAAGCCTTTCTCACTGATAAAATAGTATAAGCTGCCTTCTCCATGCCAGGATTGATTTATTTCCGGGAAATCATCGTTTTGCCGATCCAAATAACCACATAGAGTAAATGTTTCAGATTCTTTTTGAGGGAATTCGTCTTCCTGTTGTTTCTCTTTATTCTCAGAATTACTTTGTTCTTTTCTACGAATCGCATCTTCTCTTGAGAGCAAAGTTTTAAAGTATACCGGTTCGCCAATTGCTTCATCTGCAAGTTTTTGCTGTTCCGGGGTCAGCATATGATCATGTATGATCAGCACACCATTTCCTTCTTCCAAAGATTTCAAATCAATATTGAGTTGATTATCCTGAACGTATTTCTCAAGCGACAAGATTTGATTGTCATTTAAAATCTGTACCGTATCCCAACTGAATCCTTCCACCATATTGTCATTTGTAAGATTCGAAAGCCCTTCATCATAAGGACGGATGCCCTTTCTGGATATAACTGTAGTTACATAAGCTCCTTCGATCAGATTAGAATTCTCCCAATCGATACCATCTATCTTGTGTATTTTTTTCTCCAACTCTTGAGAGATTGGTGAAAATTCATCATAATCATTATCATACAACAGTTCCACACCATCTCCCTGCGTCAGCAAAGGATCCACATCGATTTCTCTTGTTTTATATTCTTCCCCACACCCCTGACTTTTCCCGAATTCGCTAAACTCTCCTGCCAGCAAAAAATCAGGACGTTTCTCAAGAAGATGCTTATAAT
>NZ_RBZR01000057.1:0-2191 GCF_003628495.1 Ruminococcus sp. B05 | reverse complement strand
CAGGGTTGTTTCATGAACTATCCATGGGCAGATCTAACTTATTGCATCCTTGCTATCACATCTCTCATATTGTTTCTGATTCATTGGTCATGTAAAAAAGCGCAAATTAACTCTATATCCCTTTACAGGACCTTTTTTCAGAGGTATTCTTTTTATATAGTCAATAGAGACTGGCTATGCCTTGAAACACATACCGTTCCCGCAAAGCGGCATTGTCACAAAAGCAGTCCATCATTTCTGTCATTATATTTGCCAGACCCGTCTCGTACATTGCCAGACGCAGGATGTTGTATGCGTATTTTCTGATGAGCGACAGGTTGTTCCGGGACTTTTTGGCTGGCGAGCGGTCTTCCCTAAATGTATCGTCCAGCACATGATGGAGCCGGTTCTCTATTGACCAGTGCATTCTTTTTATGCTTCCCAGCTCCTCTGCTGTAAGGATCAGGTCTGATATCAGTGCCGTACACTGGACATCTTTCCCGGCTCCCTCTCCAGCAGAAGGAGCTGGGATTCTTCTGGAGCCTTTTTCCAAAAACTCTTCCTTCGACGGCGTCACATCATTCCCCTGGCTGTCTTTTTCCTTGGGTATCCTCACCTGCTTGATCCGCCCAATACTTTGAACGTGCGGCCATTCTTTTTGGCTTTTGGTCAGATTTGAAGCGTCTTTACATATCTGGCAAGTCCTATACTCATTTCTGTCCCGGTTTTTTTCCATCTGGCTGATTTCTTCGTATTTCTCAAGGAACTCCTTCATCCCAGGATCCATAGCTTCGCCTTTTTTTCTTTTGAGATCTTCCGCCCCCAGTTTATCCATGAACGTATGAATCTCCTCATAGGCCTCCGGCTGATTTTTCTTTACTGTTAACACAAAATGTCCTCCCTGTTCATGAATCTGTTCCATGATTGCAGTCTGTGTCCCAACAGCATCAATCGTTACAATGCTCCCGCTGATATCCAGAAGCTTTAATAATTCAGGAATCGCCGTAATCTCATTCGTCTTTGAATCTACCGGAAGCTGTGCAAGTATCAATCCCCGGACCGTTTCCACTACATTCAGCAGCATCGGGGTTGTCTCACCTTTCGTTTTTTCCGTTGCACCGCACAATGCTTTCCCATCAATAGCTAGATGGGTATTTCTGGATTCCACGATCTCGCCAATCCACTCCATAAAAGCATACAAAGCTAATTCCTCATCAATGCCATTCAACATCCGGGTAATAGTGGAAGGCGAGGCGATCCCGTATTTTAAGTTCATATGCTTCCGCAGCTCTTCCAAGTGGGTTTTGCACCATTTCAGGCTCCTGCGGATCGTTGTCCGGCCACAAAGGAATCCGAGGGTGACGCATACCAGCATTTCTCCAAGATCGTGTCTTTTCTCTCTGCCGCACCGATAATCCGGAATCTGCCTGAAATAATGGATCAATTTTTCTGTCAGAACAGTCTTTTCAGCACATTTCCAATGCCACCTGTATTTTCTCCAGGAGTCTCCGTTGCCCCTCATTCACTTTCGAAATGATTTCCGTTTTATCCAGGCATACTAAATAGATGGTCTCTAACTGATGTAATTCTTCCAGGCCAATGCCCTGTTTTTTATAAATTCTGCGGGACAGGGACGCTGTCTGGGCTGCAAACTGATATCGGAAATCCGATTCTTTTTTCATCACTCGTGTTTTCTGGATATAAGAGGTTGGAGACTGTTTTAGAAGAATAATGGAAAGTACATCCTGCCAGTCATCCCCCAACGGTTTTTTCCAATCATCCGGACACAACTCCCAGACGGCTTTTGAAAATCCGTATTCCCATACTTCTGCATCTGTCAAAGATACTTTTCTTTTATTGCTTTGTATTACTCCTTCCGGAGTAATCACGCCGATATAGGTATCGACTGGCTGCGGATACTTTTTCCCTTTCACGCGCCGGGATGTTCTTTTATAGAGATAATACGAATCTCCTTTTTTCTTCACGGTAGTTCCTTTGATCCGATACTTCTGAACCCAATCCGGGTACTTTTTCTCAGTTACTGGCATAATATCCTCCTTTCTGTATAGGTGCAATACACCTATACCATATAGATATTATACCTCTACAGGCACAAAAAATCAAGAGTTACACATGTTTTGTATAACATGCATAACCCCCGATAAAATCTGATCTTTTTATGTTTTTAAAAATCCTTCATGAAACAACCCTG
>NZ_RBZR01000056.1:0-2564 GCF_003628495.1 Ruminococcus sp. B05 | reverse complement strand
AATTGAACAAAATCGCTGCGCGATGGCCTGCCAAGGCTGTGGCACAGCTTTCTTTTTCTCAATAATAAAATAGGCAATGGCAATTCTTACCAGTATTTGATATTGTAAAGTTACCACACAAAACAATTCAATACAGAAAGACACCACTGCCTATGAAAAGAATACCATTTGACCGCTTTTCTGACAAGCGGTTTTATTATGCTAATGCACCTCCATGTAAGCAGGGTTTTTCATTAACTACTGATTTTACATGGAGGATTTTATTATGTACGATGAAATATTTAGCCAGATTACAAATGCTGCAAACAAACGGAATCTAAGAGATTCTACTATTCATGCATACTGTACAAGTGTTGCTCACTTTTTAAAATATACTGATAAGCCAATAGATGCTCTGACAACAGATGATGTTGACACATTTCTCACAGAAAAAAGACTTTCCGGGATTTCACCGGAAACATACAACCACTATCATTCCGGTATTCGTTTCTTTTATAAAAAAGTATTAAAGATGAATTGGGATGACGATGATATCCCACGTATGAAAAGAGACAGGAGCCTGCCAATCGTGCTTACGAAAGCAGAGATATCAGCGATTCTGGATGCAACGCCAAACCTGAAACATAAAGCCATGATTGCTACAATGTATTCAGGTGGTCTTCGGGTATCAGAAGTCACGCACCTTTACTATGATGATATTTCACGCACAAACAAAACAATACACATCCGTGATGGCAAAAGTCGTTTTGACCGTTATACCCTACTTGCTGACCATACACTTGAGATACTTACGGAATACTGGTTTAAGTGCGGCAGACCAACAGGGATTCTGTTTCCAAGTTCATGGACTGGCGATTATCTTGTGAAGAACAGTGTCATTCAGTTCTTCCATAAAAGTGCAAAAAGGGCTGGAATTCAGAAACATGTCTCTACACACTGTTTGCGCCATAGTTTCGCAAGTCATCTGTTCGAAGCCGGGTGTGACGTGAAATATATTCAGGCCCTTTTGGGACACCGTGATCCAAGATCAACAGAGATTTATCTTCATGTAAGTAATAAGACTCTGCTCGGTATTAAAAGCCCATTTGATGAGATGGGTGGTGAGTAATCGTGGAAAAATCATGTACGATACAGGATGTCTTTGAACGGTTTTATCCTGTTTATAAAAAAACACATGAGATTCCTGCGCACCACAGAAAAACCGCTTTTCACATCATGAACTGTAAAACAGGGGCTTTTGGTGTGAATATCAGTGTCTGTGAGGAATGTGGCTGTATCAGTGTTCACAACAATTCATGCAGAAGCAGGTGTTGTCCCATGTGCCAGGAGTTTCCGAAAGAAAAATGGATTGATGCACAAAAGGAGAATGTATTGGATACACCTTATTATCATGTTGTTTTTACGGTTCCGGAAGAATTGAATCCAGTTATTTATAGTAATCAGAAACTTCTGTATGATGCACTGTATCATGCTGCATCTTCCACTCTGAACGAACTGGCAAAAGATTCAAAGTATCTGGGAGCTGACATCGGATATATCTGTATTCTTCATACATGGGGTTCTGCAATGAATTATCATCCTCATATACATACCATTGTTCTTGGTGGTGGACTTGATAAGGACAACAAATGGAAAGATACCGGTGGGAAGTTTTTTCTCCCGTATGGGGGCGTTGCAAAAGTGTTCCGTGGGAAATATTTGTGCGAATTAAAAAGCCTGTGGAATGATTCAAAGCTTGAGTTTCATGGTACAGCGGAGAAATATCAAAACCACTATTGCTTCAAAGAACTTCTCGATGAGTGCTATAAAAAAGACTGGGTTGCTTATTGTAAGGAAACATTTAATGGAGCACAGTCAGTCATAAATTATCTTGGGAAATATACTCACAGGATAGCAATCAGTAATCATCGGATCAAGTCCATGACGGAAACAACTGTTACATATGCTGTAAAAGACTATAAAAACAAAGGTCAGTGGAAAGAGAAAACAGTTCCAGGCGAGGAATTCATCCGTCGATTTTTAATGCATGTTCCTCCAAAACGTTTTGTTAGAATCCGGCACTATGGTTTGCTGTCGTGCCGAAACAAGAGCAAAAAGATGACGCACTGTAGAAATCTGCTTGGATGTAAAAAATATATTTCTGCATTGAAAAATCGAAGTGCCGCTGAAATGATAAAGCTGCTATATAACATAGATGTATGCATGTGTTCTTCCTGTGGCGGAAAAATGGTTCCACATCTTCCAGATAAGCATACACCATCTGTTTTAGCGTATATGAGATGTTAAAATATACAACTGAATACTTCAAAAAACTTCCGCAAAGGGAGTCTGTTTGTCATGCCTAAAAATAATTCTTTTGGCAAAAACTAGCTGTCAATAAAACACGAGACATGATAAACTTATAGAAGAGAGTAAAGATTGAATTCCCATAGATAGTGGCGAAAGGGACGCGACTTTGTTCACCAAGGAAAAATCGAAATTGATGTAAACGAAAGGGCAGTTTGATAAAACCGCAAGACTGCTTTTTCGTTTACAACAACTCCGATTGTTTCCTTAACAATTTG
>NZ_RBZR01000055.1:0-2890 GCF_003628495.1 Ruminococcus sp. B05 | reverse complement strand
TTCACGCGCCGGGATGTTCTTTTATAGAGATAATACGAATCTCCTTTTTTCTTCACGGTAGTTCCTTTGATCCGATACTTCTGAACCCAATCCGGGTACTTTTTCTCAGTTACTGGCATAATATCCTTCTTTCTGTATAGGTGCAATACACCTATACCATATAGATATTATATCTCTACAGGCACAAAAAATCAAGAGTTACACATGTTTTGTATAACATGCATAACCCCCGATAAAATCTGATCTTTTTATGTTTTTAAAAATCCTTCATGAAACAACCCTGGTGGCTTTCTCTCCATCCGACCATTTTTCAAAGTAAGTATCTTAGTCGCAAAATAAATTGTAATATAATAGTCTCCTTCCTGCTCTGCAGTCAAGCTGTACTGATGTTGTCTTTTTTGAAATAGCGGTACTACTTTTCTTTTCTTTTTAAGGAAACAATAATAGTAATCCATAATGGGATAGAAAAAGTATAGCACCTTACCAGTATGTCAAGAATATTCGTCTTTCCAATTACCTGAATCAAAATCAGTAAGATAATTCCAATCATGATTCCGATACTTGTTATGATAGCCGATAAATGCTTTTTCATAAATACCTCCTTGAGTTATTGGTTAACTATATTTGTATATGGACCGTACCATACACCTAGCGGATCGCAGAACATCCAAATGACTTTATATTGATTAATAAGAGATGAATTGAATTTATAAATTGTTGCGTTGACACGTCCTCCAGGACTCATACCAGCAATTACAGATAATGCTCCAAAACCAATAGCTCCTATTACTGCCTGTGGACCAATGAATCCGATACCTATTGCTATAGCACCTGCGATTACAGCAACAGCAGCGGCTTCTGGCCATGTAATAGTATGATCTACAGAACTGAAATAAATCCAATTAGCATCAGCTAATACATTTACATTTTTGTCAGGAGTACCAACACTCCAAACATGACCATCCACTAGAGTAGTATAATTATCTTCATCATATTCTAATTGTGCTATAATCTGACCTGATTCATCAAGTATATCCATCCCTCGATTTCCTTCATCCGTCAGATATAAGTTATAGATATAAGTTTTCCCATCAATCAGAATTTCTTCTGAGTGATGATTTTTATATAATAAATTAGCAGAATCATCATTAAGATTAATATTTGAGGCGTTTGCAGATATCCCTTGTATCAGCGTAATTGTAATTACTAATATGAATGCTATCATTTTCTTTGCGTGTTTCATAAATTCTTTCTCCTTCCTTTAATTCTGTTACATTCCACAAGATTTCTGGCAACACATATATCTTTCTTAAAAATAAATATTTTACACTACTTTCTTATTTTTTTTCGATGTGAAATTAATATGCCAATGGATTCTCCTCCTCTCATAACAAAGAATACTCGTTTTTATTGTAATAGTATTATATTATATATTCAGACAACTTTCAATAAACATTCATACTATTCTGATATTTTGGGCAATTCGTTTTTCCATAATATTATCTTTCGCAGCACTGCGGTTCCTGCAGATAAAAATTTATTTGGCTTTCCTTACCGCTTATATAACTAAAATTTTTCTTATGAATAAGTTGTTTTTCTGCCGGTTTATTTTTTATGATGTGGGTGTCAAAAGTCACATTTTCTGTGACTGACAACTGCACATATTTTTTGTCCTTTGCTACGAGTTTTATTTTCGTAGCAAAGCGCACTATGTGATATCAATACTTTTGACACCCACATCATACGATTTTATTTTGCTCGGCAGTAATCGGTATTGTTGCTATTACCATGGTATTTGGAATTTCCTTTGGAAAAATACAGGCAGAAGAAATAAGACTGGTCAGAGAAAATGGAACCGCTTCTTCGGGCAGAATAGAAGATGGAACAGAAGAACAATATGCAAAATTAAAACAACTGGATTATATAAAACAAGTTGGAAAAAGTATTTTTGTAGGTGAAGCTACAGAAGTTTCGGAGAACAATGCAAAAACGATATGTGATATAGTCTGGGCTGACTCAGAAAGCTGGAACGATTTTTTGAGATCGGCATATACCAATGTGATTGGAAGCTACCCACAGAAAAAGGATGAAATTCTATTATCTGAGCGGGCATTGAAAAAACTTGGTATCTCTGAACCGGAACAGGGAATGGAAATAAACTTAGATGTATACAAAGGTGTGTTCGAACATTCAAAAGAAAAATTCGAATTGTGTGGCTGGTATACAGACTCTGGAAATGAATTAGCAATCGGATATATTTCACATGACAAAATTAAAGAGTTGAAACTGGAAAAGGGTCCTTATACTTTACTTTTCAGTCAGAGCAATCATTTAAGCAGAAGTAAAACAGAAGAAAAATTATATCAGACATTGCCAATGAAGAGTGCAGAACAGAAGATATACGTATCTGAAACAGCACAATATACTGCTGTTTCTAAATTCGCAGGTGGATATGAGATGGTGATATTAGGAACGCTAGGTATTTTGTGTGGAATATATTTCCTTGTGCGCAATGTCCTTTGGATATCCATGAGCGAAGATGTTCAAAATCTCGGACTGCTCCACACGATCGGAGCCACAGAAAGACAGATTACAAAAATATACCGGAAACAAATGAGGTCACTCATGTTAAAAGGTTCTGTCTTGGGAAGTTTGATCTCTGCACTGATTTTAGTCTTATTAATACCGGAACTATTAGGTTTCCATTTTTATCAGGAAATGGGAGGGAATACAATACTTTCCTTTTTCAAACCGTGGATTCTTTTGCTTTCTGTTGTATTTGTAAATGGAATTTTGTGGATAGCATCGGAAGGCGTTATTAGAAAAATAACGAAGCTGTCTTGTATTGAGAGTGCTGCTTATAACGAAAATACAGTTGCCAGAAAAACAC
>NZ_RBZR01000054.1:0-3238 GCF_003628495.1 Ruminococcus sp. B05 | reverse complement strand
TACACGCTGGGAAATTAGACTGACATCTGGAGAGCCGGATACATCGAGAGGTGTAAGTCCGGTTCGGAGGGGAGTTCTCGGAAACCTGCCATAGTGATATGGTAAGGCGCTGGGTTCTTACCCTACTGTATTCGTCAATCGGTGCAATCCCATTTGCCACTATGAGCAACCGGGAATGGGGACAGATTGGCAGCAATTATTTAAGAGGATTGTTTGCACTGGCATTTCAGGGATTTTTTATCATGGTATGCGTGGGCATTTATTCTGTGCTGGTTGCAAACATACAGGTATCCGACAATGTGCATACGGCACTGCTCAGTGTAATGGCATATACAGTGATACTGTGTTTCAGTCTTATGAAAACAGCTAATTTCTCAAAGAGCATCTTTAATGCACACTAAATGTGGAAAAGGAGACGATGAAAATGGCTTTTGTATCAGTACCAAAAGATCTGACAAAAGTAAAAAATAAAATTATTCTCAACCTTACAAAACGACAGCTTATCTGCCTTGGTATTGCAGCGGCAGTAGGGCTTCCGTTTTATTTCCTGTCAAGGGAATTGATTGGTTCGAGTAATGCGGCAACCGGGATGTGTCTGTTGATGCTTCCGGCTTTTTTATTTGCTATGTATGAGAAAGATGGACTTCCTTTGGAGAAAGTCCTCAAAAACGTGATTACAGTAAAATTTATCCGTCCCCCGGTACGGAAATATGAGGTGGAAAACCTCTATGAAAAAAAGAAAATTTTGACAAAAGCGAAAGGAGGTACCGTTCGTGGAAAAATTAAGAAACGATAAGAATCTTCCAGAGCAGACAGAAGAATTTTCCCATCCGGATGACTGGTGGCTGGATGAAGAGGATTCTGCTGATGGTTTACCAGTGTTTGATCCGGACGAGGCAGAAAATTATGCAAAGGACAGACAGCGTTTGACGGGAGTACCGATGGTTACTGGGTATGAAGCACTGGAGCGACACCGAGGTGTTCGCAGACCAAGACGTAAATTAAGCAGACGGGAAAAACGTGCCTGGAAAAAAGCCCAGAAATATGAACTGAAATTACATAAGGCACACGAAAAGGAAGAGAAAAAACTTGCGAAGCAGGCGGCAAAACAGGCTGCTCGTGAAGAAAAGGCGGCACAGAAACAGGCAAAGAAAGAAGAAAAGCATAAAAAAAAGGCAAAGCCGCCGGGTTCTGTAAAATCCAGCGAGGAAAAAGGTGCTGCAAAGAAAATATCAAGCACGAATAAAGACAATAGAAATAAAGGGAAAAACATTACCGCACAGCAGTCCATCCCATATAGAGAAATGGGAAAAGACGGAATCTGTCGTGTGGAGGATGGGTATTATTCAAAGACGATTCGTTTTTATGATATCAACTATCAGTTAGCACAGAATGAGGATAAAAATGCAATTTTTGAGAACTGGTGTGATTTCCTGAATTATTTTGACAGCACCATCCATTTTCAGTTGTCCTTTATCAATCATCACAGCAACATGATGGAATATGAAGATGTGATCCGTATTAAAAAGCAGAATGACAGTTTTGATAATCTGCGTATGGAATTTGCCCAGATGCTTAGAAATCAGTTGGCAAAAGGAAATAATGGTCTTGTCAGAACCAAGTACATTACATTTGGAATTGAAGCTGACAATATCCGGGAAGCAAAACCAAAACTGGAACGTATTGAAACAGATATACTCAATAATTTTAAGGTTTTTGGGGTATCTGCGTATCCGTTAAATGGTGTAGAGCGTTTGCAGATCATGTATGAAACATTCAACCAGAATGTCAAAGTGCCATTCAGGTTCAGCTATGATGATATGCTGCGTACCGGGCTGAATACAAAGGATTATATTGCTCCATCCAGTTTCCTGTTCAAAAATGGAAAGGATTTTCAGATGGGAGATACCATCGGAGCAGTATCCTATCTGCAGATTCTGGCACCAGAGTTGACGGATAAAATGCTTGCTGAATTTCTGGAAATGGACTGTAACCTGCTTGTTAATCTGCATATTCAGTCCATTGACCAGATGAAAGCAATCAAATTGGTTAAAAGTAAGGTTACGGACATTAACCGCATGAAAATTGAGGAACAGAAAAAAGCGGTACGCTCCGGATATGATATGGATATTATTCCGTCTGATCTGAACACATATGGTGGAGAGGCGAAAAGGCTTCTGGAAGATTTACAGTCGAGAAATGAAAGAATGTTTCTTGTGACGGTTGTGTTTTTAAATACAGCAAAAAATAAACAGGAACTGGAAAATGTGGTATTCCAGACGGCAGGTATCGCACAGAAATATAACTGTGCATTAAAAAGACTGGACTATCAGCAGGAACAGGGCCTTATGAGCAGTTTGCCACTTGGAAGAAACTGGATTCCGATCAAGCGGGCATTGACTACCACATCGACAGCTATTTTTGTCCCATTTACAACGCAGGAACTGTTTATGGGCGGAGAATCTATTTATTATGGGTTAAATGCCCTGTCTAATAACCTGATTATGGCAGATCGGAAAAGGCTGAAGAATCCAAATGGGCTGATACTTGGTACTCCTGGATCTGGTAAATCCTTTGCAGCAAAAAGAGAGATTACCAATGTATTTATTGTCACAAAAGACGACATTATCATCTGTGATCCGGAGGGAGAATATTTTCCGTTAGTCCGGGCATTTAACGGGCAGGTTATCCGTATTTCTCCGACCAGTCATGATTACATCAATCCAATGGACATTAACATCAATTATGCGGATGATGACGATCCGCTATCTCTGAAATCAGATTTTATCCTTTCGCTTTGTGAACTGGTAGTAGGAGGGAAAAATGGTCTGGAACCAGTGGAAAAAACAATCATTGACCGATGTGTACGTCTGGTATATCAGGACTATCTTGCTGATCCAGTCCCGGAGAAAATGCCAATCCTGGAAGATTTATATAATCTGCTTCGCAAACAGGAAGAGGCAGAGTCGCAGAGGCTGGCAACTGCACTGGAAATCTATGTAAATGGTTCCCTGAAGGTGTTCAATCACCGCACAAATGTAGAACTGAATAATCGTCTGGTATGTTTCGATATTAAAGACCTTGGTAAACAGCTTAAAAAACTTGGCATGTTGATTGTTCAGGATGTGCGCTTTGTTTCTTGTTAATCTCCATAGAAATATGGAACAAAGCAAGACAGATTTCTAATGAAATCTGAACTCTATATTCGATTTGACAGGGGAAGTTCCTGTCTGACCCG
>NZ_RBZR01000053.1:0-3856 GCF_003628495.1 Ruminococcus sp. B05 | reverse complement strand
TGGTTGCGAGCATAACAGACCGCAATATTACCAGTGATCTGGCGATACGCACGCTTCAAAAAGCGTTGGATTCCCAACCGAAGATTCAAGGCGAACTCATCCTGCACAGTGATCAGGGATCCCAGTTTACATCAAAGTCATTTATAGAATTCTGCAAATCTGTACATGTGACCCAGAGCATGAGCAAAGCAGGATATCCATATGACAATGCGCCGATGGAACGATATTTTAATACATTAAAAAATGAATGTACGGATCTGTATGAATATGATGAGGAGGATGCCCTCTATCGAGCTGTTGAAGAGTTTGCGTATGTTGAGTATAACTATGTTCGTCCTCACAGTTACAATGGCTATAAAACGCCTCATGAAGCGCGGGCAAGCGCATAACCACACTGATATTTTTTAGCCACAACTGTTACAAAAACGCTTGACCACAACATACTTTCAGATGAAGGACGGGAGATTACACTTTACCGTCTGTTCGATATGGATATGTGTCTTTTATCCGCCTCATGTATCATGCGGTCTATTCAATTTGAAGTAACCATTGAAGCAGAAAAAGATACGGATCTTTGGATCATCCCTGCTGAAATCTATAAGGGCATCATGAAAGAATCTGCTCCTGTCGCAAACTATACCAATGAGTTAATGGCTACCCGTTTTTCTGATGTCATGTGGCTGATTGAACAGATTATGTGGAAGAGTTTGGATAAGCGTGTTGCTTCATTTCTTTTAGAAGAAACATCCATTGAAGGAACAAATGAACTGAAAATCACTCACGAAACTATCGCAAACCATCTTGGTTCCCACAGGGAAGTTATCACTCGAATGCTTCGATACTTTCAAGGCGAAGGACTCGTCAGACTCTCTCGCGGCAAAATAACAATCCTTGATTCGAAAAGACTAGAAACACTACAAAGATCATAAAACGTTTTTTTCTCTAAAGAATCCTCCATTTATCAGAATTATGAAAGTCATTCTAATAAATGGGGGATCTTTTTATACTACAATCAAACTATAAAAATATTTTATTTATTTCTAATAATCCATACCACATGCATATGATCTTTCAATCAGTGCATGGTCATTAGCCACTGCATCATAAAAGCGGAATCCACCTGAAAAGTTGTATGTTTCATATCCATTTCCTTCCAAAATACGGCTTGCAATATAACTGCGTAGCCCACTCTGGCATATCAGGTAAACAGGCTTTCCCTTCTCAATTTCATTGATACGTTCCCTTAGTTCATCTACAGGAATGTTTTTGAATCCATCCATATGCCCCCTGTTAAATTCACCTACAGTTCTCACATCCAGCAACACAACACTTTTATCTCTAGAAATCTTATCCATATCTTCCAGATGCCATTGTTTTAAGGTACCTTTTGCTATATTGTCTATCATGAATCCTGCCATATTTACAGGATCTTTGGCAGAGGAATAAGGCGGTGCATATGCGAGATCCAAATCCTTCAGCTGGGTTGCCTTCAGCCCTGCATGAATTGCTGTTGCCAGCACATCAATACGTTTATCAACTCCTTCATATCCAATAATCTGAGCGCCAAGCAAACGATAGGTCTCTTTTTCAAAAACCACCTTCATGGTCATCACTTTTCCACCAGGATAGTAACCGGCATGACTCATAGGAGAAAGAATTACTGTATCTACCTCTAATCCTGACTTTTTGGCATTGGTTTCATTGATACCTGTAGTAGCTGCTGTCATATCAAATACTTTGATAACGGAGCTTCCCTGACTGCCCAGGTAACGACTATCACCGCCACAAATATTATCAGCGATGATTCTGCCCTGTTTATTGGCTGGTCCTGCCAAAGAAATCAGCGCATCATTACCCGTAACATAATGTTTTACCTGAACTGCATCACCTGCAGCATAAATATCCGGTACAGAGGTTTCCATTCTGTCATTCACTACAATACTTTCCTTGATGCCAAGTTCCAGGCCGGCTTCTTTTGCTAATACTGTGTCTGGTGTGACTCCGATTGCCAGAACTACCATATCAGCCTGAAGGGATGGATTATCTTTCAACAGGACCTCCACTCCGTTGTCTTTTTCTTTAAATCCTTCTACTGTATAGCCCAGTACCAGTTTTATCCCATGCTTTCTCATTTCATTATGGATCAAGGATGCCATATCCGGGTCAAAAGGGTTCATCAGCTGCTTAGGCCTCTGGACAATCGTAACATCCATGCCAAGCCCCCTCAAATTTTCAGCCAGTTCCAGACCAATAAAACCGCCCCCTGCCAATACAGCCGATTTTGGATGATTCTTATTTATATATTCCTTTATCCGAAAAGTGTCTTCTACAGTACGAAGTGTAAAAAGTTTATCAATACCTACTCCGGGAAGTCTCGGCTGTGTTGGCTTTGCACCTGGAGAGAGGATCAGCTTATCATAGTTTTCTTCAAATATCTCACCATTCTCTAAATTTTTCACTGAAACCGTTTTACGTTCCGGATGTATGGAGATAACTTCATGATGAATTTTCATGTTAATACGAAAGCGTTTAAAAAAACTCTCTGGTGTCTGTAGTGTAAGTTCTTCCGGGTCTGTGATCACGTCTCCAATATAATATGGAAGTCCACAATTTGCATAGGATATGTATCCGGATCTTTCAAACACAGTAATTTCAGCATGTTCATTCAGTCTGCGTATTCTTGCTGCAGCTGTAGCTCCTCCGGCTACACCTCCTACAATTATTACCTTCATCTTATTTTTCCACCTTTCCTGAGTAAGCTACAATGCCACCGATATTATTTACTTTAGAATATCCCATTCGTTGCAGTATCCCAGTTGCCTGGCGGCTTCGTGAACCGGAATAACAGTATACAAACAGTGGAATATCCTTATTCTTCGCTACAGAAGCAATATTGTCAAGTTGCTGCAACGGCACATTTTTACTTTCTGGTATATGTCCTTCCTGATATTCCTGCGGTGTACGTACATCCAGCAGAACTGCATCATCAGTCCTTTTATATTCTTCTATGCCTTGATTAATATTCGACTGTTTAAAGAGATCGAAAAATCCCATTAGCACACCCCCCCCCTAAAGCATTTCTAAAATCGCATTCTTAGGTCTCGCCCCTGAAACCTGCTGTACAATCTTCCCATTCTTCATAACCACTAAAGTTGGAATGCTCATAATACTGAACTTATTTGCCAGTTCAGGCTCTTCATCTACATTAATCTTTCCAACTTTAATATCTCTACGCTCACTTGCAATCTCCTCTACAATAGGTACTACCATACGGCAAGGCGCACACCAAGATGCCCAAAAATCTAAAAGAACGGGTTTATCGGAATTCAGTACTTCGTTCTGAAAATTATTTTTATTGATATTAATAGCAGACATTTTACAGTCCTCCTTATCTTTTTCTTTTTGTAGATTTATTATAGTCTTAATTTCATTTATTTTCCGTGATTACATCACCATACCTCATTAACTTAACTTCTTGCCATACCATCTACACTTAATATAACACCTGTAATGTAACTCGCCTCATCTGAAGCAAGAAACACAAACGCATTGGCAATATCTTCTGGCTGTCCAAGACGACGCAATGGAATTCTTTCAATCATAGGTTCGATAACTTCCTTTGGCACGGCCTTCATCATATCAGTTTCTGTAATCCCAGGTGCAACAGCATTAACACGAATACCTTTAGGTCCTAGTTCTCTTGCTAATGATACAGTCAATCCGTTTACCGCAAACTTCGATGCCGGATAAGCAAACCCACTTGGCTGTCCCGAAATACTCACCATGGAAGAAGTTGAGAGAATGACCCCCTTGCCTCTTGCCACCATACATTCTGCTGCTACACGAGTAGTATTAA
>NZ_RBZR01000005.1:0-182159 GCF_003628495.1 Ruminococcus sp. B05 | reverse complement strand
ATAATAAATTCCGGCATCTATAGGAACGGTGTCCAATCCTCGAAAGTCCTTTAGATGCTGAATCATCTTTATGGGGAAATGGTTGCATATGAAAGTAATAGTTAATTCTTGTGGTGGAATCTCGCAGGTTTTGTCGGTGTCGGACTGATAAAAACAGCAATATCCATACACTTTGTAAAAATCGTTAATTGTTAAATTGTCATCCGGACTTTTGTATTCAAGGATATTGTATCTTTTGAAAATCCTGCCGATATTCTTGTGAATCACTTCATTTTCAGCTACTTTGATAATCAACTCATCCATCTGCATGGGCTTTTTCGATAATAAATGCTCTGGCTCAAAGGTGAGTTTTTCGGCTTCTGCTTCAAATTCAATCTGGATTGATGCCTGAAAAGCCGGATGCCATTGAATCGTATCTTTTGTACCTTTCGTCAATTAAAGTCTCCTTTCATTATAAAGTTTTCAGTTACTTAATGCAATGACAAAGAGACAACAAAAAATACACCACTGAAGTGAAAATAATATAGAAATCTCCAATTATCAACTTGTCAAAAGCATTTCTTTTCATATCGGATTATGTTTCGGAATTCGAAACCCGAGATGAGAGCCTTGCGGCTTAGAAAATTCAGAGAAAAGAAGGTCTCTGAAGATGTAGGAATACAATAGCATGAATTTTGTGTTGTGTAAAGGGTAAGTTGCTATTTAGTTCATTAAATGGCAATACGTTTCTTACAAAAAATTGATATAAGAATTCTTGCTCAGATTCCATGAGCGGGAGACACATAAGAGCGTAAATTTTTGCTAAAAGCAAATGAATTTGAACTCAAACTTGCTGCTACGCAGCTTCGAACATGTTCGTTCAAATTCATTAACACAAAAATTTACGCTCTAAGTGTCTCCAACGCTCACTCCATATTCGCTCGAATTTCTTATATCAATTTTTTGTAAGTAATGTATCGGTGCAAGACGTGAATTAAATAGAACTTAAAGGATATGGGGGGGGACATCTGCGACAGGGAATTTTCGGGGATTGTAGATGCAAAATTTTGATGAGGTGTATCCGCACGTTATCGAAAACGTGGGATGTAGATGCAAAATTTGCGAAGGAAGTATCTTTAAATCCCAGATAAGGCAAGATGCAGATGCAATTGTACATGATAGATAGGCTGAAAAGCATCTGCAAGTTTAAAGAAAAGTAAGTTGCAGATACATCGGTCTCAAAAAAAGCATCTGCACAATGAATATCAAGGCAGTGCAGATACAACAATTACAAAAAGAGCATCTGCAACAGCGAACATTAAGCCAGTGCAGATACAACGGTTGCCACAAAGGCATCTGTACAAGCAAATAACCTCATGATATAGATACATCAGACACCAGAAAAGTAAATCCATCATCGCTCCACCTATTTCAATCACGGTACACCACAAAGAAAGAAAAAGACTATGCAATCCAGCGAATTGGAGTCAGGCTTGCCCGACGATGCTCCCGCAGGAGGGCATAGTCTTTATTTCTGGGACGGATACATCAAGCTTTTTTATGTTCGGAGGTTTACTAATAATGTTAATCGTAGAATGAAAAGGATTCTCTATGAGAATTTAGTGGGAAAGAGTCGGACCAGTCTTAAGGAAAATAATGATTATCCTGAAAATAAAAATAGTAATCATTACTATAATTATTGACAAACTGAAAAGAAGTTTATATAATCAGAGTAAAGAAAACTAGTTGATTAACATTTCAAGGAGGTTAAGGAAATGGCAACAAATAAATATGCAGGAACACAAACTGAGAAGAATTTACAAGAAGCATTTGCAGGAGAATCACAGGCAAGAAACAAGTACACTTATTTTGCTTCAGTTGCTAAGAAAGAAGGGTACGAGCAGATGTCAGCATTATTTTTAAAAACAGCTGATAATGAAAAAGAACATGCGAAGATGTGGTTCAAAGAGTTGACAGGAATCGGGAATACACAGGAGAATTTAGTGGCGGCCGCACAAGGTGAGAATTACGAGTGGACGGACATGTATGCAGGCTTTGCTAAAACTGCGGAAGAGGAAGGTTTTCCGGAACTTGCAGAAAAGTTTAGGGCTGTGGCAGAGATTGAGAAGCATCATGAAGAACGTTATCGTGCACTTCTTAAGAATATTGAGACTGCACAGGTATTTGAAAAAAGTGAAGTGAAAGTATGGGAGTGCCGCAATTGTGGTCACCTTGTTATCGGAACAAAGGCACCGGAAGTCTGTCCGGTATGCAAACATCCACAGAGTTACTTTGAAGTACATGCGGAAAACTATTAATGCAAATTGTTAATATTTATTATAAAAAATTTTATGATAAACTGAATCAAAAATGTAAACTTGTGGTGCAGGGAGAATTCCCTGCACCGCATCTGTATTTTAGAAAGAGGAGGAAGATTGTGGAATTAAGCAAAATAACTATTAAAAAAATCCGGGAACTGATTATATTTACAGCACTTCTTGTGGTTGCCCTGTGGAAGCTTGATGTGGTGCTCGATGTACTAAAAGCAATGTGGAAGATTATATTTCCATTCGTACTTGGTGGAGCAATCGCATTTGTGACCAATGTGCCAATGAGCTTTTTAGAAAAGAAATTTTTTGAAAAAGTAAAAAAAGAAAATAAAGCAGTTGAAAAACTGGCAAGACCGGTAAGTCTGCTTCTTACACTTGTATTGGTGATCGGTGTGATTGCAGTAGTGATGTTTGGTGTAATTCCACAGCTTACACGGACAATGGGAACTTTAATGATGAGTATCGCTGATTTTGTCCCGCAGATGCAAAGATGGATTCGAGAATTTTCCCATAATAACCAGGAGATTATGAAGCTGGTAAATCAATTACAATTTAATTCAGACCAGGCAATCAAGTGGGGAATAAGCTTTCTTGGAAATGGTGCAGGGAATATGATGAATACGACAATGTCGGCAGTTGGTTCTATAGTCAGTGGGCTGGCAACTTTTTTCATTGCATTTTCTTTTGCCTGTTATGTTCTGTTTCAAAAAGAAAAGCTGCATGTTCAAGTAAGAAAAGTATTTTTTGCTTTCCTTCCAAAACAGAAAGCGGATAGTATTCTCAAAGTTTGTTCCCTGACTTATCGGACATTTGCAAACTTTCTTACCGGGCAGTGCTTAGAAGCCGTGATTCTTGGATGTATGTTTTGTGTTATATTGAGTATTTTGAGGATGCCATATGCACTTCTGATTGGAGTTTTAATTGCGTTTACAGCTTTGGTTCCCATTTTCGGGGCTTTCATTGGGTGTGCAGTTGGAACATTTTTAATCTTTATGGTAAGTCCGAAACAAGCAGTTTTATTCATTATAGTATTTTTGGTGCTGCAACAGATTGAGGGAAATCTGATCTATCCACATGTTGTAGGTGAATCGGTAGGGCTTCCGTCGATTTGGGTGCTGGCAGCAGTTACAATTGGTGGAAATCTTATGGGAATTGTAGGCATGCTTATTTTTATTCCGCTGTTGTCAGTGTTCTATACTATTTTTCGCGAATTTGTATATTTGCGTTTGAAAAAACAACGTATTAAACAGGTAACAGAGACAGAAATATTCTTTGATTAAGTTTGAAAAAGGTGTTAAATATCAATTATGATTAAACGCTTTAAGAAAGGATAACCCATTATGAATACAGTAACAGTAAGAAATATTACGATTGGTGAAGGATGTCCGAAAATTTGTGTTCCCATCGTTGGCAAGACTCGTGAAGAAATCCTCAATGAAGCAGCTACTTTCATTACTCTTCCGGTAGACATTGCTGAATGGCGTGTAGACTGGTACGAAGATGTGTTCTCTATTCAGGAAGTACTGGATACAGCCCGTCAGTTAAAAGAGGCTCTGGGACAGATTCCGGTACTCTTTACATTCCGAACATCTAAGGAAGGCGGAGAAAAAGAAATCTCTCCGAAACAATATGCACAGTTGAACAAGGCTGTATCGGAAAGCGGTTTTGTGGATTTGATTGATGTGGAGGCATTTACCGGGGATGAAACTGTATCCTCTATCATTGCCCATGCTCATGCACATGGTGTAAAAGTGATTGCGTCGAATCATGACTTCGCAAAAACTCCGGAGAAGGACGAAATTGTACGTCGTCTCAGAAAAATGCAATCTCTTGATGCAGATATTCCAAAGATTGCTCTTATGCCAACTTGTAAAAAAGATGTTCTGACATTATTAGAAGCTACTTTAGAAATGTCTGAACAGTATGCAGATCGCCCGATTATCACTATGTCCATGGCAGGAACAGGGGTTGTAAGCCGTCTTACAGGTGAGACCTTTGGTTCCGCACTGACTTTTGGTGCAGCTTCCAAAGCTTCTGCTCCGGGACAGATTGGTGTTCATGAACTGGAACAGGTTCTGGACATCATACATAAAAGTTTAACGATTTAAAGTGAAAAATCATTGGAATGTATTGTGGTATAGAAAAACACCTGCTATAATAACAAAAAATAATAATCAGATAAGAAGGGGATAAGAAGAATGGGAGAACAATTTAACTATAATATTGTCCTGATCGGATTCATGGGAGTAGGAAAGAGTACTATCTCTGAGTTTTTGAAAACATCCTTTGCCATGGAGGTTATTGAGATGGATCAGATTATCGCAGAAAGAGAAGGTATGACTATTTCTGATATTTTTAAAATATACGGAGAAGAATATTTTCGCAATCTGGAGACCAATCTTCTTATCGAGATGCAGTCAAAAACGAATGTAGTGATTTCCTGCGGTGGCGGAACTCCAATGAGAGAATGTAATGTTGCTGAAATGAAGAAAAACGGACAGGTAGTTCTTCTGACTGCAAAACCGGAAACCATTTTAGAGCGTGTCAAAGACAGTCACGACCGCCCGCTGATTGAAAATAATAAGACAGTTTCATTTATTGCAGAGTTGATGGAGAAACGAAGAGAGAAATATGAGGCGGCAGCGGATATTATCATCGAAACAGACGGAAAAGATAAATCGCAGATTTGCGAAGAGCTGATTCTTAAGCTGCGTCAGATGGATGATAAATAAAATTTACATAATAGTTTAGTGATTTAACTGATGCAAAAATGCAGGAGTTAATAGGAGGATAAAAGATGGAACAGAGAATTAAAGGAACAACAGGTTTATTGGCATTAATCGGAAGTCCGGTAGGACATTCAGGCTCTCCGGATATGTACAATTTCTGTTTCCGTTATCATAATCTGGATTACAGCTATATGGCTTTTGATATCAAAGAAGATCAGGTGCCGGCAGCATTGGATGCGATGCGTTTATTTAAGATGAGAGGATGCAATGTAACTATGCCATGCAAAACAGCAGCAGCCCAGAACATGGATGAATTATCACCTGCAGCAAGAATCATTGGCGCTGTAAATACAATCGTTAATGAAAATGGAAAACTAGTTGGTCACATGACGGATGGTATCGGTTTCGTAGGAAATCTGAAAGATCATGGTGTAGATGTAAAAGGAAAGAAAATGGTAGTTTTAGGTGCGGGAGGAGCTGCAACAGCTATCCAGGTGCAGTGTGCATTGGACGGTGCAGCGTCTATTTCTATTTTCAATCCAAATGATCCTTTTCTTGATCGTGCAAAAAATACAGCAGCAAAGCTGAAAGCTGAAGTGCCTGATTGCGATGTTCAAGTATTTTGTCTGGATGATCAGGATAAATTAAAAGAAGAAATTGCAAAAGCTGATATTCTGGTAAATGGAACATCGGCAGGAATGAAACCTCATGAAGATTTTTCTCTGATCACAGATAAATCAGTATTTCGTCCGGATTTGATTGTATGTGATGTTGTATACAATCCAGAAGAAACAAAACTCCTTCGTGAAGCAAGAGAAGCTGGTTGCACAAAAACTATTGGCGGAAAAGGTATGCTTCTGTGGCAGGGAGTTGCAGCTTATAAACTGTATACTGGCATGGATATGCCTGTAGAAGAATATAAGAAATATCAAGCAGAAAACGAGAAATAAAAACTGAAGATATATAAGGGCAAGACTTGACAAAATTGAATTAATAAGCTCTCTTCCAAGCAGACAAGTAAAGTACAAATAACTTGTCGCTTGGAAGAGAGCTTATTGTTACTTCGCTGTTTTATTGTAAGAACCCTTTTCGGGATTCCGAAGGGGTTATATTTTTATACTGTGTAAATAATTTCGTGAAATATGCAGACATCACCATGAAAGGCTTCCATTCCTTTTTTGAGAGAGAAGGGTAATTTCTTTCTAATTAAAAATGAAAGAAAATGAATTCTCAGGAGGACTTTATAAGTAACTAAATATATTGCTTAATATGGTTAAATGTGTTTAAATGTACCTATGGAGGTATTATTATGAACACGTCAAATATCACGAATTATAAACCAAAAGATTTTGCTGAATTAATAGGTGTTTCTGTGAAAACATTACAGCGTTGGGACAGGGAAGGAATTCTAGAAGCAAATCGGACTCCAACTGATAGGCGTTATTATACTTACGACCAATATCTTCAATTTAAAGGCATAAAAACCCAAAATGATATACGCCAAGTAGTTATTTATGCAAGAGTTTCTACAAAGAATCAAAAGGATGATTTACAGAATCAAGTATCGTTTTTACGTCAATTCTGTAATGCCAGAGGCATTATTGTAGACCAATGTATTGAAGAATATGGAAGTGGTCTGAATTACAATCGTAAGAAGTGGAATAAATTATTGGATGAAGTAATGGAACAAAAAATCAAAACCATAATCATAACGCACAAAGATAGATTTATCAGATTTGGCTATGATTGGTTTGAAAAATTCTGCATGAAGTTTAATACGACCATAGTGATAGTAAACAATGAAGAACTATCACCACAAGAAGAACTCGTGCAGGATATTGTTTCTATTCTTCATGTGTTCTCCTGCAGGTTGTATGGACTCCGTAAGTATAAAAAACAAATAGAGAGGGATGAAGAAATTGTTAAAGAGCTTCAAGACGGAAATCAATCCCACACCGGAGCAGAAAATCAGGATTCACAAGACGATAGGCACTTGCCGATATGTCTATAACTTCTACCTTTGTCACAACAAAGCCTTGTATGATAAAGGTGAAAAGTTTATGACTGGTAAGGGCTTTAGTGTATGGCTTAACAATGAATACATTCCAAATAATCCTGATAAAGCATGGATTAAGGAAGTGTATTCAAAAGCCGTGAAAAGATCCATCGAAGACGGATGTACTGCTTTTACAAGATTTTTTAAACATCAGAGTGATTTTCCTAAATTTAAAAAGAAAGGTAAATCAGATGTAAAAATGTATTTCGTTAGAAATAACCCAAAGGATTGCGTGTGTGAAAGGCATAAACTTAAGATTCCAACTTTGGGTTGGGTCCGCATCAAAGAGAAAGGATATATTCCAACAACAAAAGATGGATATGTAATCAAAAGCGGTACGGTTTCAATAAAAGCTGACAGATACTATGTTTCAGTTCTTGTAGAACTGCCGGATAACAAGACAGCTGATAATTCCAATGAAGGAATTGGCATTGATCTTGGATTAAAGGATTTCGCCACTGTTTCTAATGGTAAAACTTATAAGAATATTAACAAATCAGCAAAATTAAAGAAACTTGAAAAACAACTTATTCGAGAACAGAGAAGTCTTTCTCGAAAATATGAAAATTTACAGAAAGGAGAGTCCACTCAAAGAGCGAATATACAAAAACAAAAGCTCAAGGTACAGAAACTTCATCATAGGATAGATAATATCCGTACCGACTACATTAACAAAACAATCGCAGAGATAGTGAAAACCAAACCATCCTACATTACGATTGAAGATTTAAATGTAAAAGGCATGATGAAAAACAGACATCTTTCAAAAGCAGTTGCGTCACAGAAATTTTATGAGTTTAGAATAAAACTTCAAGCTAAATGCAATGAAAATGGAATTGAACTTCGTGTAGCAGACAGATGGTATCCATCTTCTAAAACCTGCCATTGCTGCAAAAATATCAGGAAAGATTTAAAGCTTTCAGATAGAATTTTCAAATGTGATTGTGGTTATATCGAAGACAGAGATTTCAATGCTGCACTTAATTTGAGAGATGCTATGACTTACGAAGTTGCATAAATAAACGCAAACGTAGTTATGTACCGAAGGCTATTTCGGGAATTTACGACTGTGGAGTGTACAAGAACTTGTGAGTAGATATGATTTCGGTCAATCCAAAGCATACACGATAAAGCAGTAAGTAGAACTCGTGAGGGTCTACATTATCTCGGTGTGAGTATATTTAATCACATTTTGAGTGGCAGGACTATGATTATGGAACAGATGGATTTTTCAATAGAGCTATCAGAAAGTGAGATAGAAAAATTTGCAGATTATCTATACCAGAAAGAAAATGCAAAGGTAACAATCAATAAATATATGGCAGATATAAAAAAGTTTCTATCTTTTTTGGCAGATGATAAGCAGATCAATAAAAAAGTATTGTTGCAATATAAAGAATGGCTTGCTCAAAAATATGCTGTCAATAGTGTTAATTCGATGCTTGCCGCCTTGAATCAGTTCCTGGAATTTTTGAATGTAGGAAAGCTGAAAGTGAAAAGAATAAAAGTGCAGAAGCAGCCTTTTTTACAGGATCAGAAAGAATTGACAGAAAAAGAATGCAGGAAATTGATTGCAACAGCTATGGCAGAAGGAAAAGAACAGCTTGCATTGTGTATTGAAACAATAGCATGTACAGGAATTCGGATTAGCGAAATAAAATTTTTTACAGTGGAGCGTGTAAAATCTGGAAAGATAGAGATTTATAATAAAGGAAAGTATAGAAGGATTTTTTTGCCGAAGGTATTGCAAAGGAAACTTCTTTCCTATTGCCATAATAACCAAATAGCAGAAGGTTGGATATTTGTCACGAAAAATGGGAAGTTAAAAGACAGAAGTAATATTTGGAGAGAAATGAAACGATTAAAAGAAAAGGCAGGAGTAGCAGAATCAAAAATATTCCCGCATAATTTTCGACATCTATTTGCAAGGATTTATTATAAAGTGACAAAAGATATTACAGGTCTTGCGGATTTACTTGGACATAGCAGTATCAATGTAACGAGAATATATACAGCAACTACAGAAACAGTGTTCCAAAAGAAGCTGGATAAGATTGTCGAACAGGAAATATTGGAATGTACAACATAATATCTGTTATGTTGTTTATGGACAGATTAATTTTCGCAAGATATAATATTAAATAACACCCTGTTATCTGTTATGCTGTTCATATTACATAGTTCTTTTCTGATTTTTTTGGTAGCTGTGCCCTATTTAAGTACCGCTCTTGGTAAATTGGCTATAATCTTTATTATTTTTATTGCTTAAAGTTCTCTTTTAGAGGAAATGAATGACTTGCAGAAATAGGGTAGAACAGGTTAATAGAGGCACTGTACAACATAACAGATATTATGTTGTATTGATTTGGCAATGGATAAGGAGTAACGATGGGATATACTGTAAGAAAATTACTTGAATCAGAACAATTTCCAAAAATGAAGCTGCTTTGCGGTGAAAAAGGTCTAGATTTGGAAGTGAAAGGCATTCGAATAATCGAAATTGAAGATATGGAGCGATACCTGACGGGTGGTGAAATACTCATAACCAGTCTTCAGGTATATTTATCATGCAGTGATCGAGAAGTAGAGCAGCATTTTGAAGATTTAGTTAAAAGTGATATAAGTGGATTCATTGTAAAGAAAAGAATATGATCCTACAGGACGCAGATTGAGTTTATTAGAAAAACACTGCAAAAAATATGAAATTCCTCTGGTAGAAATTCCAGAAGATTTATATTACTGGGGAATTATCCGCCATGTTATAATGCAGGTATTCGATAAAGAAACTGCACGCTTAAAGTATTTTAAAATCACACATGATAATTTTAATACGTTTATTTTAAAAAATAATGGATCAAGCAATACAGCAAGTGATATTATCAAATTTTTAAGTATCATGATCGAGAATCCTGTTGTATTGTATTATGGTAATCTTAATTGTATGGTTTCAACAAACTCGGACAACTCCAAGTTAATATTGTCAGATGAAATTCAGCCATATAAACCCAATATTATTACGAAATTTCAATATATGAAGCAGATGAAGGGAAGCCGTGTTCAATATGTAGTGAAATTTGCCATATTGAGTGAGGTGGAAATATATATAACAATAACAGAAGAAAATAGAGAACTGATAGAACTTGATTATATGGCAATCGAGAATGCGATTATTAACTTGCAGTATGGATTTTTGAGTGAATTTGCACAGGATGAAGTGAAAAAGAAGTATCAGAGAGATATTATCCATAATATTCTGAATGGATTACTGAGTTCGAAAGAAATGACTGAAGCGGCAGCACAGCTCGGCATGAAAGAAAGCGATACTTACAGGGTTGTTGATTTTCATACCATCAAAAAAAATGTACAAAGAAAATATACAAAAGAACAGCTTCACGAAGTAGGTGTTATCGTGGGTGAATTGACGTATCTTTTGCCGGATGCGCTTATTTACAGAAATATGGATCAGATTGTTATGATTCAACAGGTAGATTCCAATCAGACAGAACTGGAGTATCAGAAAGAGATGGAAGAAGTAGAGGAGCTTATCCAGCGAAGCATCCTTTATAGAAAGAAAGATACAGACTTTCAGATTGGTATAGGAAAAAGTGTGGAAGGGTATCAACGGCTGAAAGAATCTTATCACGAAGCAAGTCGGGCTATCAAGTATATAGACATTATCCGCCTGGTGACTGGTGATAAGAATAAGTCAGTAGTACATTATTCGAACCTCGGATTTTTCCAGATATTCGGCGAAATTGATGATGTGATGGAACTGGAAAGATACATTCCGGAAACATTAAAGAAATTATATTTATATGATGATGAACATAAGGGAGAATTGATTACAACCTTGCAGATGTATCTTAGAAATAAGCAAAGTATTAGGAAAACTGCAGACGAAATGTTTGTTCATTATAGAACAATATCTTACAGGCTTGAAAAAATAAAACAAATTTCCGGAATAAATTTTGACAATGCAAATGAAGTACTGGCAGTCAGTAATGGCCTGATTATTTATAAAATGTTAAAAGAAATAGAATAGAAAAAGAAAGAGAAATCGTGTTGCGGCATGGTTTCTTTTTTTGAACGAAGTTCATAAAAAGATATTAATGGAAGAGTATCAATACAATGGAATAGATTTTACAAAAAAATAAAAAAACTTTTCCTGTTTGGAACATTATAAAAACAATTAAAAGGGTATACAATTTAGAAACATTGATGAGAAACATTCTCTGATTTAAATAGACAATGAGAAAAAATTATATTGAAAACCCATCATCGCATTACTATATGTTGCGATATTATTATTTATAGAATTCTAGATCTTATATCTGATGATAGAGTAGAACGATCCCCATATCTTGATGAAATTGATGGAAATTTCTGAATAATCGATTTCATCGTCCGCCAGGAACTCACTAATTTTTTTAGGACGAACTAATACTTGAAATAGTTTAGTTAAGGGAAGGGGGAAAACTATGCAGCTTACAATTACAACGGATTATGCTATCAGAATCGTATGTTATCTGGCAGCACAAAGGCAGATGATCTCTACATCAGAATTATCTCAGGAACTAAGTGTTCCATCCAGTTATATTCCAAAAATAACAAAAAAGTTAAAGCAAGCAGGAATCATAAAAGCCTGTGAAGGGATAAATGGTGGATATCAGATTGCAAAACAGCCAGAGAATATATCTTTAAGGGATGTGATATCGTGTACAGAATCCACCATGGCAATTAGTAGGTGCCTGGAAAAAGAAGGAGGTTGTTCCAGAAATTATATATACTGCTGTAAAGTACATCAGATTCTGCTGGAACTGCAAAATATATACAATAACCGCTTGGAAAGCGTAAAGATATCAGACATTATCCGTCCTGGTAAGGATGAATATTTTGGAAGATTTTATGTGGTTATAAAAGTTAATCTGAGAGAAAAAAATTATGAATGTATTTATTCTAATAATCATGATGTCTATGAACAAGTAAAAACAGCAGAATCATATGATGATTTTATAAAAAAATATGCAGAAAAATATATTTGTGAAGCAGACTGGGTGAATGTCCAGAAATGTCTTGCAGGTGAGAATTTAACAGAACATCTTGTAGATGGATGTGTGGAAGAAGAAATTTTCTATCGCGGAATCATCGAAAATAACGGTACATCGTATGTATGGATGAAAGCTAGTAAGTATGTGGATGTAAAGGAAAATACAGCAATTATTACATTTCATAATACAAAAGTGATTCCGAATACGATTGTAACAATAGAACAGGAGCTAAGAAAAAAAGAACAGGATGTTTGTATGGAACTCGAAAATGCGACTATTAACTTACATGATGGATTTTTGAGTGAATTTGCACAGGATGAAGAAAAAAAGACGTATCAGAGAGATATTATCCAAAATATTCTGAATGGATTACTGAGTTCGAAAGAAATGACTGAAGCGGCAGCACAGCTCGGAATGAAAGAAAGCGATACTTACAGGGTTGTTGATTTTCATACCATCACAAAAAATGTACAAAGAAAATATACAAAAGAACAGCTTCACGAAGTAGGTGTTATCGAGGGTGAATTGATGCATCTTTTACCGGATGCGCTTATTTACAGAAATATGGATCAGATTGTTATGATTCAACGGGTAGATTCCGATCAGACAGAACTGGAATATCAGAAAGAGATGGAAGAAATAGAGGAGGTTATCCAGCAAAGCATCCTTCATAGAAAGAAAGATACAGACTTTCAGATTGGTATAGGAAAAAGTGTGGAAGGGTATCAACGATTGAAAGAATCTTATCACGAAGCAAGTCAGGCTATCAAGTATATTGAGATTATCCGCCAGGTGACTGGTGATAAGAGTAAGTCAGTCGTACATTATTCAAACCTCGGATTTTTCCAGATATTCGACAAAGTTGATGATATGACGGAATTGGAAAGATGCATTCCGGAAACATTAAAGAAATTATATTTATATGATGATGAACATAAGGGAGAATTGATTACAACATTGCAGATGTATCTTAGAAATAACCAAAGCATCAAGAAAACAGCAGGTGCAATGTTTGTTCATTATAGAACGATATCTTACAGGATTGAAAAAATAAAACAAATTTCCGGAATTAATTTTGACAATGCAAATGAAGTGCTGGCAGTCAGTAATGGTCTGATTATTTATAAAATGTTAAAAGAAATAGAATAGAAAAAGATAAAGAAATCGTGTTGAGGCATGGTTTCTTTTTTTGAACGAAATTCATAAAAAGATATTATATGGAGAATATCGATATAATGGAACAGATTTTACAAAAAAACGGATAAATATTTTCATTGATTGTACATTATATTAACCGGTTTCAATCTGTATAATTGGGAAACTGATGAGAAAATATTTCAGGAAAAGAATGACTGCTACAGAGGATAGTATTTTTTTGATACAAACTAAGACTTTGCAGGGCTTAGATTAGAGGTTCGGATATGAAGAAAAAAAGAAGGATAAAGAACAGAATTATCGCAGTAATACTATGTATGGCTATCTTATTTTCTCAAGTGAATATTGCGGATGCGGCAGACGTAAATCCATCGGGTACCAACACTAGTCAAGTGACACTTTCTGATGATGCCAATAAGAGTAATGGTGAAGTATCAACCGAGTCCACAGTTTCAGATGAAATAAATGACACCACGGAATCCGAATCTAAGATATCGGAGGAAACAAGTGAAAACTCGAAAAATGACGAATCGGAATCGTCCGGTGGAAATGTTAAAGCGGAATCAACAGATAATATAGATGCTTATTATAAGGATAGTAAAATATGCATCTATAATTATGAACAATTAAAACAGATTGGTTCAGATGCTTATATTTACACAGGTGATAAGGATGGAAAGATTGGTTCTGGAGAAGTAGTAAAGAGTGAAGGCACAGAGCTGAAATACGGTGCAGATGCCCAGTACATTTTGATGAATGATATCCAGATGAACTTGGAACAGATGTGGTCAGTGCCGGATTCCTTTACCGGAACTATCACAGGTACGAAAGTAGAAGAAAACGAAACACCAACGCTGTATGATAAGGAAACGGATACCATCTACATATACAATCCATATCAGTTAATGGTACTTGCACAGGAAGAATCTGAAACGGAACCTGTTATGACATTAGATTATGATGCACCACAGTTTGGTATGGGGCAGATGATTTACCCGGATGGAGAAGATCAGGAGTATCTGACTTATAGTAAGTCTCATAATTATGTGTTATCGCAGAAGTTTAATTCGGATAAGCCAGAACTGGTTGCAGATCAATTGACAGAAAAATCAGCGAATGGAGTTCAGTGGCTAGATGGTGAGCATGCAGATGGAAGAACAAAACCGGGACAATTATATGTAGAAGTTTCCGGCAAGAAATATATTCTGATCGGAAATGAGTCACAGTTGCGGGCGATTGGAAGCAATAAGAGCGTAACTCCGAGACTGTATGTTTATTACCGTCAGGGGTTAGTAAGCGGATTACTTGGCGGAAAGCCTTTCTACACACCATACTATCCAGGCGATGCGGATCTTGGACTTGATGCTGTTGCTGCAGAAGGGGCAACTACCCATCTTTCTGGATTCCAACAAAAGCCAGATACAGTGAAAGGTGATAACTCGTATCTATATTATAAAGATAATGGTAAGTATAAGCTGGCAGATGTCGATTTGACAAGCGATGATATTGTTACGGGTCTGTTGAAGGGAGTAGGCGGACTGTTAGGGACATTATTGGGTGGTCTTACAGTAGGAACTGGTAGTTTATGTGGCGTTAACGACCAAGGGTTACCTGACAATGAAACAGCGAGTCTGATGAAGTTAAAGCAAGAATATGGTGGCTTAAAATATTCATCCAATGCAAATTACATCATTTTTCGAGATATTGACTTATCCAAGGATGGTGTGAACTCAAATAAAGAAGATGATCTGTGGACACCGCTTATGGTGTCGGGGGACATCAAAGGTGCAAAGTTAGCAGATGGACAGGCGACACTTACGGATGGAAATTCTATTTTGGCAACTGGAAAACCTGTAATTTCTAATGTGAATGTGAACCAGACAGAAGAAATGGATGGTTCTAAGTATATAGGAATTGGATTTTTTGGAACAATTACGAATGAGGTGAATGTAAACAACATTGGTGTCAGCGCCGGAACGGTTTCCGTATCAAACCTGGAATTACAAAATGTAAATGTACAAAATAACACGAATAAACATAAAAACACTCAGACCATAATAAGTGGACTCACATCAGGACTTGGATGGCTTGTAGGTGGTGTAGTTGATTTACTAGTAGGAGTTTTAACATTTGGAAACGTAAACCTGAATTTGAAAGATACATTATCAGCACTTTTAAATGCAAGAGCAAAGGATCCGACGATTTATGCAACAGGTGCATTCGCTGGAAGGCTAGTGGGTGATGTTTCCATTGAAAACTGTGATGTGACAGGAAAAGTCAGTGTTTCGAATATTAATGATCGTACTGGTGGGTTTGTCGGTTATACAGAAGGTGTAACAGAGTATGACGGATTGTCAAAAGCTCTTGGAGTAACGGTGAATGCATTATCATCATTGTTAAATGCAATTCCGGGACTTGGGCTTGGAGATTTGATCACAATTCTTCTGGACAATGCATTGCCGGTTGGTAGTTTAATCCCTACTGGATACAAAAATGTAAATATCAAATACTGTCATGTAGAGAATCTGGCAGGAACTATCGGAGCTGCGGATAAAGATTATGCAGGTGGTTTTGTAGGACAGCAGGTAGGAACAAGAATCTTTGACTGCTCCGTGAAAAACAGTAGTTATTCTGTAACGGCAAAAGAATACGGCGGAGGATTTGCAGGAATCAGCAGAGATGCAGAAATCCGAGGTTTGTTAAGTGATGTAGGTGTTGAACTTATTCGAGTAATGCAGCCACAGAGTATCTTGTTAAATTGCAATCTGACAGGATGTAATGTCTCAGTATCTGGTGAAAATTATCAAGGTGGTATTGTAGGAGCACAGACAAACAGCTATGCAGTCAATTGCGGAGTGAGCGGAAGCATTGCAGTTAAAGCAAGCGGAAGTTATGCCGGTGGTGTGAGTGGTATTTCAACAGTTGGATGGATTACAAACCTTGGAAATAAAGAAGTCAAGGATGCAAGCCTTTTAACAACAGTGAAAGACTTGTTGACAGGTCTTTTGTCGAGTAATCCGGAAAAAGCAGGTATGCTCTTGTCACTTGTAGGAATTGCACCATCAGCAATCTTGGGATGTAACATGGATTGTTCATCAGTTTCAGTTGAGGCTGGTAAGAGCTATTCCGGTGGTATTCTTGGTGGCGGTGATGGCGTCTATATTGCAGAATCCAGTTCCGAATATTTAAATAAACTTCCGTATTGGAAACATGGCGGAGGAGATGCGAGCAGTGTAGCCCAAAGAGATAATGTGCTTACAGGATTAAAAACAGTTACGGCAGGTGAAAATCGTGTCGGCGGTATTGCAGGAAGTGTAACAACAGCAAATGTCACAGGACTTTTAAATAATACGCTTGGAATCGGAAACTTCCTTGGATTTACTGTGCATCATGTAACGGTGACTGGAGTAAATGATGGATATACAGTAGAAGCAAAAGAAAATTATGCCGGCGGAGCGCTTGGTGAGGCTGTTGGTGGAGATGTGGATACTGTAACATTAAATCAGGTAAAATTTGTTACAGCAAAAAACAGAGTCGGTGGTTTTGCTGGTTGTGCAGGTCCAGGAGATCTGGCAGGTGGAAACGGACTGACTTTGAATCTGTTAGGACTGAATAACTTGCTGAAAGTAGAAAATCTGCTTTCTGTGGCAGAAGGTGTCAGAGTTAAAATCAACGAAGCTCATGTAAATGGCATCGCAGCTCATGTAAATGGCATCGCAGGAGGCATGACTGTAGAAGCAACAGGTACAAATTCCAACGGCGAAGTAGTGGATTATACGGCCGGTGGTTTCATCGGAAAGAGTAACAGCTGTGAGATCATTAAGTCCGATGTGAAAAATTTAAAAGAAGTAACAGCAAATGATACAGATGGTTTTGCAGGAGGATTTGTAGGTTCTTCACAGACCGGAGGGCTTGCAGATGTAGCTGGTGAAGCGGATGTTAAGGCTTTGTTAAATGCAAATAAGTTGTTAGGTGCTGTCACGTACTTGCTTCCTTCTTATACAGAGTGCACGGTTACTTATGTTGATAAAGGCGGAGTTGCTGCAGATACAGCAGGCGGTTTTGCCGGAAACTTCCAGAGTGGAACGGTTAACAACCAGGGCGCAGGAGAAGGTAACTATTATTCTGTATATAATCTTGACCATGTAAACGGGCAATCTTATGCCGGAGGCTTTGGTGGAAATGTTTACTCCGGAGCATTGGCAGATGCTGGAGGTGGAATCAGCATTCTTGGAAAACTCAACGGGCTGACTATTAATGTCGGTGATCTACTGAACCTGATCAATGCTTACATTCCATATGTACAGTATGCAGGAGTCAAGTCAGACAACGGATTTACAGTCACTGCGAACAAGATGAAATCAGAGGACAGCCATTCTGGAAGTGCCGGAGGATTTATCGGATATGGAAGTGGTGTTCAGGTAAGCTACTGTGATGTTACGAGTCTGAAACATACAAGTGTAACAGAACCTGTGAAAGGTTTGGAAGACACAGATGGCTCAACCTATTTTAATGATGTAAAGAGCCAGTATGCAGTAACCGGTGCAAGATATGCTGGTGGTTATATCGGCTATATGGATATTGGTTCCGCAGCTTCTGTTGGAAAAGGCTTGAGTATTCTTGGAAAATCGATAGGAATTAATAATGTGCTGGATGCATTAAATGTCGTTGTTTCTACAATTGAGCATTCAAATGTCACAGGAAATGTTGGAGGATTTGCAGTAAAGGCTTCTTGGAAAAATACTGCTTCTGATGCGTCAGAAAATGATGTTTTTGGAGATGCCGGTGGATTTGCCGGAAAGATTTCCGGTGGACACATTCAGGACTCCAACGCAAATAACTTTTCTTATATCATTGGTCAGATTACAGCCGGTGGTTATGTAGGAGACTTGCAGCCGGGAAATGTGGCAAATGTTCTTGGAAACACAACTATTTTAGAAGGACTTGTTAATGTAAAAAGTGCATTAGCATCTGTTGCAGAGGACTTTGTACCAACGATCAGAAACAGTTCTACAACATGTATTCCTTGCGGTGGTGCAGTTCGTGCAGATGCGGCTTCCACAACACAGGTACAACGAGGTATGGCCGGAGGTTATGCAGGACATAATGAAGGTGGTCACATCTGGGGAAACAATACAAAGAATTGGAAAGGTAAAGAATATACCGAACCAACAAGTACTTGTAAAGCAGTAAGAATCCGCTCGGTATACGGAAAAGAAATCGCAGGTGGTTTCACAGGTCTTATGGAGTCAGCCGATACGGCAAGTACCGGAAATCTGTCCTTATTATGGGGACTGGTAAAAGCAGATAACATCCTTGGAGCACTCAGCGTTGTCTATCCAACGGAAGAAAATACGGCAGTTTACGGTCCACTTGCCTTGATGGATTATAAAACTTGGAATGATTGGGTAGAATTCGTTGGTAAATATAAAGGTTACGGAAGTGATCTTGCAAAGAATGGTAAAGTAAACAGTCAAGAAGAACTTGATGCGATTATTGGGAAATATATATATGGATACAATATTGTAGCAGGAAGAGTCAATTACCGGGATGAGACAAAACTGGCAAATGGCGGAGCAGCCGGTGGCTATGTCGGATCAATGCAGACCGGAACTATTACAAATGGACAGGCTTATCAGGCGAAGACGATTAAGGGACTTCGATGCGCCGGAGGTTTTGCCGGAGAAATGGTGAATGGAGGAGCAGCAAATCTAGGAGACGTTGATATCCTTGGTCTTAATCTGCAATTAGGACGAATGATAGATGTTCTTAATGTATTTGTACCAGTAATTAAGCAGTCTTCTGTGGAAGGTTATCAGAGTGGACTGATTGTCCAGTCTGAAGGAATAAATGACAAGGATGCCTGTGGTTATGCAGGTGGTTATGTAGGAAAACTGATTGGTGGGCAGATATGGGGCGAAAATGATACACGCTGCAAGGTCACAAAGCTGAGACGAGTTGACGGAAGGAGCTATGTCGGAGGATTTGTTGGAAGCTCCAGACCGGGAAGTGTTGCGACGGTAGATCCATTGGCTGGGGAAGGATTATTTTTAAGCAAATTATTAAATAAACTGCTAGATGCTCCGTCAGATTTTATAAAAGTTATGGATGCGACCGTAGCAACAATCCGTTATGCAGATGTTATTTCCTGGGATGACTGGGGAATCATTATAAATGGAGCTTATTCAAGTGGAGGCAGCAACACTTCATACGCAAAAGCAGCAGGAGGATTTGGCGGAAGTCTGGTAGGAACCGTACTTGGGAAAAAAGACACAAAAGAAGCGGGAATTTCTGTACAGGGAATTCGGTCTGTTATCGCCGGTGAATATGCCGGAGGCTGCTTTGGAATCGCAGATGTCGATGCTGGAGTGCAGGTTTCAGGAAAGACAGAGACAGAACTATTAAAAAATCTGCTTCAGCTTGGGCGGACAGATGTCTTAGATGCGTTCCGTACCTATGTATACGATGGAGCTGTAAGTGGAAGTGCGGATGCGGGCTTAAGCGTAAGTGCTCATACAGCCGTGAAAAGTGGACAGAATGATGCCGTAACATACAGTGGAACAGCCGGAGGATTTGGTGGGTCTCTATTAAATAGCTCTGTAAAAAACAGTAGTGTTACAAAGCTTTCTAATGTAACCGGGCAAAACAGCACCGGAGGCTTTATCGGTTATTCAGGAAAAAGTGGTGTTGTGGACATGAACAAAATCGATGTCCTTGGCAATAATAAATGGCAGCTCCTCGGAGGAGCAGCAGGTGTCTTGGATGTATTCGGTTCACATATTGAGGACAGCACTGTAGCCGGAGTGGATGGCGGTTATACCGTACAAAGCAGTGGAGGCAAGGAACAGATTGCCGGAGGTTTTATCGGTTATGCAAATCTTGCAAGAATGTCAGGGTGTATAGCCGGAGACAGTAATATTCAGGCAAACGGGCTCAAACAGGTTGCATCCGGAGGAACAGCAGGAGGCTTTGCCGGAAGGACAAGCTACGAATACCTTGGAAATATAGATCTGGATTCCACATTAGTGAATTCATTACTTACAATTTTAAATCAACTAGTGAAAGCACTCTATCTGGATAAGCTTCAGGCAGCTAATCTGTTGAATATTGATCTGGGAATTATTCAGATCAAGGCAGCCTATGAAGGTGATTTGCTGAGTGTCAATCTGTTAGGATTAAAAATCTCTGTAGGCCTATCCAAAGCTTCTACAGAAAATCAACAGCAGACAGATTTTGCGATTATTAAAATCGGAGATTCCACAATCAAGCTTCCATGTGATTCAAATGGAATCAAACAGGATGATGATACAAAGTCGAATATCAGTATCAGTTTGATTAAAGCGAACCGTACAAAGATTACAGACAGCAATGTCTATGGCATCAGTTATGGATATGATGTCTATGCCGGTGGAGCCGGAAACGATAAAGATGGTTCTGTCGAGGCTGGTCAAAGTGGAGGTTTTGTTGGATTCAACGACGAAGGTCTTCTTCAGAATAACAACATGTACTACTGTGACGTAGTTCGAGGAACAAAAAATCTTGTCGGACCATTTAGCGGAAAAAGTAAATTGGATTCTGTATATGAATTTAATACACAGGAAAAGGTGGAAGGCGAGAATAACGATTATCGTATTTATAGAAAGCTGGATATGAGACTGGATCAAATCAAAAAGAATTCGAATAAGTTGAATCTCAGCTATGCAAAAGATACATCCAGTGGATGGGATATTTACACACTGGGACATATGAATACGGTAAAAAGCTATGATACTTTGCAAAATGCAAAGCTGACAGATGGAACATCGTCTACAACAGCGGAGCTTAAAGCTTACGAATCGTCAGCAAAAGCAGTATTGATGTCAGATACCAAAACAACATTGAACACGGGAGATAGTGATACACCGGAACCATCCGAGTCACAGGATCCATGTGATGAGAACATCAAGCTGACGATCAATAAAGTTTGGAAGGATTTAAACAATTTTGATAATTCAAGACCAAACAGTATTACGGTAACAATATCACGTACCTGGAAAGATAAGGCAGGAAAGGAAACGACAGAAACAGTTTCAGGTTACGGGAATTATAAAATAGAAGGTTCCAGCGATAAATCTAAATGGCAGAAGGTAATAAAAGGACTCCCGGCATACAAGACAGATGGAGATGATATTTATTATTACACGTATTCCATCACAGAAGCAAAAGTGGATGGTTATACAACAACGATAGATAAATCGCCAGATGGATTTACATTCACGATAACCAATCAACATTTCCCGGGACTTCCGGATACCGGAGGACAAGGAAGAAACCTTATTTATTTGATAGCTGTTCTGCTTTTCCTGGCATATTTCGTAATAAGATATAAAAAATGCAAGGAAAATAAAAAAGCAGAAAAACTATAAAAGAAAAATTCTCAAGAAAAGGAGACAATAGTTATGAAGAAAATGAAAAAAATCATGGCAGTGCTGATGACAGTAATTATGACAATGGCAATGGCAGTCACAGCGTTTGCTGATGAAGGAGTAGCAGCGGCTACAGGAACAAACACACTTACAGTTAGCGTGAAATCAACAACACCAGCACAGGATCTGAATGGTCAGACAATTAATCTGTACAAATTATTTGATGTGACAGAGTCTGGTACAACAGAATCAAAGAACTATGCATATACAGTGAATACAGCAACTGGTTATAAAGATGCAATTAAATCAGCCCTTGGAACATCATTTACGGGAACAACAGATGAGGAGTATGCAGCAGCTGTTTTAGCTCTTAAAGATACAGAAGGTGCAGTACAGAAGTTTGCAAATGATTTTACTGCAGAGGCACTGACAAAGAATTTATCAGCTACAGAAAATTCTGGAAAAATCGCAGAAGAAAATAAAACATCTTATACATTTAATAATTTAGCAGCTGGTTACTATCTTGTATATGTAACAGGTGGAAAAGAGATTCAGTCTTCTTTAGTTACAGTTGATGAGACAACAACTACAGTAAACTTAAAAACAGAAGCACCAAGTATTGAAAAAACAGCTGATAAAGCAACAGTAAATATCGGTGATGTTGTAACATATACCGTAAAAGGTTCTATCCCGGATACAACAGGATATGCACAGTATGTGTACAAAATCCACGATGAATTATCAACAGGTCTTGATTTTGTAAATGATGCAACAGGAACAGCTCTTGGAGAGGGTGCTACAACAGTTAATGTAACAGTAGCATTTACTGATAATAGTGTTACAGCAGCAGGAACAACACCAACAGCAGCAACACTTGATATAGCAAACAATAGAAAAATGTCTCTTGACCTGTCAGAATGGGTAAGAGATAACCAGGCAAACAAGGGAAAAGAATTTACCGTTACATATTATGCAAAAGTAAATAAAGACGCAGTTGTAACAGAAAAGAACAAGGCTCAGTTAGAGTATGGTAATAAACCAGGTGAAACAACAACTACAACACCAAGTGAAGCAAAGACACCGACTTATCCATTAGATATCTTAAAAATTAAAAAAGGTACAGAAGAAATCTTAGCAGGTGCACATTTTACTTTATACGCTTCAACTACAGCAGGTGCAATTGATGAAAGCAAACCTATCAAAGTAACAAAAGTAGATGATGGTAAATATTCTTATGCTGCTGATCAGACATCAACAGATCCTAGTGTGATTACTGATATGGTAACAGTTGCAAGTAAAATTGAGGGACAGGGATACAATTTACACATTAATGGTCTGGCAGCAGGAACTTATTATCTGAAAGAGACAAAGGCTCCAGATGGTTACAATAAGCTGACAGAAGCTATTAAAGTAACAATCACAAAGAGTACTACTGCGGATGAGAATGACTGGACTCTTACTGTAGATAAAGGAACGGTAGATGGCAAAATTGTCAAAGTTGAAAACAGCACAGGTTCCCTCCTTCCATCCACTGGTGGACGTGGAGCAATTGCATTTGCTGTGATTGCAGCTCTTCTTGTATTCGGTGTAGCAGTAAGCTTCATCCGTGATAAGAGAAAAGAAGCATAATAGTTTTACCAGAGATATAAGATAATATTTAAGGGATGGGCGGTTATCTTCCACGGAAGGTAACCGCAATTCCAAGTATAACAACAGGGAGAATGAAATGAAGAGTAAGAAGAAAAAAAAGAAGATAACAATAAAAGATATTATTCGTCTGATCGTGCTTTTGGTTGCATTCTCCGTATTGTTATATCCAACGTTTAGTAGTTATCTGAACGAAAAGAATGGTTCCAAAGTTGTATCCTATTATGATGAGGAAAGTGTAAAGTTAAGTAAGGAAGAAAAAGAGCAGATGCTGGAAGATGCGAGAGCATACAATCAGGAAATGCTGGGGAATATTGATTTGATTGATCCATTTTCGCAAGAAGATACGGAAATAGATGCTCGTTATGAGAGCTTGTTAAATGTAGATGGTTCGGGAATGATGGGATATATCCGTATTCCTAAGATTAATATAGAACTTCCAATTTATCACGGAACAAGTGAATCCGTTTTGCAGGCAGGTGTCGGACATTTCTGGGGAACGTCCCTTCCGGTTGGTGGAGAGAGTACCCACACAGTTCTGACCGGACACAGAGGGCTGCCGACAAAAACACTATTTACAAATATGGATAAACTGAAAATCGGGGACATTTTTTATATTAAAGTTTTAGATGAAACATTGGCATATCAAATAGATCAGATATTAACTGTTTTGCCGGAAGATACAGATGGGTTATCTATTGAATCAGGCAAGGATTATGCTACACTTGTTACCTGTACTCCATATGCAATCAATACACACAGACTTTTAGTTCGCGGACAGCGAATACCATATGAGGAGGCAACGAAACAAGAGCCGGATACAAACGTAAAACCGAAGTTATCCTTTACTGCAAAAGTATTGATTGTAACCATCATAGTTATTTTTATAGGTCTGATTTTAGCGGTGATTTATTGCATAAGGGATAGGAAGAGGAGGAAAGCAGGGTGATAAGGAAGATAAAAAATATTCACATTATTTTAATTGTCACATTTCTTCTTGTCGGCAGTTTTATAGAAGTTTCGACGATTCATGTCGAGGCAGGAACTCGAAAAGGAAGTATTCAAATCATTTATAAAGGAAGAGATAATACGGATAAAGAAGTAATTCTTTCTGGAGCAAGGTTTTCGATATTTCCGATTCAATATGTGAAAAATAATGGATTCATTTGGGCAAGTGATTTTGAGAATGCCGGTGTGTCCTTAGAAGGCAGCAGTGCAGAAGAAAGAGAGAAACAAGCAAAACATTTATTTGAATATGTGAAGAAAAATAATATTTCAGGTTTAACACAAGAAACGGATGTGTTGGGACGTACAAGTTTTGGAAATTTAAATGAAGGAATTTATCTTCTTGCGCAAATCGGAAATGTGCAGAGTGGCACAGATAAATTTGAATCAGCACCATTTCTGGTAAATATTCCATCTGAAATCAATGGAGATGTAGAATATGATGTAATTATAGAGCCAAAAGCGGAATGGGTTTCACCGGAGATGCCACCGGCTTCACCGACAAATCCAGATAATCCAGCTAAGCCAGCTCCACAGAATCCAAAACCATCAAAACCTGATACGCCAGGTAGTATTCAGAAAATTATTAATATTGTGAAGACTGGCGATATGACTAGCATAATCGTTTTTGGGGTGACTGCAATTGTTAGTCTTAGTTTGATTATTGCAGTTTGTAGAAAAAAGAGTAGTGAGTGAAATACAGATAGAAACGATCAGTTATAATTTTGCTGATCGTTTTCTTATATGGAAAGAGATATTGGCAGCATTAAATAACGATTCGATTTCAAAATAATTTTACTTGAATTTAATTAAAAAATGAAATGTCAATGATATTCTATAATGGTTTGATTGGGTTACAACAAAATATATTTACAGAGGCAGAGAAAATGAAAGTAAAAAAAGTAGAGGAATTATATAAAATTTTGGAAAGAAAAGCGATATATCCAGTATTTCAGCCGATTGTAAATCTACAGACCGGTGAGGTGGTGGGATATGAAGCACTTAGTCGTATTAATAAACAGGACACGAATCTTATGATTTCTGATTTATTTGTGATTGCTGAACAGATGGGCTGTGTCTGGAAATTGGAGAAATTATGTAGAAATAAAGCATTAAAAGCAGCTGCAGATAAACCGGAAAAGGCAAAAATATTTCTTAATGTAGATGGGAATATCATTCAGGACAAATCTTTTATACAAGGATTTACAAATCGTAAGGCAGCGAAGGCAGGAGTTCCGGCAAGTGATATTGTATTTGAGATAACAGAACGTTCGGATATAGAAAACTATCAGATTTTACAACAAATTATGAATCATTATGCAAATCAGGGATATGAAATAGCTCTGGATGATGTGGGGGCTGGATACTCTGGTCTGAATCGTGTAGTAAATACGTCACCAAACTATTTAAAAGCCGATATAGAGTTGGTCAGAGATATTCATAAAGATAAGAAGAAAGAGCTTATGATGAAATTTCTATTGCAGTATTGTAATGAAACAGGAATAACTTTAATCGCAGAAGGAATAGAAACAGATGCAGAATTAGAGTGTCTGCACAGATTAGGAGTCCATTATGGACAAGGATATTTTCTTGGAAGACCGAATAAGGGATTCGAAAGTGTAAGTGAAGAAGCAATGGGGGTATTGCAGAAGTTAAATATCAAGTTGTATAATTAATAGTTTGTCACATTAATGAATCACTTGGGCAACGAAAAAAATCGTTGCCTTTTGTTCTATCTAAAATTAATTGCTAATATTCCTTTTTACGATTATAATATGCAGTAGACGTATAAATAAGACTTATAATATATATAAACAGAATACTGTGTAAAGGAGAAGAATTATGCCAAAAAGACTTATAGATACTACAGCAAGTGAATTAGTACGATACAGTAAGTCGGAGCTTTTGACTGCTATTGCTGAGAGTGAAGGTAGAACGTTGGCGGCGGAGACGATAGGAACAGTAACTCCAATGTTAGTTAATATTACCAACGCAGAATTTGTAGCATCTCTTGGAACCGATTTGATTATGCTAAATATTTTTGATGTGAATAATCCAATGATTCAGGGACTGCCGCAGGTGGCACCGGAAGATACAATCCGCGAGGTGAAACGTCTTACAGGAAGAATGGTTGCAATTAATTTGGAACCGGCGGTGATAAAAGAAGGAGAAGAAGAATCTGTCTGGAATCTTACAACGGGACGTCAGGCTACAGTGGAAAATGCAATAAAGGCTGCAGATATGGGAGTAGACATGATTGTCCTGACGGGAAATCCGGGAGTAGGAGTAGATAACGAAGCAATCATACAGGCACTTTCAACATTAAGAGAGGTCGTTGGTGACAGAGTGATTCTTACAGCTGGTAAGATGCATGCATCCGGAATTATTTCAGAGGCTGGCGAAAAGATTTTAACAAAAAAAGATGTAGAGGCATTTGTCGATGCGGGAGCAGATGTGATATTGCTTCCGGCACCGGGAACAGTTCCTGGAATTACCATGGAATATGCACGAAAGCTTATCAAGAAAGCACATGAAAAAGGTGCTTTGGCGATGACAACCATTGGAACATCTCAGGAAGGTGCGGATGAAGCTACAATCCGTCAGATTGCACTTATGTGCAAGATGGCAGGTGCAGATATTCACCATATTGGGGACAGTGGATATATGGGGATGGCATTGCCGGAAAATATTACAGCGTACAGTGTGGCTATACGAGGAAAACGCCATACATATCGTAGAATGGCAATGTCGCTTGAGCGATAAACGCTCCGCGAGGATGCGCAGTGATTCTGTAAAGAATGTGTCAGTTTACGCTGACCAGAATCACGCGCCAAGTCTCGCGGCTGCTCGACTTGAATAGTTTCGAGGGATAAAATCAGCAGATAGCCGGTCTTCGGTTATCTGCGTAAAATTTTAATGAAAATGAGGGGTGGTTTTATGGGTGGAGAGAGTAAAACGAGGATGACGGAGGGAAGCATCTCCAAAAAAATCATTTTATTTGCAATCCCATTGTTTCTTGGAAATTTATTTCAACAGTTATACAATACAGCTGATTCACTGATTGTGGGGAATTTTCTTGGCAGTAATGCGCTGGCAGCAGTCAGCTCTTCGGGAAATTTGATTTTTCTTATGGTAGGATTTATTAATGGAATAGCCATGGGAGCAGGTGTTGTTATTGCCAGGTATTATGGGGCGAAGAAGAAAGACTCTCTGCAGAAATCAATTCATACAACAGCGGCTTTGGGGCTGGTGTCTGGTTTAATATTGATGGTTGCAGGGATGGTATTAGCACCGAAGATATTGGTGCTGATGGGAACGCCTGCAGATGTATTGCCGGAATCGATAGTGTATTTCCGGACATATTTTGCCGGATCTGTCGGTGTTGTTATGTATAATATTTTTGTGGGAATCCTGCAATCAGTAGGGGATGGACGTCATCCGTTGATTTATTTGATCATTTCATCCTGCATTAATGTCGTGCTGGATATATTTTTTATTGCAGGTCTTGGTATGGGAGTTGGTTCAGCGGCATTGGCTACGGTGATATCCCAGTTTGCCAGTGCAATTTTCTGTATGGTCCACCTGATGCGTGTGAAGGCAGAATATCGTTTGGAATTGCGGCAGGTTCGTTTTGATAAACGTATGTTACAGCAGATTATTCAGAATGGTGTACCTTCTGGTTTTCAGAATTCAGTCATTGCGATTGCAAATGTTTTTGTACAATCTAATATCAATGCATTTGGGAAAATGGCGATGGCAGGATGTGGTTCTTATTCCAAAGTAGAGGGATTTGCATTCTTGCCGGTAACCTGTTTTACTATGGCGTTGACAACGTTTGTCAGCCAGAATCTTGGTGCAAAGCAATATGAGCGTGCAAAAAAAGGTGCAAGGTTTGGGATTCTCTGTTCGATTTCCATTGCAGAGTTGATAGGAGTCATCATTTACACAGCAGCGCCGGTATTGATCGCAGCATTTAACAGAGATCCGAATGTGGTACATTATGGAGTAATGCAATCTAGAACTATTGCATTATTTTATTTTCTATTAGCATTTTCCCACTGCATTGCGGCAGTGCTTCGAGGTTCAGGAAATGCAGCAGTACCGATGATCGTTATGTTCTGCGTCTGGTGTTTGTTCCGTGTAAGTTACATTGCTGTAACGGTTCGTATTATTCCGGATATCAGAGTAATATTTTGGGCTTACCCGTTGACATGGAGTATTAGTTCTGCTATTTTCCTGTTTTTATTTTTACGGGGAAAATGGGTCTATGGATTTGAGAAAAAATGAAAGGATTATTTATGAAAAAAGAAAAACGAAACAGAATAATTTCCGTGCTTATGGTACTTGTAATGGGTGTCCTTCTTATGACAGGATGTGGAGACAAAAGTACAGAAAAAGAAGAAAAAGAGACGCTCACGGTATATTTATGGAGTACGAGTTTATATGATAAATATGCACCATATATTCAAGAGCAGCTTCCGGATATTAACATCGAATTTGTAGTTGGAAATAACGATTTGGATTTTTATAAGTTTCTTGATGAAAATGGTGGGCTGCCGGATATTATTACCTGTTGCAGATTTTCACTTCATGATGCAAGTCCGTTAAAAGACAGTTTGATGGATCTTTCAACAACGAATGAGGCAGGTGCTGTCTATAATACATATCTTAACAATTTTATGAATGAAGATGGTAGTGTAAACTGGCTGCCGGTATGTGCAGATGCTCATGGATTTGTAGTGAATAAAGACCTGTTTGAAAAGTATGGTATTCCACTGCCTACAGATTACGACAGCTTTGTTTTTGCATGTCAGGCATTTAAGGAAAAAGGAATCCGCGGATTTACAGCAGACTATTTTTATGATTACACTTGTATGGAGACTTTGCAGGGACTTTCAGCAGCAGATCTTACTTCTGCAGAAGGCCGTAAGTGGCGTACAGCCTATAGTGATCCTGCCAATACAGAAAAAGTGGGATTGGACGATGTTGTCTGGCCAAAGGCATTTGAACGTATGAATCAGTTTATTCAGGATACCAACTTGGGACCGGATGATTTAAATATGACGTATGATGATGTGATCGATATGTTTCAAAATGGTGAAGTTGCTATGTACTTTGGCAGTTCTGCCGGTGTGAAAATGTTTCAAGATCAGGGAATTAATACTGGATTCTTACCATTCTTTGAGGAGAATGGAGAAAAGTGGCTGATGACTACACCATATTTCCAGGTTGCATTGAATCGTGATCTTGAACAGGATGAAGCACGCAAGGAAAAAGCAATGAAAGTGTTAAATGTAATGCTTTCTGATGAAGGTCAGAATAAAATTATTTCTGAAGGGCAGGATTTGTTGAACTATAGTCAGAATGTGACTCTTAAACTTACTGAATATATGCAGGATGTCAAGCCTGTGATTGAAGAAAATCATATGTATATCCGTATTGCGTCGAACGATTTTTTTGCAATTTCCAAAGACGTGGTTTCGAAGATGATTTCTGGAAATTATGATGCAGAACAGGCGTATCAGGCATTTGATGCTCAGCTTTTAGATGATGAAAATGTTTCGGAGGATGTTGTGTTAAGTTCGTCGAAGTCATACAGTAATTATTTCCATTCAGAAGGTGGAAATGAATCCTATTCTGTCATGGCAAATACATTACGGGATATTTATGGGACAGATGTGTTGCTCGCAACAGGAAACAGTTTTACCGGCAGTGTATTGAAGGCTGATTATACAGAAAAAATGACAGGCGACATGATCATGCCGAATGGTCTTGCTGCTTACAAGAAGGAAATGAGCGGAGCCGAACTGAAAGAACTGGTGAAATCTTTTGTGGAGGGTTACGAAGGTGGTTTAGTTCCATTTAATCAGGGTTCGCTTCCTGTAGTTAGCGGTATTTCTATGGAAATCAAAGAAAATGAGGATGGATACACACTGTCTGAAGTAAAAAAGGACGGGAAAAAGATTCAGGATGATGATAGCTTTACAGTAACTTGCCTGGCAATACCACGACATATGGAGCCTCTTCTTGCTGATAAAGACAATACATTTGAGGCTGAAGATACAGTAGTGAAAGATACATGGATTAATTATGTTTTAGAAGGTGATGTGGTTTTAGCAGAACCTGAAGACTATATTACTTTGAGGTAAGAAAATGAATGCTAAAAATCATAACACGAGAAAGAGAAAAAATTTTATAAGGAAACGTTCAGAAATAGTAGCTATTATTGTTTTACTTAGCTGTATCATTTTGGCAGGTATTCAATATTATAGATTTGTTTCAAAGGTTGTTTATCAAGAAAGCGTTTCTCATTTGACAGAGATTTTACATCAGTCAAATAATGCATTAACGGAGATGTCAAATAAGAATTTGACCTATCTTCATATGTTGAGTGAATACTTACAAAACATTTCAAGTGAAAATGAAATTGTGGATTATATAAATAGAGCACAGGAAGAAACAGAGTTTTCAGATTTCTATTTTCTGTCTATCGATGGTAATTACAAGACAGTAACAGGAGAGACAGGTTATCTTGGTTTGCAAGGGACAATTGCAGATGAGATTATTCAAGGAAATGATATCATAATGAATGCGGTACTTCCGGGAAAATCACAATTGCTGGTTTTTGCCAGCCCTGTACCTCGCGGATACTATGAGGGATTCGAATATGATGCGATAGCGATTGCTTACGAAAATTCAGATATTGTAAAAATACTGGACATTTCTTCGTTTCATGGACAGGCGAGCAATTATGTTATCCATTCCGATGGCCGTGTTGTGATCGATCATTCTTCGGAGAAACTGGAATCAGTCTATAATTTCTTTGGTGTTTTGGGAGAACGTTCGAATTTGTCTGAAAAAGAGATTCTCGCACTCACAAAGAAATTAGAACAGGGACAAAGTGGTTCTACGCTTATAAAACTGGACGGAACAAAATATTATCTGATCTATGAAAAATCAAAGATCCAGGATTGGTCAGTACTTGGGATGGTACCGGTTAATGTAGTTAACGCAAGTATGAATATATTACAGTTTACTACGATGATACTTGTCGGTATTGTAGTACTTAGTATTGCAGGATATATTATTGTAGTTATTCTTCGAAAAAATAAAGTAAGTCTGAAGAAAAAGAATACTGAAATTTTATATCGAGACGAATTATTCCAGAAGCTGTCAATGAATGTGGATGATGTCTTTTTAATGTTGGATGCAAAGACATCAAAAGTGGATTATGTCAGTCCAAATGTTGAGAAACTACTAGGTATCACGGTAGAACAGATCAAGCAGGATATTCATGTTCTTGGAAAACTACATCCAAAGAACTCTGCAAATCGTAACAAAAATTTTCTGGAAGAATTGATGGTCAGAGAACAGCGCGAGTGGGAGTTTGAGTATGTCTACCAGAAAACAAAAGAACATCGCTGGTTTCATATTGTTGCCATGGGCAGTGAGGTGGAGAAAAAGAAAAAATATATTTTAGTTATGTCAGACAGAACTGCTGATAAACAAATGAATCATGCACTTTCTGAAGCCGTACATGCTGCTGAAACAGCTAATAAGGCAAAGAGTATGTTCCTTTCCAATATGTCGCATGATATTCGTACACCAATGAATGCAATTATAGGTTTTGCAACATTGGCTGTAAGTAATATTAATAATCAGGAGAAAGTCAGAGATTATTTGAGTAAAATTCTTTCTTCAAGTAAACATTTACTTTCACTTATCAACGATGTATTAGATATGAGTCGTATTGAGAGTGGTAAGATCCATTTAGAAGAGACGGAGGTTAGTCTTCCGGAGGTTCTGCATGATCTGAAGACCATTGTAAGCGGACAGATTCATGCTAAGCAATTGGAACTTTATATGGATGCCATAGATATTACCGATGAGGATGTTTATTGTGATAAGACACGACTTAGTCAGGTGCTGCTAAATCTTTTATCGAATGCAATTAAATTTACTCCGGCAGGTGGAACAGTTTCTGTCCGACTTAGACAGCTTCCATGTACAAAAAAAGGAAGTGGATGCTATGAAATCCGGGTAAAGGATACTGGAATCGGTATGAGTCAGGAGTTTGCACAGAAAATTTTTGACCCATTTGAACGTGAACGGACGTCTACAGTCAGCAAGACGCAGGGCACGGGGCTTGGCATGGCTATTACAAAAAATATTGTGAATATGATGGGTGGTACGATCGAAGTTAGGACAGAGCAAGGAAAAGGTACAGAATTTATTGTTCGAATAGAGCTTGGTATTCAGTCTGAGCAGCATCACGTAGAAAAGATTGCAGAACTGGAAGGTCTCAAAGCGTTGGTTGTAGATGATGATTTTAATACTTGTGACAGTGTGACTAAGATGCTTGTGAAAGTAGGAATGCGTTCAGAATGGACACTTTCCGGTAAAGAGGCTGTTCTTCGTGCACAACAATCAATAGAACTTGGGGATGCTTTCCATGCATATATCATCGACTGGCGTTTGCCGGATATGAATGGTATAGAAGTGACTCGTCAGATTCGCAGTCTTGGTGATGACACACCGATTATTATTCTAACTGCTTATGATTGGTCTGATATTGAAGTAGAAGCAAAGGCAGCAGGAGTAACAGCGTTTTGTTCGAAGCCTATGTTTATGTCAGATTTACGTAATACTTTAATGACTGCGATTGGACAGAAACAGGCCGAGGAGAATGAAATTTTCCCTGTTGCAGATAAGGTCTTCAAAGGCAAGAGAGTATTACTTGTGGAAGATAATGAATTAAATAGTGAAATTGCGATGACAATTCTTAATGAGTATGGAATTCAAGTGGATACAGCAGGAAATGGAGTTGAAGCCGTAGAGAAAATCAAAATCTCAACACCGGGAGATTATGATTTGGTATTGATGGATGTGCAGATGCCGATAATGAACGGATATGAGGCAACGAAACGTATCCGAAAACTTAACGAACCAAAGCTGGCAGGCATACCAATTCTTGCTATGACAGCAAATGCATTTGATGAAGATCGGAAAAATGCATTGGAATCAGGAATGGATGGTTTTTTATCAAAACCAATTGTTGTGGATGAGCTGCTCCATACATTGCAGGAATATTTTGGAAAAAATAAAATGAATTGACAGGTAGTTTTAGGGTTTTCTTAAGAAAATTGATATGATAAAATAAGAATTGGAATTTCTAAATTTAAGGAGGATGAGAGATGATTAAAGTATGGATAGCAGGATCGAACGGACAGATCGGACATGCGTTGAATGAGGTCCTCGACCCATTAGAGATTGAAGTATTGAATACAGATAAAGACGAACTGGACATTACAGATACAGAAGAAGTGCTCAATTTTGGTATTGTAAACCGTCCGGATGTGATTATCAACTGTACCGGTGTTACAGATACACAGTTGTGTGAAGAAGAACCGGAGCTTGCTTATCGGGTGAATGCACTTGGAGCGAGAAATTTAAGTATTGTTGCAAGAAAAAATGGTGCGAAGATTGTTCAGCTTTCGACAGATGATGTATTTGACGGAAAGAGTAAGAAGCCATATACAGAATTTGATGATACAAATCCGTTGACTGTTTATGGATCCTCTAAAAGAGCAGGAGAAAACTATGTAAAGGAATTTACACACAAACATTTTGTTATCCGTAGCAACTGGGTTTACGGAAAAGTAGGACAGAATTTCGTGAATCAGGTATTGGAAGCGGCAGAAAAGGGAAATGCCCTTTCTGTAGCAGCAGACCAGTTTGGTTCGCCGACAAGTGCAAAAGATCTTGCAAGAATGATACTGTATTTAATTAATACAAATGAATATGGTACTTACCATGTAACTTGTAGCGGAGTCTGCAACCGATATGAATTTGCACAGGAAATCCTTAGGTTGTCAGGAAAGGAAATTGAATTAAAGGCGGTTCCGACAGAACAGTCGGATCTTTCAGCGGTAAGACCACCATATGCGGTATTGGATAATTTTATTCTCCGTATTATCGATATGTATGATATGCCGGATTGGAAAGAGTCATTAGAAGAATATATGAATGAAAGAACGGAGAAATAGGATGAAAAACAAGAATGTGAAAGAAAAAAAGAAAGAGAAAAAGATCGGACTGACGACGAAGATCTTCATAGCTTTGCTTTTAGGTGCTGTTTTTGGAATTGTACTTTGTTATCTGATTCCTGACAGCAAGATTAAACATGATATTATTGTAGAAGGTGTGCTTTATGTAGTCGGGCAGGGATTTATCCGTCTGATGAAAATGCTTGTTGTACCACTTGTATTTTGTTCTCTTGTGTGTGGAAGTATGGCCATCGGAGACACAAAGAAGCTTGGAACAGTCGGTGTCAGAACTTTGATTTTTTATCTTGCTACAACAGCACTTGCTGTAACAGTAGCATTGTCAATTGGTAATTTGATTAATCCTGGTATCGGGCTTGACATGAGTGCAATCCAGACAAGCGCTTCGACTGTCGAGACAATGGAAGCAACTTCACTGACGGATACAATTTTAAATATTATTCCGGATAATCCGATCAATTCACTGGCAAGCGGAACAATGCTTCAGGTTATCGTTTTTGCGCTGATCATTGGTGTTATTCTTGCAAAAATGGGAGAACGTGCAGAGACAGTTGCAAACTTCTTCAGTCAGTTTAATGATATCATGATGGAAATGACAATGATGATCATGAGTCTGGCACCAATCGGTGTATTCTGTCTGATTAGCAGAACATTTGCAAATATTGGATTTAGTGCATTTATTCCACTTGCAAAATATATGCTCGCAGTACTTTTAGCACTTGCAATTCAGTGCCTTGGAGTATATCAGATCCTTTTGAAGATTTTTACAGGATTGAACCCAATCCGTTTTATCAAGAAATTCTTCCCGGTTATGGCATTTGCATTCTCTACAGCGACATCAAATGCAACCATTCCACTTTCTATCGATACACTTTCTAAGAAGGTCGGAGTTTCTAAGAAGATTTCTTCATTTACGATTCCACTTGGAGCAACCATCAATATGGACGGTACATCCATCATGTAGGGAGTTGCAGTTGTGTTTGCGGCACAGGCATTTGGAATCCATTTGAGCATGGCAGATTATATTACAGTAATCGGAACAGCAACACTTGCATCTGTCGGAACAGCCGGAGTACCAAGCGTTGGTCTGGTTACACTGACAATGGTATTTAATTCTGTCGGACTTCCGGTAGAGGCAATTGGTCTGATCATGGGTATCGACCGTATTCTGGATATGACAAGAACAGCTGTTAATATCACTGGTGATGCAGTATGTACAACAATTGTTGCACATCAGAATAAAGCGTTAGATAAAAAAGTATTTTATGAGACAGAATAAATAATAGGGAGATGATTCGGAGCATTCGAATCATCTCCCTGTTTAAATTTGTAAAATGTTTTGTTTATACTCAGAAACTGTCATTTTATAATAATTTTTAAAAGCGGTATGAAAATGGTTCGGATAAGAATAGCCCAACCGGTCGGATATTTCAGAAATTGAAAGCTTACCTTCCTTTAAAAATGTAACAGCTGCAGCCATTCTGGCTTCTGTCCTTTTTTGGAGAAAGTTTTGTCCATATCGATTAAAGAGAATCCGACTGGTCTGTCTGGTGCTTAATCCTAAACGGCGTGATAATTCATTTAATGTAATCGTATCGTATTCTAGTAAAAAGCTATCTTCAATGAGGATATAAGCTTTCACCAAAGGAATCGGAATATATGTGATAGCAGCATTTGAAGCCGGTTCGTAGTTTCGCAGTATTTTAACCAGGAACTGCATAAAAAGAGCACGCAACATGATAGTGGCGGCGGAGCCGGGAGCAGAAAACTCCTGATAAATTGCTTCGAGGGTAGCTTGCAACTTAGCACAGTCCTTTCCGTACCAGAACGGATAATGTAAAAATGGTTCTATAATAGCGTTTTCGGAAGAGTTCTTTTTTGTGTCGTGTGCTTTTTCAATTCTTAAATAAATACAATACTCATATGTCGGATCATCTGAGTCGGAATATTGTTGATGCTCGATATGAGGACCGGTTGTATAGAGTATATTTGGATATAATTCATAGGAGCATTGATTGCTGATCAATGTTCCCTTACCTTTTGGAATATAATGAATCTCATAACTGTTCGAGCTATGGGCATGTGAAGGTGTATTCCACGTCTGGCATTCATATGTAAATTTCAATATATTGATCTGATAATCACCTATCGAAAATGTAATATATAAGTTATCATTTTTCATATTGTAGCCCCCTTTTTAAAAGTACGCTAATCGGACATGAATAAGTCTGTTTTGTCTGCTGTTCCAATATTATTATCGTACTATAGATTTTATAATGAAATCAAGAACAAGATAGAAAAAAACAAAAAGGAGGATGACGATGATTATTGATGCACATTTACATCTTTGGAAAAAACAATCGGGATGTGTAAATGGAAAACCAGTCTTTGCATTAAGCGGAGGAAAAAGTGATTTTGGCGGAGCGATACGTCAAATGATGCCACCCTATATGCTGGATGGAAGTAATACAGTAGAAATGCTGATTGCAAATATGGATTATGCGAGAGTCAGTGGATGCGTGGTGACGCAAGAGTATATCGATGGTAATCAGGATGCATATTTATTAGAATGTAGAAAGAAATATCCGGAAAGAATAAAAATTTGTTGTCTGTATGAAGAAAAAGAAATAGACGATAAATGGATAGAACAGTTTGATGGAATTAAAATTTGTGCAGGCAGATTAAAAGATCAAAACTTGTTACATCATAAAGATATTTTTGAAAAAGCAGACAAGCTGAATAAATTTATTTCAATCGATATGGCGGATGGAGAGCTTCAAGTAGGTGATATGGAAAAATTGATTGAGATGCATCCGAATCTGCGGATTGCTATCGGACATTTTGGAATGGTTACGGTAGAAGGCTGGGAGAAGCAGATTGCATTGGCAAAGCATAAAAATGTTTATATTGAAAGTGGCGGAATTACATGGCTATTTCACAAAGAATTTTATCCATATCCATCTGCTGTCAAGGCGATACGCAAGGCGATAGAAATTTGCGGAGTTGAAAAATTGATGTGGGGAAGTGATTACCCGCGTACAATGACTGCTATAACTTATGGGATGAGTAAAGATTTTATAGAAAAATCGACTGCTTTATCGGATGAAGAAAAGAAAAAAATCTTAGGAGAAAATGCAAAAGGATTTTATGGTTTTCCAGAATTAGAAGTTCCGGAAAAAATAATTAACATGGTTGAGTAGGAGAAATAAGATGATTGTAAAAGGAACATATTTTCAGAATAGCGAAGAGAATCCATTGGTATATGGAGATGTTGAAATTAATAATATCCCAAGAAGACGATTAAGAGGAGAGGAAGAAAAAGAAGGTGTGATTGCAGAGAGTGTTCTGGTTGGATTTTGCGGAACAGATTACACATTGATGAATATGGGGCGAGAAGGAAAATTAAAACCTAAATTTCCGGAAGGCTGTAACAGATTGATCAATGGTCATGAGGGCGTTGTATGGGTACCGTCACAAGAGCGTTTTGCAATCGTGTTGATCCGTGGCGGAAATAGCTATGATCCAACCAGATATACAGAAGAAGAAACGTATTTTGAATATGGATGTGATCAGGCTGATGGTTTGTTTTCAGATAAAAATTATTACAATCCCGACATGCTATTGAAAATTCCGGATGGTTATGTGAAGGATGGAAAAATCTCTCTTAATCTATGTAAGAAGCTGGTATTCAGTGACCCATATGCCTGTATGATTTTCCAGAGAGAACGAATGGAAGATATAGGAGAGGCTCAGAATTTCAGAGTGAAAATGGCTCAATATAAATGCAGCGAAGAAGAGGCAAGAAAAATTGCGAAGAAGGAAACCTTTGACAGAGTATGTATTTTCGGGCTTGGAACAACAGGTATGTTTATCGGAGATTTGATTCGTCAGAAATATCCGGAGGCGAAGATTGTTTTCGTGGCAAGAAGTGAAGAAAACAGTCCAAAAGTCGCATTTGCGCTAAAACAGGCAGGGGCATCTTATGTCAGAAGTGCATTTGATACAAAAGAAGAACTTGCAGATGCAATTAAAGAAAAATTGGGTGGTACCGCAACTGTATTTATCGGTTCCAGCGGAGCAGCGATTGAACATGAAATTGCATTCCAATACGGCGTACTAGGCTGTAATGGGATTTATAATTCTTTCTCATTAGGACCGGAAATTACAGTCGATACAATGCCGTTTGGATTTAAAAATCAGGTGATATTCGGCTCCATAAATTTCCGTCAGGATCATATGGAGGAGGCTATTCAGATACTTCAAAACAGCTGCTATGATGAAATCGTTGAATTGATAGACAAAGATGAATTTACAGAGGATCCGATTGATGCATATGAAAATAAAATTTATGCAAAAGGTGCACCAATGAAAACCGCAGTTATATGGAATGAAAAATATGTTGATAGAGAACGTTAAATAAAAGAATGTATTGAGAGGAAAAAAACATGAGAACAATTATAATTTCTGAACCGGGAAAGGTTGCAGTTACAGAAAATGAAATGCCAAAAGTAAAAGAGGGAGAGGCATTATTAAAATTATTATATGGTGGGATTTGTGGAAGTGATCTGGGTACATATCGCGGAACTTTTGCATATGCAAGCTATCCGAGAATACCGGGACACGAGTTTTCTGCGCAGATTGTAGAAATCGGTGAAAATGACAGAGGATTAAAGCCGGGAATGATCGTAACCTGCAATCCATATTTCAATTGCCAAAAATGTTACTCTTGTGAGAGAGGACTGGTAAATTGCTGTGAATCAAATGAAACAATGGGGGCACAGAGAGACGGAGCATTTTCCGAGTATATCACAATGCCGATTGAGCGGATTTATGATGGAAAAGGATTGAATCCAAAACAGCTTGCACTGATTGAACCATTTTGTATCAGTTATCATGGGGTATCAAGAGCAGATGTTAAAAAAGGCGATAAAGTGCTTGTCATCGGTGCAGGAACAATCGGTGTTCTTGCTGCAATTGCCGCAAAAGCAAAAGGTGGAGAAGTATACATTGTAGATGTTGCCGAAGAGAAACTTCAATATGCATATGAAACATTTGGACTTGCCGGTATGATAAAGAATGACAGCGAGGAAGCGTTTATGAACCGTGTAAATGAAATTACAGGGGAGCATCATGGATTTGATGTTTGTATTGAAGCTGTCGGACTTCCGTCTACATTCCAGAATTGTATTGATGCGGCAGCCTATGGCGGACGTATAGTTCTGATTGGAGTAGGCAAGAAAAATCTGGATTTCAATTTTACATTAATCCAGAAAAAGGAGTTAAATATATTCGGATCAAGAAATGCGTTGAAAGCAGATTTTACAGAACTGATTGATTTAGTAAACAGTGGAGAAATTGATTTGGAAAAGATTGTAATGAATCCGGATTCGACAGATGTGAAGAAGAAATCAGAATATGAATTGGATGAAGCAGACAGAGCGTTTGAAGAGTTTAGTAAATATGGTGGCAGTAAACTGAAAGTATTAATTCACTTTTCTGATCCTTCATAGGAGTAAAAAAATTCGCAGTTGACAATACTATAAAAGTGAGTTATATTAAAGTTGATAATAATAGTAATTATTACTATAATGAACAAAGGAGGTATGTCAAATGGAAAAAAAGGCACTTTATAATCTGTCGTATGGAGTATTTATGTTGTCTACTCGTTCTGGTGAGAAAGTGAATGGCTGTATTACAAACACTTGTATGCAAGTAGCGAACAATCCAATTCGAATTGCAATATCCGTTTTGAATAGTAATTATACTTGTGATTTAATTAAAGAGAGTGGTATATTTGCATTGAGTCTGCTGGATGTGAATTGTTCTTTTGAGACAATTAAGCATTTTGGTTTTCAGTCAGGAAGAGATGTGGATAAGATGAAAGATCTTTCGTTGCCGCTTGATCATAACGATATACCATATTTGGGATATCAGACATGTGCTGTTATTAGTGGGAAGGTTTTAGAACAGCAGGATCTTGGCACACACACATTGTTTATTGCAGAAGTGACAGATGCGAAGTTGTTGAATGAGAACGAACCACTTACTTACGCTGATTATCAGAATCGCGTAAAACCAAAGAAGAAAGAGATACCTCAGGATAAGAAGATTGTTGGCTGGAGATGTAAGATTTGTAATTATGTCTATGAAGGAAGTGAGCTTCCACCGGATTATACATGTCCTCTTTGTGGACACGATATCAGTGATTTCGAGCCAATATATGAAAGGAGATAATGAATTATGAAGTATGTATGTGATTTATGTGGATGGGAATATGATGAGGAGCAGGGATATCCAGAAGGCGGTATTGAACCAGGAACAAAATGGGAAGATGTGCCGGAAGATTTTGAATGTCCGTTATGCATGGCCGGAAAGGATCAATTCTCAGAAGAATAAGAATTTTTAGTAGAATGGAAAAACAAATTGATTATAAAAACCTTGTAAGGGAGATAGTTACGTTGACTGTAGCAGTATTTATTATTGCTGCGGCGGTATATTTCTTTTTGGTTCCCAGCCACACTTCGGTTAGTAGTATTTCAGGTCTGGGAATCATCCTTACAAATTTTATACCATTGCCACTCTCTGTGATTACAATGGTTATGAATGTAGTACTTCTGTTGATTGGATTTATTACATGTGGTAAAGAATTTGGGACAAAGACAGTTTATACCAGTGTTGCATTGCCATTTTTTTTATGGATATTTGAACGTATTCTTCCGGATATCGGCTCTTTGACAGATAGTCAGGAATTGGATGTGCTTTGTTATGTTTTAGTAGTCAGCATAGGTCTGAGTATTCTTTTTAATATGAATGCATCTTCCGGAGGTCTTGATATTGTAGCAAAGATCATGAATAAATATTTGCATATAGAGATGGGAAAAGCTATGTCATTAGCCGGGATGTGTGTGGCATTGTCAGCGGCACTTGTGTACGATAAGAAGACGGTTGTTTTGAGCGTTCTTGGCACATATTTTAATGGCATGGTAGTGGATCATTTTATCTTTGGTCAAAATCTGAAGAGGCGAGTTTGTATTATTACTCAGTATGAAGAAGAACTTCGAAAGTTTATTATCCATGATCTGCATAGCGGGGCAACGATATATGAGGCTTTTGGTGCTTACAATAAGGAAAAGCGGCATGAAATTATCACCATCGTAGATAAGAATGAGTATCAAAAATTGATGAGCTATATCAATAAGCTTGATCCGAAGGCATTTATTACAGTTTATACAGTAGCAGACATGCGTTATCAGCCTAAAACAATAGGAGCTTCAGCAAAATGAAATCATTCAAATTTAGTCAGATAGATATCAGTGCAGCGGTATTACATATTATTGCAATGGCACTTATGTTAATGGATCATCTATGGGCGACACTTTTTCCAGCGCAAGATTGGATGACTTGTGCAGGAAGAGTAGCATTTCCCATTTTTGCTTTTATGACAGTGGAAGGGTATTTTTATACACATAATTTGAAAAAATATATTTTTCGACTCTTATTATTTGCAGTACTTTCAGAAGTTCCCTTCGATTTGATGTATGGAGGTACATGGTTTTATCCGGTCCATCAAAATGTTATATGGACGTTCCTTATAGGACTGCTTGGAATCTATTTGATGGAGAAAACACGGAAAATGCAAAAGAAATGGGTGTATTTACCGATAGCAATTATTGTTGTTGTAGTGGGAATGATGCTGGGAACAATATGCATGGTAGATTACTATGGTGCTGGGGTTTTGACAGTGTTTCTTTTCTATTTTTTTAGAGGACGAAAATGGTGGTGTCTGTTAGGGCAATTTCTTACACTTTATTGGATAAATATAGAATTACTAGGAGGCTTGATGTATCCGGTCCAATTGTTTGGTGTGAAATTTGAATTTTGCCAGCAAGGATTAGCACTGCTGGCTTTGATTCCTATCTGGCTATATCGTGGACGTCAGGGATATCACAGCAAGTTATTCCAGTATAGTTGTTATGCGTTTTATCCGGTGCATATGTTAGTGCTTGTGTTGATATTGGAGTGTGTAAATTAACAATAAGAAGAACAATAAGAAGATAAAAAAAGGAATGGACTTTTTCATACAGAAACTGTATAATTATTAAAAAAATAATTGAGTCAGTTGAAAGTCTAAGACGAAATGTTACATGTCTATAGAATAATAGTTAATTGTAATGTGTAAGATGCATTGTCTGGAAGGACAATGCATCTTTTGGGTTTGAAGAGTTAATTTGAATGAAACTGAAGGAATAAAAAACAGCAAGGTGGGAACAACATGAAAGGAAGAAGAATTATTGCAGGGATGCTGCTTGTGGGTATATTAATTACATCTTTGACAGGATGCAGTGAATCAGTGCATCAAAAAAAAGAAAAAAATAAGCCTACAATTACACTTGGAAGTGATAGCTATCCCCCATATAATTATCTGAATGAAGATGGAATTCCGACAGGAATTGATGTAGATTTGGCAACGGAAGCATTTGAAAGAATGGGCTATAAGGTAGATGTTGTACAGATTAACTGGGAGAAGAAAAAGGAACTGGTGGAAAGTGGCGAAATTGACTGTATTATGGGATGCTTTTCCATGGAAGGAAGACTGGATGAGTACCGCTGGGCAGGACCATATATATCAAGTCGTCAGGTGGTTGCGGTGAATGAAAACAGTGACATTTATGAACTGAAAGATTTGGAAGGAAAAAATGTTGCAGTTCAGTCAACGACTAAGCCAGAAGGTATCTTTTTGAAACGAACGGATGAGAGAATTCCGAAGATTGCTAATTTGATCAGTCTTGGCCATAGAGAACTAATCTACTCTTTTCTTGGAAAAGGTTATGTAGATGCAGTAGCAGCACATGAAGAGTCTATTGTACAGTATATGAAAGATTATGATACAAACTTTCGTATTTTAGAAGAACCGTTGATGACAGTTGGAATAGGTGTTGCATTTGCTAAAAATGATGACAGAGGCATTTGTGAAGAGCTGGATCAGATATTAGAAGAAATGCGTCAGGATGGGACATCGTTGAAAATAATCGGAAAATATCTGGATGACCCGGAAAAATATCTGGAGGTGGATGGTTTTGAATATTAAAAGAAACCCAAAAGAAATGAAAAAGCGCTTCTGGATGTTTGGGGCTTTGATAGGTGTCTGTGTAGTGATAGTTTCTGGATTGTATTTTTTTCATAAAGAAAAAACAGATGCAGAGGCCAGACTGATTGAAATCGTAAATTATGTCAAGGTTCAGTGTTCTACTTATACACATTACAATGAGGCTACAGAATCCAAAAGTCTTCTCAGAACGATTGAGAGTGCTCGTCAGATGAGCACGAACATCGATATCGAGATAGAAAATGGCGGGCAGTTAAGTCAGGAATTATTAAAAGAAAATTTGCAGACACTGTGGGTGGATGGAATTCTTGTACTTAATGCAGATGGAAGAGTAGTTTGTGAATATAGTGCAAACGAAAAATATACGGAAAAAGCAGTTCGTTATTTACAAAAAGATGTCATTATGGATTTTATAGAATATGAAGAACGTTCGTATTCTGAGAGAATCAATCTTGATGATGGCAGTTGTATTGATCTTGCAGCCTGTGCCAGAAAAGACGCTCCGGGAGTGGTTGCTATATATTATTATACTCCGTCAGAATATATGCGAAATTATACATTGACAATGCAGAGCCTTTTAAATGGTTACAGTACGGAAAAGGACGGAACAATTGTTGTTGCAGATAGCGGGATGATTATTGCCAGCAATGACGAAAATCTGTTAGGACAGTCTACAGCTGAAAATGAGGTTGTCCAGACAATGAAACAGCATACGGATAGTCATCATATTTTTCATTTGAAAAATGAAGGAACCGGATGTTATGGAATTATGCTAAAACAAAGAGATTATTATATTTATGCATATATTCCAGATAAAAAAATATTTCAGAATCTTCCGTTAAATATAATTTTTGTGACGTTTTTATATTTGCTTTTGCTTAGTGTTTCATGGGTGAGGATACAGAAAGCAAGTGCAGAGCGAGAAAAACAAGAAATAGAAAAAGAAGAGAAGTATAAAGAAGAGCTTCTTAAGGCAGCAAAAAGAGCGGAAGCTGCTAACAGAGCAAAAACCGAGTTCCTCCAGCGAATGAGCCATGATATCCGCACTCCGCTCAATGGAATCTGTGGTATGCTCGATGTGGCAGATCATTATGCGGAGAGTTTGGATAAACAGACAGAATGTCGCGAAAAAATCAAAGAGGCTTCGCATTTGTTATTAGAGCTGGTAAATGAAGTTCTGGATATGAGTAAGCTGGAATCCGGTGAAGTTATTTTGGAAGAGAGTCCGTTTGATTTGTATAATATTTCAGAAGAGGTATTGACTGTAATCGAGTTACTGGCAGATGAGAGAAATATTAAGCTGATTTGGGAAAAACAGGAAATAACTCATTGGAATCTGCTGGGAAGTCCGGCACATGTAAAACGGATTTTAATGAATATTCTAAGCAATGCGGTGAAATACAATAAGGATAATGGAAGTATATATATTCAATGCAGAGAAGTTCCTTATAATCAGGAAGGTATGACGATGATGGAATTTATTTGTCGCGATACCGGCATGGGTATGAGCAAGAAATTTCAGAAAATAATTTTTGAACCGTTTGCACAAGAGAACGCAGGAAGTCGTTCTAAATATAATGGAACAGGACTTGGAATGCCTATCACGAAAAATCTTGTGGAAAAAATGGGAGGAACGATTCGTTTTGAAAGTGAAGAAGGAGTAGGAACTACATTTGTAATTCGGATTCCATTTAAGATTGATGTAGAGATTGATAGAATGGAAAAAGAAGAAAGACCTGTGATCTCTCTTCATGGATTGCATATTTTGCTTGTAGAAGATAATGAGCTGAATATGGAAATTGCGGAGTTCATTGTGACAAATGAAGGTGCTGTGGTTACAAAGGCGAAAAATGGAAAAGAAGCGGTGGATTACTTTGAAAATTCTTCCGTTGGGACATATGATGCAATTCTTATGGATGTAATGATGCCGGTTATGGACGGATTAACTGCTTCAGAAACAATTCGAAAAATGGGCAGAGCAGATGCAAAGACAATACCAATCATAGCAATGACAGCCAATGCATTTACAGATGATAAGATGAAAGCAAAAGAAGCAGGAATGGATGCACATATAGCAAAACCATTGAACAGGGAAGTGCTGGTTGAGACTGTTTTCAAGGTTATCACTAAGAAAAGCAGAGGGAATAAAGCAGAAAATGAAATGCACGTTAGAAGTGATGAGAATGAAATATAAATAGTCTTAGACAAGGAAGTTGTGGCAAAGATGGACAAAACCAAGAAAAGAATTAATTTAAATAATCAATTTTTAGAGCAGGCGGTTTTTGCAATTGCAGACGGATATTGTAGTATAAATCTCACGAAAGATTTGGTGCCGGGGGTTATGCATCAGGTTGTAGATGGAGTAGACTATGATTTAAATGAGCAATTGGGAATGCCGGAAAATTCCAGTTTTTCAGAATTGGTCAAGATGTGGGCTTTAACGATTCCGAAAGAGGAAAGAAAAGAATTCTTAGAAATTTTGAACCGAGAGAAACTTTTAGAACGTTTTTATAAGGGTGAACAGCACATTACGTTTAATTACTGGACGAGAACAGTAAAGTATGAATCGATGTTTGCGGAACATCATATGGCAATATTTGAGGATGAAGAAACAGAAGATGTTCTGGCGGTTAATTATGTGTTAGACCGGACAGAACAATACCATCTGGAACAATATAAAAAAGAGCTGGAACAGAAAAACAAAGAACTGGAAAGACTGTTAAAAAGAGAAAAAAATTACAATAATAAAATATATCGAGATGCATTGACCGGAGTATTTAATCGACGATATTATGAGGAAGTTGTAAAAAACTCTGTTGAGGATGCCGGAATTGCCTTAATGGATCTGGACGATTTTAAGGTCAGTAATGATACATATGGACATCATGTTGGTGATGTTGCACTCAAGACTGCAGCAGAGGTGATTTTATCTTGTATCGGGGAGGAGGATATATTGATCCGATATGGTGGAGATGAATTTTTACTGATTCTTTCAGATATCAGGGAAGAAGATTTGAAAAATAAATTAAATCAGATTCGGGATAAAGTACGGAATGTAGTAATTCCGGGATATTCATATTTACATCTGTCTTTGAGTATAGGCGGAACGATAAAAACCAAGAAAGACGCGATAAAAGATGTTGTGTGTTATGTTGATCAGTTGATGTATCAGGCAAAGAATAAAAAGGATGAAGTTGTTGTATATCAGGATGGTGAAAAGCATTATTTACATGCATCTGTACAGGAAAATATGAAACAACAAATCTTAATCGTAGATGATTCGATGATGAATCGCGAGTTGCTGGCTGCAATTTTGGAAGATGATTATCGGATATTGGAGGCGAAAGATGGACAGGAGTGTTTGAACATACTTTATGAAAACAAAGGGGATATCGCGTTAGTACTGCTGGACATAAATATGCCGGTGTTGGATGGATTTGAAGTTTTACGTGCGATGAATGAAAATCAAATGATAGAGGATGTTCCTGTTATTATGATTTCCAGTGATGATTCAGAAGAGGCCATTCGAAGATCGTATGACCTGGGAGCATCAGACTATGTTAATCGACCATTTGATGCAAGGATTGTTTATCGACGCGTAATGAACACGATAAAACTTTATTCGAAACAACGAAGATTAGTACAAATGGTTTCAGAACAGATACAGAAACGTGAACACAATACGTCTGTGTTAGTAGGTGTTTTAAGTCAGATTGTTGAATTCCGTAACGGAGAAAGCGGAGATCATGTCCGTCATATCAGTATGATCACAGAAATGCTGCTGGAGCATTTACTTAAGATGACGAGTAAATATAATATCAGTCCTGAAGAGAAAGAAAATATCCCTCTTGCATCGGCACTTCATGATATTGGAAAAATTGCGATTGATGAAAGAATTCTCAATAAACCGGGAAAACTGACAGAGGAAGAATTTGCAATTATGAAGACACACAGCATGCAAGGGGCAGAGATATTAGATAAACTGGATAATTATAAATCTGAGCCTTTAATACATACAGCATATGAAATTACAAGATGGCACCATGAACGATGGAATGGTCAGGGGTATCCGGATGGTTTGAAGGGGGATGAGATTCCAATCAGTGCCCAGATTGTTTCGATGGCAGATGTGTATGATGCCTTAACCAGTGAGAGATGCTATAAAAAAGCATTTTCACATGAAACAGCTATTCAGATGATTCAGAACGGAGAATGTGGAGCGTTTAACCCAGTGCTTATTGAATGTTTGACGGAGATTCAAGATGAATTGAAAAATTATACGCAGCATCTGGCAGATAAATAATAAAATAAAAAATGCACTTGTAAGTTTTGAATGTCTTACAAGTGCGTTTCTTTTTTTATAAAATATCACTTCCGTCCGGAATCGTTGAAATAATAGTACGATAAATTCGGAAAAGAAACAATAACGAAACCATAAGGGATACAATTTCTGCAATCGGGAAAGACCACCATACTGCGTGAAGTCCTCCAAGCTTAGATAAAATGTAGGCTGCAGGAACCAAAATAATAAGTTGACGCATAATGGATACGATCATGCTGAATACTGCTTTTCCAAGAGCCTGGAAAACGGTACCGCAGATGATACAGAACCATGCGATCAGATAGTGGATACCGATAATCCGAAGTGCAGGGACACCAATTTTGAGCATATCTGCTGATGCACTAAACATTCCAAGTAATGTCTGAGGAATAAACTCAAAACAAAGAAATCCGACAAATGTCAGGCAGAATGCAGTAATCATACTTAATTTAATTGTTTTAATCATACGTTTTCTATTTTGTGCACCATAGTTGAATGCAATGATTGGAGTAATACCATTGTTCAAACCAAATACAGGCATAAAGAAGAAGCTTTGCAGTTTGAAGTACACACCAAAAACAGCAGTGGCAGTTGAAGAAAATTCAATCAAAATACGGTTCATGGAGTATGTCATAACAGAACCAATGGACTGCATGATGATAGAAGGAATGCCAATCGCATAAATTGTTCCGATAATTCTTCCGCTTGGACGAAAACCGCGGAAGATAAGTTTTACCTCGTGGTTGTATTTGTGATTGCACGTAAATGCAACGACTGCGGCAACGCATTGTCCGATCACGGTTGCGACAGCAGCACCGGTCACACCCATCTTAGGGAGTCCGCATAATCCGAAAATTAAGATCGGATCAAGAATGATATTTGTAATCGCTCCACATAACTGTGAAGTCATGCTGAAGATTGTCTTTCCGGTTGAAGTCAGAAGACGCTCAAAATAAATCTGTGAAAGTAAACCGAAAGAAAAAATCATAACAGTACTTAAGTAGTCGATTCCCATCTCCATAATCTCAACATCGGCATGTCCCATCTGACTCATGTAAAAAGGTTTGACAATAGTAAACCCGAGAATACAAATTACGACGTAACTTACAAAATAGAGAAATGCCGCATTGGAAGCAATTCGATTTACTTCGTCTGAGCGACGCTCACCAAGTGCTTTGGAAAGCAATGCATTCATACCGACGCCGGTACCAGTTGCAACAGCGATTAAGAGCATCTGCAAAGGGAAGGCGAGTGAAACGGCAGTAAGTGCATTTTCAGATAATTTAGATACAAAAATACTGTCTACAATATTATAAAGTGCCTGCACGAGCATGGAAATCATCATAGGTAAAGACATGTTAAACAGAAGTTTACCAATCGGCATGGTTCCCATTTTATTTTCTGCTGCAGGGGCAGTTTTCATTTCTTGACTCATGTTTTCCTCCTTGTGGTTATTTTTTTGAAGTTGTATAAAAACACTAATTAATTATCATAGCATGGTGAAAAAAAACATACAAGGTTTTTTGTGTATATTTTGAGGTACATTTTTAGTAAAACAGATTTTGAAAGCATGTTAGCATTATCTTGAATTTATAGCAAAACAAGAGTATAATCAAAACATTGATGAGAGTTAAAATAAAGGGTGTAAGAAATAGGAGGATTAATTATGATCACTTGGAACAACTTAGATAAGCTTACTTCTTATCAGGAACTGGCAAAGACAAATAAAGTAAAACTTGCAGAGGTAATGTCAGGAGAGAATGGTGCAAAGAGAGTAAAAAATTACAATATACCTATGGCAGCCGGACTGGCATACAACTATGCAGCAAAACAGGTTGACGAAGAGGTACTTGCAGCACTTGGCAAATTGGCAGAAGAAGCACAGCTGACAGAAAAATTCGAAGCTCTTTACAACGGAGAAGTAATTAACACAGGAGAAAAACGTCTTGTTCTCCATCACATGACACGCGGACAGCTCGGTGATGCAGTAGAGGCAGACGGAGTAGATAAACGTGCTTTCTATGTAGAACAGCAGGAAAAGATTGCAGACTTTGCAAATAAAGTACATGCAGGCGAGATTACAAATGCAGCTGGAGAGAAATTTACAACAGTTGTTCAGATTGGTATCGGCGGAAGTGACCTTGGTCCTCGCGCGATGTATCTTGCACTTGAAAACTGGGCTAAAAAGAACAATACATTTAAGATGGAAGCAAAATTCATCAGTAATGTAGACCCGGATGATGCAGCAGCAGTTCTGAATTCTATTGATGTTGCACATTCTATTTTCGTACTTGTGTCAAAATCAGGTACAACACTTGAGACATTGACAAATGAATCATTTGTCAAAGATGCATTGAAGAATGCAGGATTAGACGCTTCTAAACATATGATCGCAGTTACAAGTGAGACATCCCCATTAGCTAAGAGTGATGATTATCTTGCAGCATTCTTTATGGATGATTATATCGGAGGTCGTTTCTCTTCTACATCAGCAGTTGGAGGAGCTGTATTATCACTGGCATTTGGACCGGAAGTATTTGCACAGTTCCTGGAAGGTGCAGCAGAAGAAGACAAGCTTGCTATGAATAAAGACATTCGTCAGAATCCGGAGATGCTGGATGCATTGATCGGTGTATATGAGAGAAATGTACTTGGTTATCCAAGCACAGCAGTTCTTCCATATTCACAGGCACTTAGCCGTTTCCCGGCACATTTACAGCAGCTTGATATGGAATCTAATGGTAAATCAGTAAACCGCTTTGGTGAGCCGGTAGATTATGTAACAGGTCCGGTTATTTTTGGTGAGCCAGGAACAAACGGACAGCATTCATTCTATCAGCTTCTGCATCAGGGAACAGATATCGTGCCGCTTCAGTTTGTTGGATTTAAGAACAGCCAGATTGGTACAGATGTTGTTATCCAGGATAGCACAAGCCAGCAGAAATTATGTGCGAACGTAGCTGCACAGATTGTAGCATTTGCATGTGGTAAAGAAGATGAGAATCGTAATAAAAACTTTGAAGGTGGACGTCCATCAAGCATTATCGTTGGTGATCAGTTGACACCACAGGCTCTTGGAGCATTGCTTGCACACTTTGAGAACAAGATTATGTTCCAGGGATTTGTATGGAATGTAAACAGCTTTGACCAGGAAGGTGTACAGCTTGGTAAAGTTCTTGCAAAACGCGTACTTGCACACGAGACAGACGGAGCATTGAAAGTATTTAGTGATCTGTTAAATATTTAAGAATCCGATAGGTAAAAAGGTAGTGGCTCTTATTCATGGAAAAAGAGCCGCTGCCTTTTTTGTTTCGTTGGCTTTCATTTGACAGTACAAGGTACCCATGCTAAGATAATACTGCTTTACATAAAGAATAATACAATTGCATAGAAATGTGTGAGGTGTCAGTCAAAAGTAATTTTGACTGGTGAAAAGGGAAACAGGTGAGAATCCTGTACGAACTCGTCACCGTATTTTGCAAGCTTATGCGATACTCCACTAGGAAACTGGGAAGGAGAAAAGAAGCGATTGAGCAATGAGCCGGGAGACCTGCCTTTCACAGTACAGGAATAGAATATTCAGGCCACGAGGAACTGGCAGTACGAAATAGACTCCGAAAAATTGCATTTGTATAAAATGTATGGCAAAAACAGTTATAAACAGGAGGACAACAATGAAAAAGAAACTGGTAATCTTATGTATCGCAGCAGCAATGAGTGTATCTATGTTAGGTGGATGTGGAAATTCTGCAAAAACAACAGACAGCACGAAAACAGAGGATACGACAAAAGACAGTGATCAGGCGGCAGCCGATAAAGTTGCAAAGCTGATCGACGACATTTATGTACAGGAAAGAACAGACAAAACAGATGAGCAGTGTAAAGCGGCTAAAGAGGCCTGGGATGCACTTACGGATGCACAGAAAGAATTGGTAGAGGGAGAGAATGCAGATCCCGATTATTTTGGAAGAGACACAGGCGATGCATCAAAGGATGATCCTCTCAATGCAGATGACATCGGAGAAAATGAGCTTTTAGTAGTAAGCTTTGGAACATCATTCAATGACAGCCGTGCAACAGATATCGGTGGTGTGGAGAAGGCGCTTCAGGAAGCTTATCCTGACTGGTCCGTAAGAAGAGCATTTACAGCACAGATTATTATCAATCATGTACAGGCTCGTGATGACGAGAAAATTGATAATGTGGAACAGGCACTGGACCGAGCAGTAGATAATGGTGTTAAGAATCTGATCATTCAGCCGACACATTTAATGCATGGAGCAGAATATGATGAACTGACAGGGGTAGTTGAGAAATATCAGGATAAATTTGAAACTGTAAAAATTGCAGAACCACTTCTTGGAGAAGTTGGATCAGATGCATCAGTAATCAATGAAGATAAAGAAGCTGTAGCAAAAGCAATCACAGCAGAAGCTGTAAAAACAGCAAAATATGATAGTTTAGATGCAGCAGCTGAAGATGGAACAGCATTTGTATTTATGGGACACGGAACATCTCATACAGCAAAAATCAGTTATTCGCAGATGCAGACACAGATGGAAAATCTTGGATACAAGAATGTATTTATCGGAACAGTAGAAGGTGAACCGGAAGATACATCATGTGAAGCAGTGATTGAAAAAGTAAAAGATGCAGGATATAAAAACGTAATCCTTCGTCCACTTATGGTTGTGGCAGGAGACCATGCAAACAATGACATGGCAGGTGATGATGACGATTCATGGAAGAGTCAGTTTGAGGCATCTAAGGAATTTGACAGTGTAGAGACACAGATTGCAGGTCTTGGAGAGATTTCTGACATCCAGCAGTTATACGTGGCACATACAAAAGCAGCAATGGACGCAGAAGGAATCAAAACAGAGCAGACATCAAAAACAGCATTGGAAGATGGAACATATACAGCAGAATTTAATACAGACAGTTCTATGTTTCATGTAAATGAGGCAATGGATGGAAAAGGAACACTAACAGTAAAAAATGGTAAGATGACAATTCATGTCAGTCTTGTGTCAAAAAATATTGTAAATCTGTTCGAAGGAACAGCAGAAGATGCACAGAAAGATGGAGCAAAGCTGTTAGAACCTACGACTGATACAGTAAAATATAGTGATGGAACAAGCGAAGAGGTGAATGGATTCGATGTTCCGGTTCCGGCACTTGATAAAGAATTCGATCTTGCTTTAATTGGAACAAAAGGAAAATGGTACGATCATAAGGTGAGTGTATCCAATCCGGTAAAAGCAGAATAGTAAATACAAAGAAGATATTTGATTTAGGAAAATGAATCGAATATCTTCTTTTTTGGTTGCATAACATAGGATAAAAAAGTAAAATATTTATAGAAATCTAATACCGAACATGATGAAAATTTCAATATAAAGGAGTCGATATGAAAGATATCTATATTATTTTAATTCCGTTTCTGGGGACTTCGCTTGGCGCAGCATGTGTATTCTTTATGAAAAATTCGCTGAGTGATTCTGTAGAGCGGTCGTTGACTGGATTTGCCGCAGGAGTAATGATAGCAGCATCCGTATGGAGTCTGTTAATTCCGGCAATCGAGCAGTCAGAAAATATGGGAAAATGGTCGTTTATTCCGGCAGTGATAGGATTCTGGGCCGGGGTACTTTTTTTGTTGTTACTAGATCGTGCAATTCCGCATTTGCATCGGAATAGTGAGAAAGCAGAAGGACCAAAGAGTAAATTACAGAGGACAACGATGATGGTGCTGGCAGTAACGCTTCACAATATTCCGGAAGGTATGGCAGTCGGAGTGGTTTATGCAGGATACTTATCTGGAAATGAAAAGATTACAGCAGCAGGTGCACTTGCCTTATCTATTGGAATTGCAATACAGAACTTCCCGGAGGGGGCAATTATTTCATTGCCGCTTAGAGCAGAAGGAATGAAGAAACCAAAAGCATTTGTGGCTGGTGTATTGTCTGGAATTGTAGAACCGATAGGAGCAGTACTGACAGTTTTAGCAGCAGGATTGATCATTCCGTCAATGCCATATCTTTTAAGCTTTGCGGCAGGCGCAATGATATATGTGGTGGTTGAAGAGTTAATTCCGGAGATGTCTCAAGGTGAACATTCCAATATAGGGACAGTATTTTTCGCAGTTGGATTTACTGTTATGATGATGTTGGATGTGGCACTTGGATAGTAAAAGTATGATTTTGGCAGAGAAAGAAATAAAAATGCATATTATAGACAAAAATATACATTTATCTTATAATGTATAAGGTTTACACACCAAAGAGGTAAAAAGATGAAATCAGATGTGGTTATGACAAGACAACAAGCTGACGAATGGATTGCACATTTAGAAAATATATTTTCAGTGGTTCGTCTACTCGATGCGGAAGATATTAAAAAGAGAATAGATGGGTTGGAAACAGATACACCTGTTACATGCCAGTGCTATTCATTCTGGAACAGGAAAGAACAATGCAGCAATTGTATATCAATCAAAGCTCTGCAAGAGAAAAGTCAATATACAAAGCTGGAATATCTCGGCTCGCAGATATTTTATGTGATTGCAAGATATGTAGAGATTGATGGAAAAGCATATGTAGTAGAAATGTTATCCTGTCTGGAAGATGAAACAGTATTGGATTCTAAAGGGAAAAGTCTTTTGATCAGTAAGTTGACTCAATATAATGAAGAGTTATATCAGGATGCACTGACAGGAGTATATAATCGTCGCTATTATGAAGCTTATGTGAAAAAAATGAACGGACGCATGGGCATTGCAATGATGGATTTGGATGACTTTAAATTATATAATGATACTTTGGGACATAATGCGGGAGATATGGTTTTAAAAACCGTATCCAGAGAAATTCAGGCATGCATCAGGAAAACCGATATATTGATCCGATTTGGAGGAGATGAATTTTTACTTTTACTTCCGGATATTGATGAGACAGTATTTGCAAAAAAATTAAGACAGATACAAAAGAGAATCTATGATGCAGAAGTACCGGAATACTCCTGGTTACACATTTCTGCAAGCATTGGCGGGGCATTGAAGGGCGAAGAGCCGATTGAAGAAACAGTTGCAAGAGCGGATCAGTTGATGTATCAGGCAAAAAAGAAAAAGAATATGATCGTGACTGATACAGATAAAACGAAAAATCTGGAAACAACAAGTAAACAACGCGTTTTAATTGTAGATGATTCAGAGATAAACAGAGAACTGCTTGCGGAAATGTTAAAAGATGATTTTGATATTATGGAAGCAGCCAGTGGTGAAGAATGCGTTGAAATATTGCAGAAGCAAGGGGCAGAAATTTCAATTATCTTATTAGATATCATTATGTCAGGAATGGATGGCTTTGATGTTTTGGAATATATGAATGAAAATCAATGGATCAAAGACATACCGGTTATAGTTATTTCACAGGATAATTCCATTGCAAGTGTGACGAAAGCATATCGGATGGGTGCATCGGAGTATATTGGCAGACCATTTGATGCAAAGGTTATCTATCAGAGAGTTTGTAATGTAATCAAGCTATATGTAAAGCAGAGAAGATTGATTGCGCTTGTGACAGAACAGATTTATGAGAAAGAAAAAAATGAACGAATACTGGTAGATTTGTTGAGTCAGATCGTTGAACTTCGTAATGGCGAAAACGGAGCACATATCCGTCACATGCACATTTTAACAGAGATGTTGTTGGAACAATTGGTTCAAAAGACAGACCGTTATAAGCTGAACTGGTCGGATCAGCTTGTTATTAAAACAGCGTCAGCGTTACATGATATTGGAAAAATCGGAATCAGTGAAAAGATTTTAAATAAAAAAGAGCCGCCGACAGAGCGGGAGAAAGAATTGGTACAGGCACATACCTTGCTCGGAGCATCGATGCTTGAAAATCTCGATTCACATAAAGAGGATGAGTTGGTAACAACAGCTTATGAAATATGCAGATGGCATCATGAAAGGTATGATGGAAAAGGCTATCCGGATGGACTTAAAGGGGAAGAGATTCCGATTTCAGCACAGATTGTTTCATTGGCAGATGCCTATGATAAATTGACGCGGGACCGTGTGAATAAGAAAGGTGTTTCTCACAAGGAAGCAATGCGTATTCTATTGCAGGAGAGAGCTGAGGAATTTAATCCGATTCTGTTAGAATGTCTTGAGGAAATCCAGGAAAACATCAGTAGAGCTATGCAGGATGGAGGCAGGGATTTAGAAGTATTCAACGAGGGCTCTGCTTATAAAAAAATGATAGAAGAGGCTGAGGAATAGAACATCTATGATGACAGAACTTGAAAAATATTACAATAAGTTTAACGAAGAAAAACGTCTGACAAGCAGACATGGTCAGGTGGAGTTTATTACTTCTATGAAATATATTCATAAATATTTGCCTGTGGATAAGTCTGCAAAAATTCTGGATGTGGGTGCGGGAACCGGAAGATATAGCGTTCAACTCGCCGAAGAAGGATACGATGTGACAGCAGTAGAACTTGTGAAATACAATCTGGGAATTTTGAAAAAGAAAAACAGTGCTGTAAAAGCATATCAGGGAAATGCAATGAAGCTTTCCCGTTTTCAGGACAAAGAGTTTGATCTGATTCTTATATTTGGACCGATGTACCATTTGTACTCAAAGGAGGATAAGGTGAAAGCTCTTACTGAAGCGAAACGTGTGTTAAAAGATGAAGGTGTGATTCTGGTGGCATACTGTATGAATGAGTATAGTGTTTTGACTTATGGGTTTAAACAGAATCACATTTTGGAATGTATGGAAAACGGTAAGATAGATGAAAAATTCAGAGTACAGCCGGAAGAGGCCGATTTGTATGATTATGTGAGACTGGAAGATATCGATTCATATAATGATGCGGCAGGAATGGAACGTATACAGATCATTTCTGCAGATGGTCCGTCGGATTATATGCGACCGGTATTAAATGCGATGGATGAAAAAACATTTCAGACATTTATAGAATATCATTTGTCTACTTGCGAGCGCCTGGAACTGGTGGGGGCCGGTTCACATACGGTAGACATTATAAGGAAAAAGGATAATAAAAAACATGAATGATTTAAAACCAAAGTTGTTTGAAGTATTAAAAGATTATAATAAAGAACAATTGATGAAGGATATCATTTCCGGAATCATTGTTGCGATTATTGCATTACCACTTTCAATTGCGCTTGCAATTGCTTCCGGAGTAGGGCCTGAGCAAGGTCTTTATACTGCAATCATTGCAGGCTTCTTTATTTCGTTTTTTGGTGGAAGCCGTGTGCAGATTGGAGGCCCAACGGCGGCGTTTGTCGTAATTATATATGGGATTGTTGCCCAGTATGGAACAGACGGGCTGGTTGTAGCGACGATTTTAGCCGGAATTATTCTGGTAATCATGGGATTGTGTAGATTTGGTTCCTTGATCAAATATATTCCATATACAATAACGACAGGGTTTACCTGTGGTATCGCAGTGACCTTATTTGTCGGACAGTTGAAAGATTTCTTCGGTCTTGAGATGGGAGCAGTTCCATCCGAGTTTGTGCAAAAAATCATTGCGTATGCAAATCATATTTCAACAATTAATGTAGTTGCCCTGGGGATTGGCGTACTTGCTGTTGTAATCATGCTTGTGTGGCCGAAGGTGACAGATAAAATTCCGGGTTCTTTAGTTGCTATTATTATAACAACAGCAATCGTATATTTTGCTAATCTTCCGGTCAATACGATAGGAAGTGTTTACGGAGAATTAAATTCTTCATTCCCGGCATTTCATATGCCATCCGTGTCTTTTGAGTTGGTACAGGAGATGCTTTCACCTGCATTTACAATTGCAATTCTGGCTGGAATCGAATCTCTTTTATCAGCAGTTGTTTCAGATGGTATGATAGGAGATAATCATAAGTCGAATGCAGAACTTATCGGACAAGGACTTGGAAATATTTTCTCAGGACTTTTTGGAGGAATTCCTGCTACAGGTGCAATTGCCAGAACAGCGGCAAATGTAAGAAATGGGGGACGTACTCCGATTGCCGGAATTGTACATTGTATCACACTGGCAATTATTTTACTTCTTCTAATGCCGCTTGCAGCATTGATTCCGATGACAACGCTTGCAGCAGTACTTCTTGTTGTAGCAGCAAATATGGCAGACTGGAATTCGTTTTTCAGACTGTGTAAAACAGCACCGAAGAGTGATGTGATTGTGTTAGTTGCAACCTTCTTCCTGACAGTATTCTTTGATCTTGTAGTTGCAATTGAAGTAGGTGTTGTGCTTGCATCCTTGTTATTTATGAAACGTATGGCAGAAACAGCAGATATTAAAACATGGAAATACGTTGATGAGCCGGATATCACACCTGGTGAAGCTGAAAAATTAAGAGATATCCCTCGAAGTATTCGTGTGTTTGAGATTTCAGGACCATTGTTCTTTGCAGCAGCAGACCAGATATTAAGCATTAACAGTGATCACAGAACAAAGGTGATCGTAATTCGAATGAGAAGTGTACCGGCCATTGATGCAAGTGCGATGAAAACGTTGAGAGAGCTTGCAAAACGGGCTGAGAAAAAACATATTACAATTATATTCTCTCATGTAAATGAACAGCCGATGGCAGTTATGGAGAAAGATCATTTTGTAGAAGATGTTGGTAAAGATAATTTCCGTACAAATATCGTTGAAGCATTGGATTATGCAGAGTCTCTTGTAAAATAGTATGAAGAAGGAATAAGGTATAGAATGAATAAAAAGAAAATAGGCCGAATAATAGAGTTCTTACTAATTATTCTTTGTATTATGTCGCTTGTGTTTTTGGTGATACAGACATATCAAAAAAAGGAAGAGATGGAGAGTAGGGTAACAGAAATTTCATCAGATTGGTTTTATTATCAAGATGGCAAAAAAATAGAGGTAAATCTGCCCGTAACGATTACGAATTATAAGGAAGATACTCTTAATCTGTATCATGTAGGTATTACCGGTGAGGAGGATTTGAAAACAATTATTACAAAAGGTGCATATTATCGGATTCAGATTAAATTGGGAGCACGGGTATTATATGAATATAATGACGAAGTGTTTCCAAGAAACGCTCAGATGCGGCATAAATTAGAGTGTCGAACGCAGCTTCCGGATCATGTTGGCGGAAAGAAAATAACCTGCGTGTATAAAAATGATGGCAGCAACACTTTTAAAATCGAACCCATATATATTGGATATAGTGATGCAGTTCTGCGTTATCAGCTGACTTCTGAAGGTTTGGTATTGTTGCTTGTGTTTATCATGTTTTTAATCAGCATGGCATCATTAGTAGTTCATATTTATTTAAAATACAAGAAGGTTGTAGAAACACGATTTTTACATGCAGCGATTTACTTGGTCAGTTGTGGAATATGGTGTCTGACAGATACCTCTCTGTTTCAGAACTTGTTTGATTACTCTCCGGCAGTAGCTTATGTTTCGTTTTACATGTTTATGTTTTTCCCTATTCCGATGATTCATTTTATTGGGGATACCAGAGGAATGGAGAAATATAGGATTCTGAATTGGTTGAAGTATATTTTTTATGTAAATATTCTGGTACAGAGTGTATTGAAACTGCTTCAAGTATTTGAGCTTATCGATATGCTGAGAATTACGCATATACTTATTGTAATCGCAATTATAATATTGGAAATATGCTTATATAAAGAATATCAGGAAAAAAGGACGGAAGAAATCAGAACAATTTTATTTGCATTTGTAGTAGTATCTGTAATAGGAATCACTTCATTGCTGCTCTACTGGGTATTTGATATTACGAGATATGGTTTCATATTTGAGCTTGGAAATCTGATCTTTTCCATTATTTTGATGAGTGGATTGTTACATACAGCATTTCATAATATGCAGTTTCGAGTAGAGGCAACGATTTATAATAAACTGGCACGTAGAGACAACCTGACACAGTTGCCGGATATTCAGTATTTTCAAGAGTGGCTGCCAGAACAGAAGGTTTCTAAAATCTATATGACAGCAGTTGTGCTGTTTCAATTAAAACGTGTGAATACGATTTATGGAACAAGCTTTGGAAATGAAATGCTTCGGAAAGTATCAGAGTACATAAAGGAGCGTGTGGATGTAAACCAGATGTTCCGTGTAGGAGGAAATCAGTTTATTCTTACTGCATATTCAAAATCTGAGGCAAAGCGGATGCAAAAGGAACTGAAAGAATTATTTGACGAAGAGCTTCGGATTGGTGAAGAACAAATTCATATTCCGGCAATCATATGTAGTGTGGAATATGAACATGGTCAGGAGAGTGAGGTAGTCCTATCATATATTGAATATCTGACGGCGCAGGCAGTAAAAAGTGGTGATACAATCGTGATCCAAGGCAATCAAGAAACCATGGATGGCTTTCAATATGAAAAGGAAATCGAAAGCTTTCTGCCAAAAGCAATCCGTGAGGATTTATTTGAAGTATATTATCAGCCGATATATTCATTAGAAAGACAAAGGTTTGTAGCGGTAGAAGCACTAAGCCGTTTAAGACATCCGAAATTTGGTATGATACCGCCGGATGTATTTATTAGAATTGCAGAAAATACGGGTCAGATTAATGCGTTAAGTTCTCTTCAATTTCGAAGAATCTGCCGTTTTATGAAAGCAAATCCTAAGTTGCGAGAAAAGTTACTAAGTGTGAAATTTAATCTTTCCCCGGCACAGTTTTTGAAAAAGGGATACTGTCATAGTTTGATAGCTATGATCCGCGAATACGATCTTCCGGTTTCATTTTTCCAGTTCGAGATTACGGAGACGGTGGCAACAGAATATAATGAAGAACTTTATCGTTTTGTAAAAGAATTACAGGCAGAAAGAATAGGATTGTGTCTGGATGATTTTGGTTCAGGGTATGCAAATCTGAATACTGTATTAAAACTTCCGTTTGCATGTGTTAAGATGGATCGTTCATTACTTCAGGGAATTATGGAAGATGAAAAAGTAGCAAGGTTCTATCGAAATATGTGTGCAATTCTAAAAAATCAGGGATATAATCTGATCGCAGAAGGTGTGGAAGAAAAGAAAGAAGTAGAATTGCTAAACCAGTGGGGAATCGACCTGATTCAGGGATATTATTTCTCCAGACCGGTATGCGAGGAAGAGCTATTGAGACAAATCGTGGACTAAAATGAATGGAGATTAGCATGAAAATTGTATTTTTAGACGTAAAAACAATTGGTGAGGATATTGACCTGTCACAATATGAAACACTGGGAGAAGTTGTCAAGCATGACTTTTCTTCCACAGAAGAAGTGCCGGAGAGGGTGAAGGATGCGGATGTAATTATTCTGAATAAAGTACAGATTAATGAGCAGACGATCGGTACTGCAAAGAATCTAAAATTAGTTTGCGTCACAGCGACCGGTACAAATAATCTGGATAAGGAATATCTGGAAAAACGAGGGATCGCATGGCGGAACGTGGCGGGATATTCTACAGAGACAGTGACGCAGCATACATTTGCAATGTTGTTTTATTTATTGGAAAAGATGCGTTACTATGATGACTATGTGAAAGAAGAGCATTATGTAAATGATGTACAGTTTACACATTTTGCAGAACATTTTACAGAGATTCATGGAAAAACATGGGGAATTATCGGGCTTGGAAATATTGGAAGAAGAGTAACGGAGATTGCAAGAGCATTTGGTGCACATGTGATTTATTATTCTGCATCGGGAAGTCCGGCACAGGAAGGGTATGAGCAGGTTGACTTAGACACATTGTTATCCACATCGGATATTGTGTCGGTGCATGCTCCGCTTAATGAGTATACAGAAGGGCTGATGAACCGGGAAGCATTTGTCAAAATGAAGAAAAATGCGATATTTCTGAATCTTGGAAGGGGTCCGATAGTAGTGGAGCAGGATTTATATGATGCGTTAGAAACGAGTGAAATTGCTGCGGCTGGTCTGGATGTGTTGACAAAAGAACCGATGAGTGTGGATAATCCTCTTAGAAAAATCAAAGACAGTGGAAAACTTTTGATTACGCCGCATATTGCATGGGCGAGCGTCGAGGCAAGAACGAAATTGATGGACATTATATTTGGACAGGTGAAAGAATTCTTTGCGTAGAGTTTGAGAAATATAATAAAGCAGGACATACATTTTAAGAGAATGTATATCCTGCTTTTTATGCTTTTAAGGAAGGCTGTTTATTTTGCTTCAGCCATAACACCAACTTTATTTTCTTTTGCTTTATGTTTATCATACATTGCAAACATACCGGCTAACAGAGTACCGGAGATGGAGTGCCATGTACAAGATACAGCACAGATGATTGCTGACTCCGGAGTAGAAGCAAACTGAGCTGTTGTAGTTGCAAGGTTAGTTGCAAGTCCTGCGTTCTGCATACCGACTTCGATGGCAATGGTTCTTTTTTTAGAGGTATTCATACCTACAAGTTTTCCGGCTCCGTAGCCAAGTAAATATCCGAGTCCATTATGAAGTAATACAGCGACGAAGATGACAACACCTGACTGGAAGAATTTAGAACCCTGAGAAGAAACAACTCCACCGACTACACAGGCAAGGCCGAGTACAGCAACACCAGGCATCATTTGCTGAATCTCATGGAACATTTTCTTTTTGCCATAGAGATAATTTAACAAGAAACCAACACCGACAGGGAGAATTACAGTTTCAATGATAGATACGAACATTGGAAGTCCTTTAATGCTGATCTGTGTGCCGCTGGCAAGCAATGAGACCATAAGTGGTGTCATGATTGGGGAGAGCAGTGTAGAAACGGTTGTCATTCCGACAGAAAATGCGACGTCCCCACCGCACAGATAAGACATAATGTTGGAAGATACACCACCTGGGCAGCAGCCAACAAGAATCAAACCAAGTGCGATACCATCAGGCAAATGCAAAGCTTTTGTAAGTGCAAATGCGAGGAATGGCATAATCAGATACTGGGCAAGTGCACCAACGCAGATATCAAATGGGCGCTGAGCAAGAATTTTAAAATCTTCAGTTGTAAGAGTAAGTCCCATGCTGAACATGATGATACCGATGATAATAGATTGACAGGTAAATTTGTTAGATACCGGGTCAGTGAAAAGCTGAAAATTAACCCATCCCATCATGGTAGGGATGAAGAATGTGACAACTGCGATTGCGATGACGACCACAGAAGTATAATCTGATAAAAATTTGCTTGCTTTTTGTAATGCTTTCATTACGAGTACCTCCTAAAATATATTTGTTCACGTTGCGGTTTACAAGAATTTGTAAATCGTTACTTGTTCACCAAATCCAGAGGAATGAAAAGATAAAAGTGAAATAAAAAATCCCTTCTCAGACCAAGAATCTGAAAAGGGACGAATAAATCCGCGTTACCACCCTAATTTTGCAAATAAAATCTGCAACACTCTAACGTACTATCATACGCGTTCCCTATAACGGAGGAGACCGGCGAGGTTTACTTAATCGTGCTTTCAACCTGCTTCTTAGAGAGGATATCCTTATCTGTTTATTACCTGCTTCCAGCAAACACAGGCTCTCTGTGAAATAAAATAAGATATGGCATTGTTCTCATCGACGAATTTCGGTGAACTGTATTTGTTTTACAATTACGCATTATAGACCTCTGAAATGAAATGTCAAGAACAAATTTTGTATGAAACAAAAAACAGAGTATCTTTATGATTGACTTGAATTGTATTTTTGAGTAGTTTATAATAAATCGAATTCATTTATAGAAACTGGAAAGGAAGATGGAAGATGTTGAAGGGAAAAACAGTGTTATTAGGTGTAACAGGAAGCATTGCAGCATATAAGAGTGCATCACTTGCAAGTGCATTGAAGAAGTTTCATGCGGATGTGCATGTGTTGATGACACAGAATGCAACGAATTTTATTAATCCTATTACATTTGAGAGCCTTACGGGAAATAAATGTCTGGTGGATACGTTTGACCGGAATTTTCAGTTTCAAGTAGAGCATGTTTCAATAGCAAAGAAAGCGGACGTAGTAATGATCGCACCGGCAAGTGCCAATGTTATTGGAAAGCTGGCACATGGAATTGCAGACGATATGCTGACTACTACGGTGATGGCATGCAAATGTAAGAAATATATTTCACCGGCTATGAATACGAATATGTTTGAGAATCCTATCGTGCAGGATAATTTAAAAACATTGGAGCGTTATGGATATGAGGTGATCCAGCCGGCAAGCGGATATTTGGCATGTGGAGATACGGGGGCAGGCAAGATGCCGGAACCGGAGACTCTGCTTGCGTATATTGAAAAAGAGATTGCACGTGAGAAAGATCTGCAAGGCAAGAAACTTCTCGTTACGGCAGGACCGACACAAGAAGCAATTGATCCGGTAAGATACATTACGAATCATTCTTCAGGTAAAATGGGATATGCAATTGCAAAAGCCGCGATGCTTCGTGGTGCAGAGGTTACGCTGGTAAGTGGACGTACTGCGATTGAAGCCCCGCTTTTTGTAAATGTTATACCAATCGTTACTGCAAAAGATATGTTTGAAGCGGTGACAGGAATCAGTAATGAGCAGGATATTATTATCAAAGCTGCGGCTGTTGCGGACTATCGTCCGGCAGTTGTTAGTTCTGAAAAAGTTAAGAAAAAAGAAGGTCAGATGTCTATAGAGTTAGAACGGACAGATGACATTTTGAAATATTTGGGAGAAAATAAAAGAGAAGGACAGTTTTTATGTGGCTTTTCTATGGAAACCCAGAATATGATCAGTAATTCCAGAGCCAAACTTGAAAAGAAAAACTTGGATATGGTTGCAGCCAACAATGTAAAAGAGGCTGGCGCAGGCTTTCAGGGAGATACCAATGTATTGACTCTGATTACGCAGAAGGAGGAAACATCACTTCCGCTTATGAGCAAGGAGGATGCAGCCAATAAACTTCTGGATAAAATTCTTGAATTGACGATTCGCTAAGAAAGTCAGTTACAAGAGAATCGCCCATATGTGCTTCAAGTGATAAGAGGATACAAAGAATGGGCGGCAACTTAATAACACACACCGTATTGCATCCGCACAAAGCGGAGCGGTAACAAGGAGGAAAACATGAACAACAAAACAAAAAAATTCAACACGATGCAACTTGCTACATTGGGACTTATGACAGCAGTCCTTATCATTATGTCCTGTACACCATTAGGTTATCTGAACATTGGACCACTGGCAATTTCATTTAATGTAATTCCGGTTGCAATTTGTGCAATCGTATTAGGACCGACAGGTGGTGCAATTGCCGGACTGATCTTTGGACTGACAAGCTTTGGTCAGTGTATTGGAATCGGCGGAGTCAGCGTAATGGGAGCAATGCTCTTTAGTATCAATCCGGTTCTGGCATTTATCCAGCGTGTAGTTCCACGTCTTTTGGATGGTTTGCTTATCGGATTTATTTATAAAGCAACAAGAAAAAGAACGAATGCATATGTGGCAAGTGCAGTGACAGGATTCTTTTCAGCATTTTTAAATACTTTGTTTTTTATGACATTTTTAGTAGTATTATTTGGAAATACAGAATATGTGCAGGGGCTTATGAACGGAAGAAATGTGATTATCGGATGCTGCATGATGGTTGGTGTGAATGCTATCAGTGAGATGGTTGCATCTACAGTTATCACAGGTGCAATAGGAGCGGCACTTTCCAAAGCACGTTTGCTGCCTTCAGAGAAATAGAATTGCTTGCGTTGTTGGTCACAGTTACTGTGAACAGTAACTTGCTTGCTTTAGAGAAATAGAATTCTTGCCAGAGAAAGTATTTTATGTTAGAATCAGTCTGTAATTGTGTGTATCTGTTCAAGAATAACGGGTACAAGGACGTTTACAAAAGCGGGGTATGAATAATGGAAATGGAACAAGAAGTAACAATTATGAAAGAGTTCGAGCAGTTGAAACCATTTCTTTTGAGTGCACAATTAGGAAGCTATGTAGTGCTTCCGTTGAAGTACAGAAAAGAAGAGCTTGACCAGGTATGGCTGAAGGCAAATTGTGAGAAACAAGATATTACAACGACGAATCTGACAGAACAGGCAAAGATATTATTTAAAGAAAATGATCCAATGCATGTTGGTGTCTGCTACAAGTTCCTGCGTGAGACATTTATTAAAGAATTGCTAGATAATATAGAAGTAGAGAACGTAATGGGATTTGCCGTTACAGATTTGGATCAGGATAGAATCGAACTTGGAATAAACTGGGAGAAGGATGGATTTGATATTCATTCTGCTTATTTATATGTGTTTGAGACAGGAGTTGCATTCTTATGTATGGGACTTCGTTATAGTCGAATGGATGCGATCGCCCAGATTTGTAATCCGGGAAGTGCAGATACACAGTCTCGATATTTTTATCTGGATAATGAGAAAAAGACACATGAATTTTCGCTGGATGAAAAACTGGATATATTACTGGATACAATTGGTCTGGAAGTATTTCATCGTAGTGGAACATCTGTGTTCTTAGATGCATTTACATATAATCTGGCTATGATCGGAAGAAGATTCCGTGACTTAGATACGATAAGACGAGTAACTTGTAATCAGAATAATATGCTGCCTTTATCTACAGATGTGGATGAAGACATGACAGGTGCACTGCAGTACCTGTATGCAGCACAGGATAAGATTCATCTGGCATATAACTGGGGAGCATGTGTTTCAGATCAGGCAGTATCCTATGTTATGGCAGACTATAATCTGAACATGGAAGGTCAGATGAAGCAGCATGCAGAAGATAAACTTCCGGCAGTAATCATCGCACTTTATGAGAAATATACATGTCAGTATCTGACAGAACAGGCAGCTGCGGAAGATATGAAAGCGAAAGAAAAGCAGGAAATCAAAGATATACTGATGCATTTTCAGGCATTCGGTGTAGTGCGTGCTATGAATCTTTCAAGAAATTATGAGATTAAGATTATTTATCAGCATTTATTAGATATGAATGGAATTGAAGGTTCGATCAATGATCTCGATAAGAAATTGAATTTCTTAAATGAGCAGATAAAGGATATGACTGAGAAGAAACAAAACCATATGATGGAATTGGTAGTGGGATGCTGTAGCATTTCAATTTTGTCTTCTGTATTCATGATTATGAATCTTATGGGAATAAGTGCAGCTACACAGTGGGTCGTGCTGGGAACAGTGATTGGCATTGGTGTAGTGGGAGCTTTAGTGACAATGCTTCGTAAGACAAATGTTGTATCAGCATTTTCAGAAAATATGGAGAAACTGTACGATCATTTTGAAGCGGTAAAAGAGAATGTCAATGAGACATTGGCTGAGAGAGCAGAAGCGAAAGAAGAAGCAAGAGCTGCAAAAGAAGCCGCTGAAGAAGAGGCACTGGCTGAGCAGGAAGCAGCCGAGAAAGCTGCGCAGGAAGAACCAGAAAAGAAAGAATCTCAGCAGATTATTCATATAGAGGATAAGACTGCCAAAAAAAATAATGTAGATGATAATATTAAACATGCGTAGGTAATAATAAGGCAGAAAGAGGCAATCTTAGGATGGCTGAAAACAAATAAGGTACGCATTTATAATAGATAAAAATGATTTATAGATAAATTCAATAAATAAACCCAGACATGTAAAAAAGCTATAAGCACATGTCTGGGTTTTATTGTATTTAAAAGAAAAAAATGATACTTTGGATATAGTTGGATACGAAAGGGGAAGTTATGAATTACGTAGGAATTGATATTGGTTCGACAGCATCAAAAGTCGTAACAAGAGGTGACTGCCAGATGCAGTTTGTATTGCCAACCGGATGGAGCAGTAAAGAAACATGCAAGATAATCCAGGAACGATTGCAGGAATCGGGAATCGATGTGCTGGCAGATTCTACGAAGGTTGTTGCAACCGGATATGGCAGGGTTGCGGTAGATTTCGCAGATTATGTGATTACAGAAATTACCTGTCATGGAAGAGGCGGACGGGAGATAGCAGGAGAAAATTGTGGAATCATTGATGTGGGTGGACAAGATACAAAAGTGATTCTGGTAGAACACGGAATGGTAAAAGATTTTTTGATGAATGATAAGTGTTCAGCAGGAACAGGAAAATTTTTGGAAATTATGGCAAATCGTTTGGGAGTTACGCTGCAGGAATTGTTTGAGATGGCAGAATCGGGAACGGTGCTTCCAATCAGTTCTCTTTGTACAGTATTTGCTGAATCGGAAGTGATCAATTATATTGGGGAAGGGCATAAAAGAGAAGACATTGCAGCCGGTGTAGTGGATTCTGTTGCAGCGAAGGTATGTCAGCTGGCACAGAGAAAAGAACTTCCGGATAAAGTGATTTTGACAGGTGGAATCAGCAACAGTACGTATTTTACAAGAATTTTGTCAGAGAAGATAGGACGAACCGTAGAACCAACAGAAAATGGCAGATATGCAGGAGCTCTTGGAGCAGCATTGCTGGCAGGGGAAAAAAGCAGAAAAAAACGATAAACAGTGAAAGGATGAACAGAAGATGGAAATAATTAAAGATTTACCAGAGGTATTTGAGGAGTTTGCAGAACAGAGAAAGAATTCATTTCTTGCAGTAAAACAGTTGAAGGATAAAGGAATTCCGGTTATCGGAGCATATTGTACATATTTCCCGAAAGAAATTGCAATGGCAATGGGAGCAGCCACAGTAGGTTTATGTTCAACATCTGATGAGACAATTCCGGATGCAGAAAAAGATTTGCCTAAAAATTTATGTCCGCTGATTAAGTCCAGTTATGGATTTGCAAAGACAGATAAATGTCCATTTTTCTATTTTTCAGATGTAGTTGTCGGAGAGACTACATGTGATGGAAAGAAAAAGATGTATGAATATATGTCTGAATTTAAAGATGTGTTTGTAATGGAGCTTCCAAACTCTCAAAGTGCGGCATCAATGCAGCTTTGGAAGGGTGAGATTATACGCTTTAAAGAATATCTGGAAGAAAAATTTGGTGTGGCAATTACAGAAGAAAAAATTGCAGAGGCTATTAAAGAAGAAAATGAAGTAAGAAAATCTTTGAAAAATTTATATGAAGTGATGAAACACGAGCCGGCACCAATCAAAGGACATGATTTGTTTAAGGTACTTTATGGAAGTGGATTTAAATTTGACAGAAAAGCAATTCCGGCGGAAGTAAATGCATTGGCAGAGAAAATAGAAAAAGAATATGCAGAAGGTAAAATGTTGGAAAGTCGTCCACGTATTCTTGTAACCGGATGTCCAATCGGCGGAGCAACAGAAAAGATTATTACAGCAATTGAGGAAAATGGCGGCGTGGTCGTAGCTTTTGAAAACTGTTCCGGAGCAAAATCTATCGATAAGCTGGTAGACGAGGAAAATCCAGATGTATACCAGGCACTGGCAGAAAGATATCTGGCAATCGGATGTTCAGTCATGACACCAAATCCAAATCGTCTTGAGCTGTTAGAGAGATTGATTAATGAATATCAGGTTGACGGAGTAGTGGAGATGACCTTACAGGCATGTCATACATATAATGTGGAGACACTGGCAATCCGTAAATTTGTAAATGAGAAGATGGGACTTCCGTATATCAATGTAGAGACAGATTATAGTCAGGCAGATGTGGGGCAGTTAAATACAAGAGTTGCGGCATTTTTAGAGATGCTGTAGGATGTGGATGCAGAGTATTGCTATTTAGTTCATTAAATGGCAATACTTTCCTTACAAAAAATTGATATAAGAATTCTTGCTCAAATTCCATGAGCGGGTGACACATAAGAGCGTAAATTTTTGCTAAAAGCAAATGAACTTGAACTCAAACTTGCTGCTACGCAGCTTCAAACATGTTCGTTCAAATTCATTAACACAAAAATTTACGCTCTAAGTGTCTCCAACGCTCACTCCATATTCGCTCGGATTTCTTATATCAATTTTTTGTAAGTAATGTATCGGCTCAAGTTGTGAAGTAAATAGCAACAAAGGATATTGAGCGACGATATCTGCGATAGTGGATTTTGGGGAATTGAAGATGCCAAATTTTGATGGGGAGCATCCTCACGTTATCGAAAACGTGGGATGTAGATGCAAGATTTGCGAAGGAAGTATCTTTAAATCCCAGAAAAGACAAGATGTAGATGCAATTGTACATGACAGGCAGGCTGAAAAGCATCTGCAAGCTCAAAGAAAAGCAAATTGCAGATTACCTCGGTCTCAAAAATAGCATCTGCAACAGCGAATATCAAGCCTTGCAGATACAACGGTTGCCACAAAGATATCTACAACACTCAATAAGCGAGATGTGTAGATACATGAGGTGCCAGCGCCTGTCCAGTAAAGCGCTGCTTTTTAATTCATTAGATTTGCGATAACGTACTGAGAAAAAATATTGGATATGAATTTCTGTGAATACAAAGGAAGCGATTGGAAATACTAAAAGGCCAGAATTTTACGTTAGAGCTTAGAAACTTGCTGTTTGAGGGCATAGCCCGAGTTGCTGGTTTCTAAGCTCTGTTTTTAGTAATAATTCTGACCTTTATATATTTCCCGCTGACGGAGTCTGAATAGAAATTCATATCCAATATTTTTCTCAGGGACGCTTATCCAACTTAATGAACGAAACAGCAAGTGGATTTGTTTGCATCAGCCCTTGGTTGACAATTGCCTACTAAAACGATATGATAAACAAAGAATACACTTTATATAGAAAATGAGGATAGAAGCAATGTTAAATCAATTTTCAAGGACAGAATTATTATTAGGAAAAGAAGCAATGGAGCGTCTTGCAGGAGCACGGGTGGCAGTGTTTGGAATCGGCGGGGTCGGCGGCTATGTATGCGAAGCATTGGTTCGTTCCGGGGTGGGTTCTTTTGATCTGATTGACGATGACAAAGTTTGTTTGACGAATTTAAACAGACAGATTATCGCTACAAGAAAGACCGTCGGAAAATATAAAGTAGATGTGATGAAAGAACGTATTTCGGATATTAATCCGGATGCGAAAGTAGAAGTTCATAAGTGTTTCTTTTTGCCGGAGAATGCGGACGAATTTCATTTTGAAGACTATGATTATATTGTAGATGCCGTAGATACAGTGACAGCCAAAATTGAGTTGATTATGAAAGCAAAAGAAGTCGGAACACCAATTATCAGCAGCATGGGTGCGGGAAATAAATTAGATGCCAGTCGTTTTAAGGTAGCAGATATTTATAAGACAAGCGGATGCCCGTTGGCAAAGGTTATGCGTCGCGAGTTGAAAAAGCGTGGTGTAAAGAAGTTAAAAGTTGTTTATTCAGACGAGCTTCCGATTAAGCCGAAAGCTGATATGGCAAGTAGTTGTCGTACAAACTGCATATGTCCTCCGGGAGCTGAACACAAGTGTACAGAGCGACGTGCGATTCCGGGAAGTACGGCTTTTGTGCCATCGGTAGCAGGTCTGATCATTGCAGGTGAGATTGTAAAAGACCTGTCTGGAATACAGTAAAAGATAGGACCATACCAAACTAGGGGGGATTTTATGGAACAAAAGAAAAAACAAAATCATAAATTATATGGTGGATTTCAATATGCGTTTACAGGAATTGTAACTGGGTTGAAGCAGGAACAGAATATGAAGATGCATGCAGTAATGACAGTTTTGGTTGTGATCGCTGGATTTTTCTTTCACATTTCTATGACAGAATGGTGCATCTGTCTGTTACTCTGTGGTCTTATTATGGCATTGGAGCTGGTGAATACAGCGGTGGAAGCGGTTGTGGATCTTGTGACTGAGGAGAGAAAGCCATTGGCAAAGATTGCAAAAGATACGGCAGCAGGGGCGGTACTGATTGCGGCAATTTTTTCGGCTGTGATTGGATGTATCATTTTCTTGCCGAAATTTATAGTGTGGATATAGTTTTTTATTACATAGGAGATTTTATTTCCTATGTAATAAAAATCTTCCGGCAGGATGCACACTGCGGCGTACAAAACAGATGTCGCAAGCAATCGCCGCAGGTGTCAGAATGTGCAAAGCACATTCTTTTTTTGAGGAGCATCGAAAGATGCTCCTTTATCTATGTAAAGGACAAATAAATTTACTTATAGAAAATTTCTATAAATAGAAAGAACTTATCATAAATAGCGATTGGTGAAGAAAAAAAGAAGATGATAATATAAAAATATGAAAAAGATTTAGAGACGCTTAAAAAATTTAGTAATTAGATTGTCAGCATTTCGTTTACTTTTTGAAAGACATACGAAAACCAGACAATATGATAGCAGAAAGGGAAAAAATGTCGAAAGAAGATACAAGTAAAATGAGAGGATTGAGCCGTCAGCAATTGAAGGAGTTGGAGGCAAAGGAAAAAACAAAATTACAGAAGTTACTTGACTGGATTGTTATACTGTTGCCTATTGTATGCGGAATGGTGGCAATATTTGAATATAAATTTGTTCCAGATGGCAGTAGGAATAAAAATCCGAATACCTATCTCGGATCCTTGATTTTGTTTATTGCAGCGTATATCATTTATTTCCTTATTGCTATGGGAAAGAAATCAAGAGGGAGTGTTCCTTTTTATGAAAAATTGAGATATCGTGCACCTCTGTTTTCAGCATTATTTTTGTTGCTGTCAGGATACGATTATCTGACATTGAAAACGGGAATTTTAACACAACCATTTATTCCTTGTATGAATTCTATTTTAAACATTGCCTGGGAGGACCGCTCTTATTTGATAGAATGTACACTTCATACGTTGCGCTTGTTGCTTCTTGGATATTTTATTGGTGTTATAGCAGGACTTGTTACAGGAATTGCATGTGGTTATTTTGAAAAGGTACGTTATTGGGTGAATCCGATTATTAAATTTCTTGGGCCGATTCCAACACCTACATGGATTCCGATTGTTATGATAGTTGCTGCATCTTTATTTAAAGGAGCTGTATTTATCATTGCATTAGGAGCATGGTTTGCGGTAACAGTTGCATCTATGACAGGAATTTCAAATGTGGATAAAAGTTATTTTGAGGCTGCCAGAACATTGGGGGCAACGGAAAGGCAACTTGTGTTCAGAGTTGCAATCCCATATGCAATGCCATCTATTTTGCAAGGGTGTACACAAGCTATGAGTTCTGCTTGTGTTGCAATTACTGTTGCAGAGATGATGGGAGTCAAGGCGGGGCTTGGCTGGTATATGAACTGGGCAAAATCATGGGCTGCGTATGATAAAATGTTTGCAGCATTGTTTGTAATCTGTATTATTTTTACGTTGGTCACAAAGGTACTAGATTTGATAAAACGCCGCCTGTTGAGATGGCAGAATGGAGTAGTAAAATAAATGGCAGATAAACAAGTTATTTTGAAACTGGAGAATGTCTCCAAAAGTTTTGCAAAAGTAGAAAATGATGAAGTTACACATGCTCTAAATGCAATTGATCTAACACTGTATGGGGGAGAATTTGTCAGTCTGGTCGGTCCGTCTGGTTGCGGAAAATCAACGATTCTAAGATTGATTGCAGGATTAATTGTACCAACAACCGGGCAGGTTTTGGTTAATGGAACCGCCGTTGAGAAACCTTCTCCAGAAAGAGGAATGGTTTTTCAGAAACCAACGTTGTTTCCATGGCTTACGGTCGAAAAAAATATTGCATTTAGTTTGAAGATGCAAGGTAAACTAAAAGGAAATGAGGATAAGGTGAAACAGATGCTGAGGGTAATCGGTCTGGAAGAATTTAAGGATGATTATCCAGATCAGTTATCCGGCGGAATGGCACAACGTGTGGCACTGGTTCGTTCGTTGATCAACGAACCGGATATTTTACTTTTAGATGAACCTTTGGGAGCATTGGATGCGTTTACGCGTATGAATATGCAGGATGAGATACTAAAAATGTGGTACCAAAATAAACAATTAGCAATTATGGTTACACATGATGTAGATGAAGCTGTATATATGGGAACAAGGGTGCTTGTAATGGATGCGAATCCGGGAAGGATTGTAGAAGATATCCAGATTGAGCAGGAATATCCAAGAAAACGTTCATCTGCAGCTTTTATCGAATATAGAAATCAGATTCTTGACAGATTACATTTTGGAGGGAATTCGTAAAAGACTAAGTGGTCCATTGTCATCAATGCAGGAGTTGGTGATTGGAATATATTTACAATAGCAAGGAGAAAAAGAAATGAAATTGAAAAATGTAAAACGAGTGATTGCAACAGCCATGGTTTCAGTAATGGCATTGTCAATGACAGCATGTGGAGGAAGTGGAGACAGCACTTCAAAAGGAGGAGATTCCAAACAGGAAGCAAGCACGGATAAAGTAGAACGTCCGGAAGCTGTTTCAGAAGAAGATTGGGAAGCAATGCAGAAAGAACCTGTTTTTGGTCAGGAATTGAATTATTTGTTTAATGGTGGAGCTTGTGTATCCGCAAAATATATGGCCGAAGTACAAGGATACTATGAAGAATATGGTATCAATGCGAAATATATGGAGGGTGAATCTGTAGTAAATACAGTTGGTACAGGACAGTGCTTATGGGGAACAGACCATATTGCAACAATGCTTGTTCCGATAACCAATGGTGTGAATATGTCATTTGTGTGTGGTGCACATGTAGGATGTAAATCTATTTATGTGCCGGAGGACAGTGATATTAATTCCGTTCAAGATTTAAAAGGAAAAACAATTGCAATTCATGATGGTATTGGTAATTCAGATCAGAATATCAGCTATCGTTTGTTAGATGAATATGGTATTGACCCTACAAGTGAAGTAGAATTTTTAGATATTGCGGATAATGCAGCAACAATAGAAGCTATGAAAAATGGAGAAGTAGATGCAAGTATTTTTTCTGATTATTTTGTGTTAGCAAATTTTAAAGATGATTTGAAAATGATCTGTTCAATTGGTTATAGTCCGGAATTTCAGGATGAGGCTTGCTGTGTAACTGCTATGAATAATGATTTTATTAAAGAAAATCCAGTTCATGCCAAATATGTTACAATGGCCATCAAACGTGCAGGTGAATATAATAGATTACATTCTGAAGAAGCAATTCAGAAAATGTATGATACAGATAAGATGACAGGTGAAAAAGAAAATCAGCAGGTATTCTGGGATAATTTACATTTTGGACTTTCTGATGCATTTACAGAAAATGCACTTCGAGAAATTGCAGAAGACTATATTCGCCTTGGCATTATTAAAGACAAAGATTTGACTGTAGATGATGTGATGGATATGGCCTGGACAGAGACCTGCTCGGATGAGGAGATGCCAGAAGGATATACAGTAGGAGATCCGGTAGAACCAGAGAATGCAATTGTTCCAATTCAGCAGAAAGAAAATCCGGCGAAAATGGAAGGATTTGGATTATAAGAACATACGAATAATTGGCAAAGTAGATACTAAAAAGAGCGAGAGAATACTTTTACGAGTGACTTCTCGCTCTTTTTTCAGACTATTATATTTACTTTTTTTTAGAAAAAGTGTATAACAAAAGTATGAAAAATAACTGGTATGATTCACTTTCATGGCAATCACTACACGGATTGACACGAAGGGTACACGAAAGGAGAAGAAGACTATGGAAAAATTGACAGACGGATTAAAGAAAATCTTATTGGCAGGAATCGGAACAGTGGCTGTTACAGCAGAAAAATCAAAAGATGTTCTGGATGAACTGGTAAAAAAAGGCGAGTTGACAGTGGAGCAGGGAAAGGCTCTGAATGAAGAACTCAAACATAATATTAAACAGACAGTAAAAGATAAAGTGAATGTTTCAGTAAAGACATCAACACCTGAAGAATTAAATGAATTGCTCAGTAAGATGACAGCTGAGCAGCTTGCACAGTTGAAAGAGCAGATAGAAAAGGTGGAAGCGGAAGCACCGGAAGAAGAGGTTGTAGAGCCGGAAGATGTAGTGGAAGCAGAAGCAGAAGAAGTTGAAGAGCCAGAGGTTAATGAGTAACGCACAATCAGGTTCCAGATTGAAGGAAATTACGGCAGTATTGCGTAAGCATGAGATCACAAAGGGCATGACCCCGGTGAAGCTGCGGTTGATTCTGGAAGATCTGGGACCTACTTTTATTAAAATAGGACAAATCATGTCGCTGCATTCGGATGTCCTTCCAAAGAAATATTGTGACGAGTTAATGAAACTGCGTTCGGATGTGCCGCCGATGCCATTTTCAGAAGTGGAGGAAGTAATAGAAGAATCTTATGGCTGTCCGTGGAAGGAAGTATTTTCAGATATAGAGAAAATGACGCTTGGTTCTGCTTCGATTGCACAAGTGCATCGTGCAACGCTCAAATCTGGAGAGAAGGTTGTTATAAAGGTACAGCGCAAGGGAATCTATGACACGATGGCAAGAGATATCGGACTGCTTCATAAAGCGGTGAAACTGGTGCCGCCGATCAGCATTAAAGAGACTGTGGATTTTAGCATGGTTTTAGATGAACTGTGGGTAGTCACGCAAGAAGAAATGAACTTTCTGACAGAAGCAGCCAATATGGAGGAATTTGCTCGGAGAAATAAAGATATCGCCTTTGTGCGTACACCGATTTTATACAAAGAGCATACGACACATCATGTTCTTGTTATGGAATATATTGATGGATATCCAATTGATGATAAAATATCGCTTCAGGAAAATGGATATGATCTGCATGAAATAGGAACAAAATTAATAGATAACTATATTAAGCAGGTTATGGAAGATGGATTTTTTCATGCTGATCCACATCCGGGAAATGTATGCGTATCCGATGGGAAAATTGTCTGGATCGATATGGGGATGATGGGAAGATTGTCTGAACGAGACAGAGAATTGATCGGAGATGCAATTCAGGGAATTGCGATTAATGATATCGGAATGATACAGGATGCGGTACTTGCGTTGGGTGAATTTCGTGGAAAACCGGATCAGAGTAAATTATATGAAGATATCAGTACTTTGATGATGAAGTATGGAAAATTGGATATGGGTAATATTGATGTGGCAGAGACAATGCAGGATTTGATGGAGGTTATGAAAACCAATCGGATTTCCATGCCACATGGACTTACAATGCTGGCTAGAGGATTGACGCAGATGGAAGGCGTTATGGCAGACATTTGTCCGGAGATCAATATGGTAGAAATTGCAGCAGCCCGTATAAAAGGTGATTTCTGGCGTAATTTCGACTGGAAAAAAGAGTTAAAAAGCAGTGGCAAACATTTGTATCGTGCACTTCATAAAACAATAGATTTGCCATCAGTGACGGCAGATGCGATACAAGGCTTTATGAAAGGGCAGACAAGAGTAAATCTGGATTTACATGTGTCAAAAGATTTATCAGAGCTTTTGAGAAGACTTGTAAGAAATATCGTAATGGGGCTGTGGGTAATGGCTCTTTTAATTAGCTCGAGTATTATTTGCACGACCAATATGCAGCCGAAGCTGTGGGGAATACCTGCGATTGGAGCTATTGGTTACCTGCTGGCATTTGTGATTGTACTCTATGTATTTATAAAACACTTTTTGTCGAGAAAATAATAGAAAAATTCAAGTCGAGCAGCCGCGAGACTTGGCGCGTGATTCTGGTCAGCGTAAGCTGACACATTCTTTACAGAATCACTGCGCATCCTCGCGGAGCGTTTATCTCAGTCGGAGATTGGACTCCCACTGAGACAAATTTGTTGTTACTCACCACCTGAAAGAGGTGGGAGTCTTCTCGACTGAGATAAAATACGAGGGACATCCCATGGGAGTTTTGGGTGCCCCTCGTATTTTTGTACTAAAAGTACACACTACTATGATACGCGATATTTTTGAAGAAGTCTGTCAGCCTTCTGTTCATCATCACCATGAATGACGAGAGTAACCGGAAGACCCAGACGAATGGCCATTAGTTCGGAAAGTTCTTTTCCGTTAATATTCATACGATGATTCTCAATGTCTTTGACTGTGATATTAGCAGATAAATTTCTGCATGTGTTATAAAAAGTGACAAATTGTCCTGTAGTTACGAATTTGATATTTTGTTTAATCATAATCAATTCCTCATAGTCTGTATAAAATTGGTTAAAATGACATTGTTTGCAAAAAAGATTCGTATAATCAGATTTTTGTTTGACTTTAACCTTGTTCAGTATATAATAAGATGCATAAAAACGTAAAATACATATTTACTATGACTGATATACATTTTTTGTATATTAAAGAATGGGAAAATTTATGTGTATTAAGGGAGCAAAAGCATGGAGATTACATATGATTATTATCGGATTTTTTATTATGTAGCAATGTATAAAAGTTTTTCAAAAGCCGCGAAGGCATTAATGAGCAACCAGCCGAATGTTACACATTTTATGAACAATTTGGAGAATCAGCTGGGATGTAAGTTGTTTGTGAGGTCAAACCGTGGAGTGACATTGACAGCGGAGGGACAAAAACTGTATCAACATGTTTCTATTGCATATCAACATATTCATACCGCAGAAATGGAACTTGCAAATGAACAGAGTATGGAAAGTGGCAGTATCACAATCAGTGCCAGTGAGATTGCACTGCATCTGTTACTATTGCCTATACTTGGAAAGTTTCATAAGAAGTATCCGGGAATCCGTCTTCGGATTTTAAATCATTCGACTCCGCAGGCGATACAAGCAGTGAGGGAAGGCGTAGTAGATTTTGCGGTGGTGACAACACCATTGAAAGCAAAAAAACCACTGAAATCAATTTCACTGATGGAATTTCAGGAAATTGTTGTTGGAAATGAGACATTTGCAGACATACAAGAAGCAATTTGTCTTGAGGAGATTGCAAAAAATCCATTAATCTGTCTGGGAAAACAAAGCACAACATATGAGTTTTATTCCAAATTCTTTTTAGAGCATAATCTTGTATTAGAACCGGATACAGAGGTGGAAACAATTGATCAGGTCTTGCCGATGATTATGAATGGATTGGGAATTGGATTCTTGCCGGAGCCGTTTGCAAGAAATGTAATAAATGAGAAAAAGGTATATGAGATTCCAATGGTTGAAACGATACCGAAGCGGGAAATCTGTCTGGTGGAGAATCATAATTTTCCACCAAGTATTGCGGCAGAAACTTTGAAGAAAATGCTTATGTGAAATCAAGAAATATAAGTATGTAAATAATACATATCGGTTATGCAAATAAAACAGTCATGGTTGGTTTGACTTTAAAAGAATAGCTTTCTATACTTAGTGCAGAAGAAGGGTTATCGTTTACAAAATAATGTTAAGCCTGACCAGAAATTTGCATAAAGGAGGAGTTGTCATGCAAACCATTTTACCTAGAGAAGAGGCTGTAGAAGGTATTTTTTCAGAGATTCTTGCCTCGCCGACAGCATGCGAGCAGTTAAGAGATGTTTTTTATGAACATTTAGATGAAGAACATGGGATTGATTTTGATGAGTCAGAACATTTCATACAGGTATTATTTAATGCCTATAAAAATGGAGATGTGACGGCTCTTTTATTAGAATTATGTGGAGGAAGCATGTTTGATTTGCTTAGAGAAGCTTTTTTGATTCCTAAGAAGTTTCACGGAAAATCAGGGGAGAATCCGGTATTGCTGACCGATGTGGATGGAAATATTCTGGAAGGAAAAGAAAAGGAAATTTCCGGACATGAGTATGAAAAATTCAAAGAAATATATGACCGACATGAATGTGCACCACGTTCTAAATTATATTTGGCAGATGGATACGATATTGTACGTTCCTATACAAAAGGAATGGAACTTGTAGAGAAAAAAGATAATAGAAATCGAGGAATCCTGATTTTATATGCATTACCAGATACTCGTAAACTTGGATTGACAGAAGCACAGGCATATGCTGTTGTGTGGGATACTTTTCATAAAATACAGGAAGAGGCGCCAAGAGCAATGGTATATTACGGACAGGAGACTGGTGTGAAGAAAGATAAGGAATTCGATGAGATTGGAATTTTACTTCCGATTCGTGAATTTGAGAAGAAAATGTTACACCATTTGAGTGAAATTGATGGAATTGTATTGACATGTCGCGAGAAAATGATGAAAAAAGCAGGAAATGAAAGTCTGGATTTTGAATAAAGGTTAGGAAGTGGAGAGTATGCGGGGAGAAACAATCAGAAAAAACCATATGGATATTCTCTGGCATGAATATACAGACCAAAATGGTGAAAATAAACCAGTGACGGAAGCTAGTTTGACGGAAAAGGCTTCTATTATCGGACGGGTGGGGATTATGCTGCTCTCATGTGGAACAGGAGCATGGCGTGTGAGAAGTTCTATGAATGCGCTGGCAGAAGCGATGGGGATTACTTGTACAGCGGATATAGGTTTGATGTCGATAGAATATACATGCTTTGATGGAGAGGAAGGATTTACACAGTCCTTGTGTCTGACGAATACGGGAGTGAATACTTCAAAGTTAAATCGTCTTGAAAACTTTATAAGAGATTTTGAAGTTGAAGGCAAGCATATGTCAGGAGAACAACTTCATTCATTTCTAGACAATATAGAAAAGATACATGGTTTATATTCACCAATTGCATTAGGATTTGCAGCAGCGCTTGCCTGTGGCGGGTTCACTTTTCTGCTTGGTGGCGGGCCGATTGAAATGTTGTGTGCATTTATTGGCGCAGGAATCGGAAATTTTATTCGATGTAAATTATCAAAACATCATTTCACTTTATTTTTATGTATTGTATCATCGGTGTCAGCGGCTTGTCTTGTATATGCCGGAGTACTGAAAATAGCAGAGCTTTTGTTGGGGATATCAATACAGCATGAAGCCGGATACATTTGTGCTATGTTATTTATTATACCGGGGTTTCCATTTATAACGAGTGGAATCGATTTGGCGAAACTGGATATGCGATCAGGTATTGAACGCTTGAACTATGCACTGATTATTATTCTGGTTGCGACAATGACTGCGTGGATCATGGCACTTTTGCTACATCTGCAGCCAGTTGATTTTATGAAAATATCATTGCCGGTATGGGGATGGATTCTTTTTCGCATACTGGCAAGCTTCTGTGGGGTATTTGGGTTCTCGATTATGTTTAATAGTCCGGTGCGGTTGGCAGAAGTTGCGGCGGCAATTGGTGCAATAGCAAATACATTGCGGCTGGAACTGGTAGATATCGCAAAATTTCCACCTGCGGCAGCAGCGTTTATCGGAGCACTTACAGCCGGAATACTGGCTTCTTTAATCAAAAATAAAGTGGGATATCCAAGAATTTCTGTTACGGTGCCATCTATTGTAATTATGGTACCCGGATTATATTTGTATAAAGGATTTTATAATCTTGGGATGATGTCATTAGCAGTGTCTGCATCATGGTTTGCATCTGCAATATTGATTATCGCAGCACTTCCGTTAGGATTGATATTTGCAAGAATACTTACGGATAAAACATTTCGATATTGTACCTAAACATGGGATATTAAGAAATTGATTTATTACTACAGGAGAGTGATGGATCAATTTCTTTTTGTTAAGTTGAGAAATTAATTGACCATACAAATTTCAAAGTGTAACATAAGATAGAAACAGATGTAAAAGAACAAATACCTTTTGGTAAAGGAGAAAATATGTTACAAATTCAACATATATGCAAGGAATACCGAACCGGTAATCTGGTGCAGAAGGCGTTGGACGATGTCAGTTTGAATTTAAGAGATAATGAATTTGTTGCTATTTTAGGTCCCAGCGGTTCAGGTAAGACAACACTTCTGAACATTATCGGAGGACTGGACCGTTATGATAGCGGGGATTTGATCATTAATGGGATTTCTACAAAAAAATATAAGGACAGGGATTGGGATTCTTATCGTAATCATACGATTGGTTTTGTGTTTCAAAGCTATAATCTTATTCCGCATCAAACTGTTTTGGCAAATGTTGAACTGGCACTGACGATATCCGGTATCGGTAAAGCACAGCGGAAAAAGAAAGCAATCGAAGCATTGAAAAAAGTAGGCTTGGGTGAGCAATTACACAAGAAGCCAAACCAGATGTCCGGGGGTCAGATGCAGCGAGTTGCGATAGCAAGAGCATTAGTAAATGATCCAGATATTCTGCTTGCAGATGAGCCGACCGGTGCACTTGACAGTGATACAAGTGTGCAGGTTATGGATTTGCTTCAGGAAGTTGCAAAAGACAGGTTAGTTGTTATGGTTACGCATAATCCGGAGCTGGCAAAAGAGTATGCAACTCGAATCGTAAATCTGCGGGATGGTAAGATCCGTTCGGATACAGACCCATATGAAGTGGATGAAGCAATATTAACTCCACCGGAACATAAGAATATGGGCAAATCATCGATGTCATTTATGACAGCTTTGTCGCTTAGTTTTAACAACTTAAGGACGAAGAAAGCAAGGACTTTATTGACATCCTTTGCAGGCTCGATAGGGATTATTGGAATTGCACTGATTTTGTCACTTTCGACCGGAGTGAATAAATATATTCAAAATATTGAAGAAGAAACGTTGTCAGAATATCCGTTACAGATTCAAAGCACCGGGTTTGACATTACATCGATGATGGTTGGAGCCGGAGGTGGTGCCGAAGAAAATGTAAAAAAGAATAAAGATGACGGCAAAATTAAAGTGATTCAGATGGTGACAAATATGTTTGCGACAATGAATTCGAACGATTTGAAATCTCTGAAGAACTATCTGGATAACGAGGAAGCCAGTGGAATCCGAAAATACACAAATGCAATCGAGTACTCTTACAATGTATCTCCACAGATTTTCAAGGAAAACGGAGATAAAATCCGTCAGGTAAATCCAGATAAATCATTTTCAGCACTGGGACTTGGCTCATCTACTTCTTCAAATAGTATGATGTCATCAATGATGAGCACGGATGTATTTTACGAAATGCCGAAAAACAGCAGTTTGTATGAGAAACAATATGAAGTAAAAGCCGGAAGATGGCCGAAAAAGTATAATGAGTGTGTAGTGGTTCTGACTTCGGATGGAAGCATTAGTGATTTCATGTTGTATACACTGGGATTGCGGGACTCTATGGAACTGGACGAGATGATCCAGCAGTTTATAAAAGAGGAAAATGTAAAGACGCCTGAGAATTTGGGAACTTATACTTACGATGATATTATTGGAAAGAAATTTAAGCTGATAAACAGTTCTGATTGTTATGAATATGATAAGCAGTATAAAGTCTGGAAAGATAAAACAGACAACAGCTCTTATATGAAGAAACTGGTTGCGAATGGCGAAGACCTAAAGGTAGTCGGTATCGTGCAGCCGGATGCAGATGCCAAGGCAACGGCATTACAGGCAGGAATTGCTTATCCATATGCTTTGACAGAACATGTGGCAGAAGAGGCAAAGAAAAGTGAAATTGTAAAACAGCAGCTTAAAAATCCGGATATCAATGTATTTACAAATGAAAAGTTCGGAACTGACAAAGGTGACGATGATTTTAACATGGATTCTTTATTCACAGTTGATGAAGCTGCATTGCAAAAAGCGTTTAAATTTGATGAAAGTGCGATGAGCAATCTTGGCAATTCACTTGATTTTTCCGGTGCAGATTTAGAAAAAGCATTTCGTGTCGGAGGGGATAGTTTTGAACTTTCCAATATGGTGAATCTGGAAGAGGTACAGCTTGATCTGTCAGGTATGCCACAGTTGAATTTAGGAGAGATTCTTTCCAAATTGGATTTATCAGTATCACCGGATGGATTGAAACAAATGGCATCTAGTCTGTCAGAAGGATATCTGGAATATGCGAAGACACATCCAGAAGCAGATTACTCTCATTTGCTGGAAGATTTTACAGAATATTTAAAAACGGATGAGGCAAAGAAAATTATTGAGGATAATATCAAAGACATTATCAAAGGAAGTGCCAGTGTGACCATTACACCGGAACAAATTCAAAAGCTGCTCAAAGACATCATGGCAGGTTTCTTACAGTATGTAACAGATAATGGTTATACAGATGTTAGTAAATTTGGAGAGTACTTGCAGGAATATTTACAGACAGATGAAGCAAATCGAATGCTTGCGTCAGTCGGAGACGGGATTCAGATTGATGATATCGAGGTAAATATTACTGCTGAACAGATGACAAAGCTGGCAAATGAATTGTATAAAGGATACCAGAATTATGCATCAGTAAATGGGAAACCGGATCCGTCCAAGATGGGAGAACAAGTAATAAAGTATCTTGGAACAGAGGATGGAAAGAAACGTCTGACAGACGGACTGACTAAAACGGTGGATATGAATGCTCTGGAAAGTCAGGTATCTGCAGCTATGCAGGATTATATGACAAAGGCAATGGGTGTGCTTAGTAATTCCATGGGTGAAGCAATTGGGACACAGGTTTCATCGGCAATGGCGCAAATCGCAACACAGCTTACAAAGGGTATTGAGAGTGCGATGACACAGATGATGACGAATGTTGGGACACAACTTCAAAATGCGATGGGAAGTGCAATGACAATCGATACCGATGCATTTGCAAAAGCATTTCAGATGAATATGACGGAAGATGATCTGGTGGAATTGATGATGTCTATGAATACATCGAACAGTGTGTCTTACGACAGTAATCTGCAGAAACTTGGGTATGTGGATTTTAATGTGCCGGCAGAAATTTCATTGTATCCGAAGAATTTTGAGAGCAAAGAAGAAGTTGTAAAAATTCTGGATAAGTACAATCACATGATGGAAACGGAAGGAAAAGATGAACAGGTCATCAGTTATACCGATGTAGTTGGAACATTGATGTCTTCGGTGACAAATATTGTGGACATTATCAGTTATGTACTGATTGCGTTTGTTGCGATATCGTTGATTGTATCATCAATCATGATTGGAGTTATTACGTATATCAGTGTATTGGAGCGTAAGAAAGAGATTGGTATTCTGCGTGCAATTGGTGCTTCGAAAGGAAATGTATCTCAGGTCTTTAATGCAGAGACATTTATCATCGGATTATGTGCAGGGGTGATCGGTATTGGATTAACAGTAATCTTGTTAATTCCGACAAATGCGATCATTCATTCGGTTGCAGACACGACAGCTGTAAGTGCGGTATTACCGGTTATACCTGCATTGGTACTGATAGCGTTGAGTGTAGTACTGACATTGATCGGTGGTTTGATTCCATCTAGAAAGGCGTCAAAGAGTGATCCGGTAACGGCACTGAGGACAGAGTAAAACAGAGTGCATGGAGTAGCATAAAGGGAAGTATAAAGGAAATAACAAATGAAGTATAACAAGAGAAAGAGACTCTTTCTTGTGCTGGCAATTATCTGGATGATTATGATTTTTGGTTTTTCGGCCAGAAATGGTGATTTGTCAGGAGAAGACAGCGGAAGGGTCGGAAGACTTGTCGGTGAGTGGTTTGTTCCGGGATTTGATGAGTGGAGCGAGGTAAAACAAAATGCATTTGTTGATAAAGTGGATTTTCCGGTTCGAAAGACTGCACATGCGACGGAATACGCAGTATTGGGTACGTTGATTTTCGGGGCAACTTATGAGATTCAGCGAAAAAAGAGATATATCGTTGGAATCCCGTGGCTATGCGGAACGATATATGCAGCTACTGATGAAATTCATCAATTGTTTGTCCCTGGTCGAAGCGGTCAAGTGCGGGATGTACTGATTGACAGCTGCGGCGCGTTTATCGGAGTAATGCTTGTAACATGGATGATAAGTCGTAGAGAAAAGAAAGAAAGTACAAAATGATGTACTTCGTAAAGAAAAATATCAGAAAGATGAGGAAAAGAACATGAATGAATTATATGAAGCGATTGAGAAAAAAATAAAAGATGCAGGATATCCGAGAAAAATTTCAGGGGTAGATGTATACAATGATATTTGTGACCAGATAGACGGAAAGGAAAACGGAACTTACATTTTGTTATCCAAATTCGAGGATGATGTCGTATTTGAATATCATATTACAATTCAGGACGAGGATTTTAATCTTGGAATTCTGACGATGAAGACTCCGGAAGGTGTGTTCGAAGCAGATTTTGATGCTGAATAAGAAACTTGTGACAGCAGAAAAGACTATTGAATACTTTATCTAGGACAAAAAAAGAGCAGAATTTGCATGAAAATAGACAAAATATGTATTGACGATAAAATTGTTTTGAGGTATGATTAGGCAGATTTTACGGAAAGGCAGGAAAAAAAGATGGCTGATACAGTTCAGAAAAAAATCGCATTTGAAAATGCAGATGCAGCAGTAGAATTTGTTAATAGAGTACAACAATTTCCCTTCGATGTAGATTTAAAGGCAAGAAATATGAGAATTGATGCAAAGTCTTTACTTGGCGTACTTTCTATTTGCGAAGAGAAGAATATTGAAGTAGAAGCTTTTGGAACGAGTGATGAGTTTGTCGAACTGCTTGCTGAGTATACAGCATAGTTTAGATGAAGCCTATAAATTATGTGGTAAGTGCTATATAGACGAGGAGAAATAAAATGAATCCATCACAGATTACAGATTGGTGTCATCAGATTATACGGTCTGTGGCAAAGAAAGACGGATTATATATTGATGCGACTATGGGGAAGGGACACGACACAAAGCTTTTATGCGAATTAGCAGGAGAGCAAGGAAGTGTGCTTGCATTTGATATCCAGTCGGAAGCGGTGCATGCAACAGAAAACTTGCTGCAGAAAGAAGGTCTGCTTGACAGGGCAACATTACTTTTGACAGGTCATGAGCATATGGATGAATATGTGCAGACAGAATCGGTGGATGTCGTGTGTTTCAATTTCGGATATCTTCCGGGCGGGAATCATAGTATTTCAACAAAAACAAAGACAAGTCTGGAAGCAATTGAAAAAGGGCTTACCTTGTTGAAGCATGGTGGTATGATGAGTCTGTGTATTTACAGTGGCGGTGATACAGGGTTTGAAGAGAAGGATGCAATTCTTCAATATATAAAAGAAATTAATCCGAAAGAATATACAGTAATTGTAAATGAATACTATAATCGTGAGAATAATCCCCCAATCCCGGCATTTATTTTTAAACGTTAAAAGGTTGGATTTCACTGTGATTGCAGTGGAATTCAACCTTTTATTCTGTATTTTACGGGGAAGATATGGTATAGTATGGATAAATCAAAAGAAAGGTATGGTAAAGAGTGGGAGATAAGCAGGAGAAAATGAAATACCGGCTTGCGGAAGCGATGAAAACTTGTATGAGAACCATGCCGGTAGAGAAGATTACAGTTAAAGAAATAGTTCAGGAATGTGGGACAACACGACAGACATTCTATCGCTATTTTCTAGATAAATATGATTTGATAAACTGGTATTTTGACAAGATTCTTTTGGAATCCTTTGAGCATATGGGAGAGGGAAAAACTGTCTATGAAGGTTTGTGTAAGAAGTTTCAGTATATTGAAGAAGAAAAGTTATTTTTTAAGGCAGCATTTCGTAATGACCAGCAGAATTGTTTAAGAGAACATGATTTCCAATTGATACTTGCTTTTTATACAAGGCAGATTGAAGAGAAGACGAAAGAACCGATTTCAGAAAATCTACGTTTTTTGTTGGAGATGTATTGTCAGGGGTCTATTTATATGACTGTTCAGTGGGTGCTGGGTGAGAGAAAAAGCACACCACAAGAGATGGCGAAGGCACTTGTATCGGCGATGCCGTCAGAGTTGTATGATGTGATGAAACAATTAAATCTTGTGTAAAATGAATGAAAAATAAGAAAAAAGTCAATCTGACATGTGAAAATGTGACAGATTGACTTTTTTGTAACTTTTTATTTGGAGAAGATATTGTTAAAATAAAGACATAAGAAAACAAAACGGCAAAACAGAAAGGGAGAAGAAAAAATGGCAAACAGAATTATGTTGAATGAAACATCTTATCATGGAGCAGGTGCAATTGGGGAAATTGCAACAGAGGCAAAAGCAAGAGCTTACAAAAAAGCATTTGTATGTTCTGATCCGGATTTGATTAAATTTGAAGTAACAACAAAAGTAACAAAAGTGCTGGAAGATGCAGGACTTGAGTATGAAATTTATTCTGATATCAAAGCAAACCCAACAATCGAAAATGTACAGCATGGAGTAGAAGCATTTAAGAAAGCAGGAGCTGATTACATTGTTGCTATTGGTGGCGGTTCTTCTATGGATACAGCAAAAGCAATTGGTATTATCATTGCAAACCCTGAATTTGAAGATGTTAGAAGCCTGGAAGGTGTTGCACCTACAAAGAAACCTTGTGTACCAATCATCGCAGTTCCAACAACAGCAGGAACAGCAGCAGAGGTAACAATCAACTATGTTATCACAGATGTAGAAAAGAAAAGAAAATTTGTATGTGTTGACCCACACGATATGCCAATCATCGCAGTTGTAGACCCAGACATGATGTCTTCTATGCCAAAGGGGCTGACAGCTTCTACAGGTATGGATGCATTAACACATGCAATTGAAGGATACACAACAAAAGCAGCATGGGAAATGACAGATATGTTCCATCTGAAAGCAATTGAAATCATTTCAAGATCACTTAGAAGTGCAGTAAATAACGAAAAAGAGGGACGTGAAGGTATGGCTCTCGGACAGTATATTGCAGGAATGGGATTCTCAAACGTAGGACTTGGAATCGCACATTCTATGGCTCATACACTTGGTGCTGTATATGATACACCACACGGTGTTGCATGTGCAATGATGCTTCCAATCGTTATGGAATACAATGCAGATTGCACTGGCGAGAAATACAAAGAAATCGCAAGAGCAATGGGCGTAAAGGGTGTGGATGATATGTCTGTAGAAGAGTACCGCAAAGCAGCAGTAGATGCTGTACAGAAGCTTTCTGTAGATGTTGGTATCCCTACAAAACTTGAAGCACTCAAAGAAGAGGATCTTCAGTTCCTGGCAGAGTCTGCTCATGCAGATGCTTGTGCACCGGGTAATCCAAAAGATGCAAGCGTAGAAGATCTGAAAGATTTGTTTAGAAAATTAATGTAAGAAAAAGCTATATAAAAAAAGAAACGGCAGAGCAGTGCATGTTCTGTCGTTTCTTTTTTACTGGCTGTATTCATTTTTGTTGAAATAAGATAATAAAATATGATGAATCGAACGATGCAGGTACGGCATATACTCTTCTATAGGAAGAGGCTGTTCGTATAAGATACAGCTATAGCAGGTGGAACCTACAAGCTCCAGTATTGTAAAAAGTAATAATTCAGCTTCTACATCGGTGATAGAGCTCTTTTGAACCAATTCACGATAATAAGAATAGAATTCGCGAGATTCTTCTGATTCGTCAGCAACTTGTTGCTCGAAGGCAACTCTGAAAATTCCCCAGGATAAATTTTTAGAGATAAATTGCAATAATTTAGGGTTTTCCTCCAGTTTTGCTATAATGAAATCAACAACAAAAAATAATTGGTTTTCGAAACCTTCGATAGATTCTTGCAGAAGAGCATGGTGTGCTTCTGCGAAAAGCTGACCGGTTTTATGTGCGATTAAAATGTCTCGCAAGTCGTATTTATCTTTGAAATACAAATAAAATGTGCCTTTTGCAAGACCGGCTTTAGAAGAAATGTCGGAGATTGTCGTCTTGGCAAATCCCTTATCTGTGAATAATTCAAATGCAGTCTGTAAAAGTGCATTTTTCTTTTCTTTCTTATTTAAGTCTACCTTACTCATATTCCTCACTCCTGTAATACATTCTTGAACAATATCGATATCATGCGATACAGTTCAACAAGATATTATCTATTGTGTAACAAAAGTAAAAAAAAATCAATATGAAAATGACCAATATTCATTTTCGGCTACAAATTTGCAAATGTGAATATTGACCAATAGTCATTTAGGAATATAATGGGTTTAGAAATGAAAAAGATTGGGAGATGAAAATATGATTAAGGTGGGTAAAAAAATTGTGAAATACAGAATCACAATTTTAATTATCGGAATTTTATTATTAATTCCATCGGTTTTGGGGTATTTAAAGACTCGGGTAAATTATGATATTCTCTATTATCTGCCGGGGAATATTGACACAATGAAAGGTCAGGATATTTTAATCGATGAATTCCAAAAAGGCGCATTCGCAATGGAAATCGTAGATGGCATGACGACGAAAGAAGCAGCAGATGTTAAACAGAAAATTGAGCAGGTAGACGGAGTGGCAGATGTAATCTGGTATGATTCTATTGCAGATTTATCAATGCCGATCAGTGAACTGCCTGACAACCTAAAAGATGTATTTTATAAAGATGATGCGACATTGATGGCAATCTTCTTTGATGATACAACCTCCGCAGACAGTACAATGGATGCAATCAAAGAGATTCGAAGTGTTACAAACGAACAGTGCTATTTAAGTGGTATGTCAGCAGTTGTAACAGACATTAAGAACCTGTCTGAAAAAGAGATGCCGATTTATGTACTGATTGCAGTTGTGTTAAGTTGTATTGTACTTTCAATATTTACAGATTGTTGGGTTTTACCGATATTCTTTATGCTTAGTATCGGTATGGCAATTGTTTATAATATGGGAAGTAACTACTTCCTCGGACAGATTTCTTACATTACAAAGGCGTTAAGTGCAGTGTTGCAGCTTGGAGTTACGATGGATTATTCTATTTTCCTGTGGCATAGTTATCAGGAAAATAAGCAGCGTTTTGATGGCGACAAAGAGCGTGCGATGGCACATGCAATATCCAATACATTTACATCAGTAATCGGAAGTTCCATTACAACGGTGGCTGGTTTCATTGCATTGTGCTTCATGAGCTTTACACTTGGACGTGACTTGGGTATCGTTATGGCAAAGGGCGTTATATTTGGAGTGATCAGTTGTGTTACAATTCTGCCGTCACTTTTGCTTGTGTTTGATAAAGCGATTGAAAAGACAACACATCGTTCCATCATACCGCCGATGGAGAAACCAGCAAAATGGATCACAAAACATTTCAAAGTGTTTGTGATAGTATTCCTTGTTGTATTAGTTCCGGCATTGATCGGATATACAAAGACAGATGTATATTACAATCTGGATTCTACACTTCCGAAATATCTTGCCAGCATCAAGGCAAATGATAAACTGGCAGATACATTTGACATGAATGCAACAGACATGGTACTTGTCAAATCTGATATGTCAGCAAAAGATGCGAAAGCAATGCTGAAAGAAATTAAAAAAGTAAAAGGTGTGAAATTCGCACTTGGATTGGACGATCTGCTTGGTTCATCTATTCCAAGAGATATCATCCCGTCAGAATTGACAGAGACATTGAAACAAGGAAATTGGCAGCTGATGCTTGTTCAGTCAGAATATAAAGTAGCGTCAGACGAGGTTAATGAACAGTGTACAACAATCAACGATATTGTGAAAAAATATGACGATACAGGAATGCTCATTGGTGAAGCTCCTTGTACAAAAGATCTTATTACAATTACAGATAAAGATTTCAAGGTAGTAAGTGCGGTTTCAATCGTAGCAATCTTTATCATTATTGCGTTTGTATTTAAATCTATTTCATTACCTGTTATACTGGTATCAGTAATTGAATTTGCGATTTTTATTAACCTGGGAATTCCGTATTATACCCATACAACGTTGCCGTTTATTGCATCTATCGTAATCGGAACAATTCAGTTGGGAGCAACTGTCGATTATGCGATTTTGATGACGACACGTTACTGGAAAGAGCGAAGCAAAGGACGCGAAAAGAAAGAAGCAGTACGAATTGCATTAGGATCATCGATTAGTTCGGTCATTGTATCCGCATTGGGATTCTTCGCCGCAACATTCGGAGTTGGTTTATATTCAGATATTGATATGATTTCTTCTCTGTGTACATTGATGTCACGTGGAGCATTGATCAGTATGTTTGTTGTAATATTTATCCTTCCGTCTATGTTGATGGTATTCGATAAAGTGATTTATAAGACAACGAAGAAAATGAAAGTATGATGATGCTGGCTAAACAGGAACATAAGGAGGTTCATTAAAATGAAAAATAGAGAGTTCAGAACGTTGATCGCAGCAGTGATGCTGACAACTTTAGTGGCAGGAAGTGTTGGAACAACACCTGCATATGTATTTGCAGCAGAGGGAAATGCGAAAGTATCGACAGAACAAAAAGATGCAAAAACAGAAAAATCAGATAAAAAAGAGTCTTCGAAAAATACAGAATCAACCAGTGCAAAACCGACAAAGAATGAGACTGTATATGCTAAAATTGATGGAAGTGGAGCTGTTACAGAGGTTACAGTTTCAGATCAGCTGAAGAATATTTCAGATGTATCAAGTTTGCAGGATGTTTCGGACTTGAGTGACATTGAAAATGTAAAAGGAGACGAAACATTTACAACAAGTGGAAAGAATCTGACATGGAATACAGAAGGTTCTGATATTTGTTATCAGGGTAAGACTGATAAGGCTCTCCCGGTCGGAGTGAAGATTAGTTATAAGTTAGATGAAAAAGATGTATCGGCCAGTGATCTGGAAGGTAAGAGTGGTCACTTGGTTATCCGATATACTTATGAAAATACAAGCGAAAAAACAAACAATGGCATAAAAGTTCCATTTATGATGGCATCCGGATTGTTGATGGATACAGATATGGTTTCGAATGTCGTAGTAAAGAATGGAAAAATTATTTCTGATGGGGATAGAGATATGGTTATCGGATATGGTTTCCCAGGTATGACAGAAATTCTCGGAACTACGGATCTTGATATTCCGGACTACTTTGAAGTAGAGATGGATGTTACAGATTATGAAGCAATTGAAGGAATTACAGTTGCTACAAACAGCTTGTTTAATGACCTTGGTGATAAAGAAAATGATTCGAAATTAGATGACTTGGAAGGACTTCAGGAGTCTATGAATGAACTTCAGGATGCAGCGAATCAGCTGGTAGATGGAACAGGGCAGCTGAAGGATGGTCTTGATACATTACTTGCATCATCAGGGACACTGACAGACGGTATCGGACAGCTTGCTACAGGAAGTAAGACATTGGCAGACGGAACAAAGAGTCTTGCAAGTGGAGCCGGGGAACTGGTATCAGGAAGTAAAGCACTTGCAAGTGGAACAGGTACATTAGCAGGTGGGACAAAGACATTAGCACAGGGGAATGCAGATTTATCAGATGGAGCAGCAACACTGGCAGCGGGAAATGGAAAACTGGCACTTGGAACATCCGCATTACTTGATGGTGCAAACACTCTGGCAACAGGAAATGCTACATTAGCAGGCGGGCTTGAGCAGATAAATAATGGCGCTAAAAAGGCATCAGATGGAGCAACAGCTCTTTCGACAGGACTGGATGGTGCAGCAACCGGTGTTGGAGCATTAAAAGGCAAAGTAGACGACATGGTAACCGGTGTGAATGCGTTGGCAGATGGAGCAAGAACATTAAATACAAATCTTATGAATGCATCAGCAAGCTCGAAGGAATTGGATGCAGGAGTACAGCAGGTTGCTACAGGTGCAGCAAAGTTGCATGCAGGCTTAAATGCGTTGAACACAAAATTGAATCCGTCAAGTACAGGGGCAGTTGCAGAATCAGCACAGAATGTCGAAAGTGAGGCGGCAAGTCTTCAGAATCAGGCAGCCGGACTGCAGGGAACAGCAGCAGAATTACAGAATGGTGCAGCAAATCTTCAGGCACAGGCAGCTACAGCAGCGGCAGAGACAACAGCGCAGGCACAACAGGCACAGAGTCAGCTGGCGGCAGCACAACAGGCAGCGCAGACAATTTTGAATTCCGGAGTGGAATTAGATGAAGGTACAGCAGCCCAGCTTCAGGCATTAGCAAATGCATATATAGATACAACAGCGTTGGAGTCGGCAGCAGTACAAATGACAACATATGCAGGCACAGCACAGGCATATGCAGACAGCACAAGTACAGCAGCAAATACAGCAACAAATACAGCAAATGAAGCAGCTAATGTGGCAACACAGGCAAATAATGTAAATCAGGCAGTTCAGAATACAAGTCAGGCAGAACTTGCAGGAACGGTAGCAGCATTGAATGAGGCCGCAGCACAGGTGGATGCAGGCTTAAATGGAGAAAAGGGCATTAAAAATGGTATGAGTGCTCTGAGTGCAGGATTAGGTCAGTTAAGTACAGGTGCAACACAGTTAGATATGGGACTGAATGGAAATGCGGCAGCTGGAATAACAGGACTGAAAGACGGAGTAACATTATTACAGAGTGCTGTATATGGAGAAGATGGGCTTGCAGCAGGTCTGGCAAATGCATCTACAGGTGCAAAAGATTTGGCAACAGGAAATGCTGATTTGTATGCAGGAGCTACAGCATTGAGTGCAGGGGCAAAATCAGCATCAGAAGGAGCAGCAACACTTGCAGCAGGAGTAAAAGACCTTAATGCAGGGGCAAAATCAGCATCAGAAGGAGCAACAGCACTTGCAGGTGGAGCAAAATCAGCATCAGAAGGAGCAACACAGCTTGCAAGCGGAGCAACACAGGTTAATGCCGGAGCAACAACCCTTGCAGCCGGAACAGTAAAACTGCATAATGGTGCAACACAGCTTGATTCGGGAGCAGCAACACTTGCAACAGGTATCGGAACACTGCAGAGTGGTTCAACAGCACTGATTGATGGTGTAAAACAGTTAGACGATGGAGCAAACCAATTGAATAGCGGTATGATCCAGTTTAATGAAGAGGGTATTAAAAAACTTGTCAGTGCATTTGATGGAGATTTGAGTGCTGTTCTTGATAAAGCAAACGGAATGATTGATACATCGAAAGCATACAAGAGCTTCACAGGTATTTCAGACGGAATGGATGGAGAAGTGAAATTTGTATTTGTAACAAACAAATAACAAATAAATAAGAAATAGCAAAGAATAATAAGGAAAAAGACTTGACTTCCATAGGTCAGATATGGTATAGTTTTCTGGCGAATGGAAGTAGGTCTTTTTTTTATGCCTAAAACTTGATGGCTTCGCAACCATCAGAAACTAAGAATTAAAAAATAAAAAGCGAGGTGGAAGTTGTGCGCACAAGAATTACATTGGAATGTACAGAATGCAAGAACCGCAATTACAACATGACAAAGGATAAGAAAACTCATCCAGACCGCATGGAAACAAAGAAGTATTGTAAGTTCTGTAAATCACACACACTGCACAAAGAAACGAAATAGTCGTTGAGAGGGAGTGGACATCATGAGTGAGAAGTCAGGAAAACCTCAGAAGAAGAGCTGGTTTAAAGGTCTTAAGGCAGAGTTCCGTAAGATTATCTGGCCAGACAAGGATGCACTTGTAAAACAGACAACGGCAGTAGTTGCAGTTTCTGTATTCTTAGGAGCAATCATAACAGTGATTGATTCTCTTTTGAAATATGGAATCGACTGGCTTGTACGCTAGGCGGCTACAGCAGAAAGGTGATTTTATGTCAGAAGCAAAATGGTATGTAGTTCATACTTATTCAGGTTATGAAAACAAAGTAAAAGCGAACATTGATAAGACGGTCGAGAATCGTCAGCTTGAAGATCAGATTCTGGAAGTAAGAGTTCCTATAGAGGAAGTTGTTGAACTGAAGAATGGTGTTCAGAAAGTAAGTCAGAGAAAGCTGTTTCCTGGATATGTCATGATTCATATGATTATGAATGATGACACCTGGTATGTTGTTCGTAATACAAGAGGTGTGACAGGATTTGTTGGTCCTGGCTCCAAACCGGTTCCATTGGATGAGACAGAGATGGAACATTGGGGAATCGGACAGACAGAGGTCAAATGCGATTACGAAATCGGAGATATGATAACTGTCTTAAGTGGTGCCTGGGAAGGAACAGCAGGTGTTGTTAATACAATCAATGAACAAAAACAGAGCCTGACGATCAATGTTGAGTTGTTTGGCCGCGAAACTCCGGTTGAACTTAACTTTTCAGAAATTAAAAAGATGGATTAAAACCGTGGGAGGGATGCCTAATCCCGTGAATACCACAAGGAGGTAATTAAAATGGCAAAAAAAGTAGAAGGATATATTAAATTACAGATTCCAGCTGGTAAAGCAACTCCAGCACCACCGGTTGGTCCTGCATTGGGACAGCACGGTGTTAACATCGTTGAATTTACAAAACAGTTCAACGCTAGAACAGCAGATCAGGGAGATCTGATCATTCCTGTTGTTATCACAGTTTACAATGACAGAAGCTTCAGCTTCGTTACAAAGACTCCACCGGCAGCAGTTTTGATTAAGAAAGCTTGTAACATCAAATCTGGTTCAGGCGTTCCAAACAAAACTAAAGTTGCTACAATTACAAAAGCTCAGGTAGAAGAAATCGCTCAGACAAAATTACCTGACTTAAATGCAGCATCTCTTGAGTCAGCTATCAGCATGATCGCTGGAACATGCCGTTCTATGGGTGTAGTAGTAGAGGACTAATATTTATTAAATAAAGTATTATAATCGGTTCCGGATTGAAAGTTTCCTGCGGTGTCTAAGCAGGTGGCAAGTAGATAGCGGAAATTGTAACAGAGTTGAATATCGTGGGAGGGGTACGATCCCGCCAATACCACAAGGAGGTTATTATAGAAATGAAACACGGAAAGAAATATATCGAAGCTGCAAAACAGATCGAAAGAGGAAACCTGTACGAAAAAACAGAAGCTATCGCTCTTGTAAAGAAAGCAGCAGTTGCAAAATTTGATGAAACAATCGAAGCTCATATCAGAACAGGATGTGATGGACGTCACGCTGATCAGCAGATTCGTGGAGCAGTAGTTCTGCCACACGGAACTGGTAAAACAGTTCGTATCCTTGTATTCGCTAAGGATGCAAAAGCTGAGGAAGCTAAAGCAGCAGGAGCAGATTTCGTTGGAGGAGACGAACTGATTCCAAAGATCCAGAACGAAGGATGGCTTGATTTTGACGTAGTTGTTGCTACACCAGATATGATGGGTGTTGTTGGACGTCTTGGACGTGTACTTGGACCAAAAGGTCTTATGCCAAACCCAAAAGCTGGAACAGTTACTATGGATGTAACAAAAGCTATCAACGATATCAAAGCTGGTAAGATTGAGTACAGATTGGACAAAACAAACATTATCCATGTACCGATTGGTAAAGCTTCATTCACTGAAGAACAGTTAGCGGACAACTTCCAGACGCTTATCGATGCAATTATTAAAGTAAAACCAGCAGCAGTAAAAGGTCAGTACCTTAAGAGCGTAACACTGACATCTACAATGGGACCTGGAGTAAAACTTAACCCATTGAAACTTGCTTAATTCGAGTTTTAGAGATTGCTTATAAAAGGAGCTTGTTAAAAGTTCGTGAATAATAAAAACCGGAGACATCAGACCGAGAGGTAAGGTGTTTCCGGTTTTTGTATATTTCGTTGATAAAATAATGTATATTGCTGAAAGGGGATTCTTCGGATATGAAGAAGCGTGAAGTGTTTCTTCTAATAAAGAAGCAGGAGAGGGATACAGTGATGTTTTGGTGGAGACAGATGATGGAGAAACAGGAATTGTGTTAGAACTGAAGTATGCGGACGATGGTAATCTGGAGACAGCCTGTCTAGAAGCATTTGAACAAATTGAAACAAACAATTATGAAGAAGTACTTCAAGATGATGGAGTGGAGAATATCATAAAATATGGAATCGCTTTTTATAAAAAGAAGTGTAGGGTGAAAATTAAAAAGTAAGAGATGGAAGGGCTAGATTGACTATTCGGGCATTTTGCTGCGAAAAATAAAACCGGAGACATTACACCAGAATGGCGGGTGTATCTCCGGTTTTGCTTTGCTGATTTTTAAAGTCTGTTTTCTATAATGTAAAGAAGTTTGAGTTCGGAATTGTATACCAACAACAATTCCGAGTTGTCTTTTTCTATACGATAGTAGTATTGACAATGTTCAAAGTCAATGCGTTCTTCTGATGGTACATCTAATTTATCCAAACAATATGTAGCAAAAGCTGGAAAATTATCTGTGAATACTGTTGAAGAAGAGTTGGTTGTCCAGTCTGCCATTGATTTTACAGAAGCTGCATCATCGGTTTGGTAAACAGTATAGAATGTTCCATCTCCATGAAAGGAGGTTCCGGTATCCTTGTGATATATTTCGTTTGAATCTTTTGGTAATTCTAGCTTCCAGTTTTGTTGAATTGTAAACTTGTTAGAATTGCATCCGGTTAAAATGAATATTAAGCTGATGAAAAAGATGCTTAATTTTACTTTCTTCAAAAAAGATACCTCCTTTGTAATTGGGAAAATCTACCATAATAAAATTAGACTTTACAACTTGTCGTCTCTTGCATAATAATCAAAATACCAAAAATCGCTACCACGGCTTACACCAAATGAATTGATATAAGAATACTTAAGGTTTTGTTCAACAGAATATATAAACGGATTGATTTTCTTTACTTTAGGTTCATCTGTAGGAATATAATATTGCAATTGTTCGATTTCGAGATTTTCCCAAAATCTTAAATTGATAAAATAGAAATAATCAAAATCGGTTGTGTAGTAAACCTTTCTTGAGGTGAAATCACTGCCATCTCCGAGGTGATCAAAATTGTTTTCTGACCTTACAGATTTCTTGCCAAAGATGGGGAGACCCTTAGCAAACATGACTGGTGGAGTGAAAATAATAAGGGCACATAATAAGAGTAGGATGGGTATTGCGAAATACTTCTTTTTCAATGTAAAACTCTCCTTTCGAAATGCTGTTATGGATGTTACTATTAGGATATCGTTTTCAGATAATAATTTCAATATAAAATAGTCAATCCAGAAAAGCTGAAAGTGAAACAGCTTTTCTGGATTTAATAAAACTTAACTATGTGTTTACAAAGATTTTAAGCTGGCAAAGTTTTGACATACATTACTTTATAATACGGTATATGAAACACTTACGTTTCCGGAGTTAGCAGTAGAATATAGTCTGAATGTCCCATTGGAGTATCCCATGTGATAATATTCTGCATCGCCACAAACTTGTGCAGGAGCGGAAGCAGAAGTCTGTTTAGCACGTATATATTGCGAAGATCTAGCACTAAAATATGACTGAGGAATTCCATATTGTGTAGAAACGCCAGATAATTGTGAAATTGTACTATAGCCTGAACCGGATGAAACTGTAAATGTGTAAGAAAAACCTTGTGAAGCCATCATTGTATAATAAGCACGATAAGTAGAGCCTGTTATGTTGTAGCCAGCGTCATAAGGAGTAACATCGGATGAAATCTTTTCGAAACCATATGCTCCATATGCTCCGTTTGCATATACGTTTAAATTGCAGATGCCACCATTATATTCAGCGGTATGTGTTTCTACAGGATTAGACAAAAAATCAGCAGCTTTTTGAGTGAAAAACGTGGCTGAATTGTTATTGTAATCATCTACATATCCGTTTTTGTTTAATGAAACATCAGGAAAAAGAGCTTGTAAGGTTTCGAAGGAAATGAGTTCATCTTGTGGGGGAGTAACGGTTTGGCGTTCTGCGGCACAAATTGTAATGGATGAACTTAAGAAAAGAGTTAGCGTGAGGATAATACTGAATAATTTTTTCATAGTGATACCTCTTATTGTATAGGTGTTGGAATATCTAAGTCGTTATTTACTTTAGTGATTTCAAAGATGATTTCTGAGTGAAAATAGTCTTTTCCCAATACTACATTACTTTCGGCCTCATCTTTTGAAAAACCATTTTGCATGAGCGAAGCAATTGCAACAGCTTTTTCGGACTCTTCGGTGTTGATTACAATTTTTTTGATTTCTTGTTCTTTTAAATCAACGATATATTCTAATTGGTTGATATAAGGTACTTCTATATTTCTTCCATCTGGATCATAATGTAAAGTATCTGTATATTCTGTATAAAAAGTTGCAAGATTTTTCTCCTTTTTCTTAAGGCGAAGAACAAGATTTTGACGATTATAAATGGCGTCTTGACGTTCGCTGATTTGCTCAGCTGTCCAAAATGTATCGTTTTCGTTGCGGAGTTTCATGCGACGATAAGTTACATTATTTGATGTATAACTATAGGATGCTAATAATGAAGTTGAATGGCTGGAGTCTTCGATTAAATTTTCATATTGTTGATATGGGTTTGGAATTAGCATGCCTTCATATACACAGAGTTTACTTTTTTTATTTGCTTCATTTGTTCGGTAGTATGTGGCGGTGTATTCATAACTGTTGGAGAAAAAGTCTTTGATGATTTTTTTGCCATTATCTTCTGTGGTTGATTTACTACAACCAGAAGTAAATACTATAATTAGAAGAAAAAATAAGAGCCATTTCTTAAGAGTTTTCATAATACACCTCCTAAAATTTAGATGATAATTAAATTGTTAATTGTGAGTAGTGCTGTTTCTTAATTCTTTGGGCAGTGTAACTTCGCCCCATAAGGAGACGCATGAGCTTTGTTTTGCAAATTTTGTTGCAAATTGCTCTAAATATTTAATGGTGAGATTTTTTAGTGGCTTATTGTCTTTCTGGTGATTTTTCATCTGTTTTGTTCCTCTCTTTCTTTCGAACTGAAAATGATAAAGCAATAATGGTTTCAATTTCTACTACTAAAAGTGTACATAACATGTAACTCTCCTTCCCCACTTGTAATATATTAGATATAGAAATTATAAAAAGAATAGAAATTATTCCTTTGAATTTAAATTTAATTCGTTCAGAAAAACTTATGTCATTTTTGTTTTCAGATTGTATTGGCGCAAATAAAATAACCAAAAGCACTTCTAAAATGTAAATAAGGAATTTGGTGCTATACGCAAACTGAATACAATTTCCCAAATGAATAATACATTCTAATACTATTAGTGTTAAGCCAAAACATTGCAATACCGTTTTCAAGTGAATTCCACCAAGAAAATGTTTCGTTAAAGTTAAACAAAATAAAATTTGTAGGAACTCAGTAAAATGATTAGTTAAAGCGAATATGATGGCGAGTGCTAAAAGTTTCTCAAATTCAGAGAGAATGATGAGAAGGCTATATTCTACTTTTATTTTTGATAAATGCTCTAAGGTACGATTTGTTGTTAACCAAGAAATTGTTTGTGTAATAATAAAATTATTTAACTTTTCCATGGACTAATCGTATCATCAATCAAGAAATAAAACTATAATTTTCGGATAACTTAAACATGAACAGCTAATTATTGAGCGTGAATGACAAAGATGTTTCGTTGCTGAATTGGAAAGATAAAGATATAATGAAAGTGATTATTGAAAAGCAAAGAAGGGGAAACGGATAATGTACAACATATTAATTGTAGATGATGAAGCAGAACAGTGCGAAGCATTGAAAATAATATTGGAAAGACGAAAAGAAAATATAGTTGCAGATATTTGTACAACATTAGAAAAAGCGAAGATATTTTGTGCCGGAAAGAAGTATGATGTATTTTTGCTTGATATGAAGTTGGATGAGAAGGATGGCGATGAGGGTGGGCTACAACTTGGGAATTATATACGCTCGATTATTCCTTATAAATATACACCGATTATCTATATTACTTCTGTTCCAGAAAAAATTCAGGCGGCATTGTCTGATACGGGGTGTTTCCGATACATTTTAAAACCATATACAGCAGAAAATATTAATAAGTGCCTGGATGATGTGCTGCATTCTCCGTTAGTAGCACCGGAAACATTTTCTTTTCAGAATTTTTGGGGTGGAGAAATTCGTATTCCAGAGCGTTCGATTATTTATATTTGTCCTGGGATAAATAGAAGGTTACAGATTTATACAAAAGATGGATGCTATGAAACTATAAGTTACACGATGGAGCAGGTGGAAAACATACTTAGATATGGATTCTTTCGATGTCATCGGAAATATATTGTGAATTTAAAATGCATTTCGGAATATGATAGGAGTAATCGTTTGTTGTATATTGGGAATGAGATAATACCGGTAGGACGTAAATATAAAGAAGCATTTGAAAACATATGGAGGGTATTATAGAAGTGTATGCGTATATAGAAAGCTTTATAACGTCATACATAGAATTTGTGGCGTTTTATATCTTGCTATGTGGATTTTTAGAATATCCGTTGGCGAAAAGAAAAATATTTTTGAAAATTGCTGTTATACCGGCTATAGTAAATTGCTTTTTGTGTTTTTTTCAACTTTCAACAGCAATACAAATGGTCATAAGTAATTTGGCTATGCTAGTTTGTTTAGAATATCTGGCTAGAATTTCTTTTGTTCGAATATTTATAATATACGTCTTGGGGGATATGTGGATAATGTTGACGGAGGTTGTTCAATTACCTATTTGGAATTTGACTCCTGCGGGAATATTTCATGGAATAGCGCCGATAGGAGGCATGATAATTGTTTTGTTATTAGCGTGGCTTGCCTATCGCTATATTCCTTTACGTAAAGTATATGAAGCGATTTCAAGATGGAACATTTTAATGTTATTGGTAATAATAAATAGCTTCTTGGTTCTATTTATGGTAGTTATGTATGCACGATTGAAAACAGAACATTTTATTTCAAATTATTTGATTATCGTTGGAATTATGCTGATTCTTATTATTGAAAATGTTGGAGAGGTTTATCATTATTTTAAGCAGAAAGAACAGCAAAAATGTGTGCAAGTATACGAGGAATATCTTCCGATTATAGAAGGATTAATCGAGCAAGTGCGAATCAGACAACACGATTATCACAATAAACTTCAAAGTATTCATGCCCTTGCATATGTATGTGAAGATTTTGAATCGTTAAAGGGGGCTTTGTTGAAAACAACGGAGCATGATATGCTTCCTGATTTCGAAATGAATTTGCTAAAATTGAATATGCATTTGGTAAGTGGATTTTTGTTCAGTAAAATTCGTCAGGCAGATAAAGAGGAAAAAGAATTACATCTGGATATTGAACAATATGTAATTAGAACGACCTGTACGGAATATGAGGTGATTGAATGCTTGGGAATCCTGATTGATAATGCAATTGAAGCAACGAATGAAGGCGGAACAATATTGGCGAAGATTGGCTCGCAAGATGACAAATTAGTATTTGAAATTAAAAATGTCGGACCGCATCTTACGCCGGAATTTTGTAAAAATATTTTCAAAAAAGGATATTCAACGAAGAAAAATGATGTGAGTAATCATGGGATTGGATTGTATAAGTTAAACAGAACGGTAAAAGAACATGAGGGAAAATTGACATTGGAGAATGCTGAAGTGAATCAAACAGAATACATATCGTTTGGATTGAGGATATGAACTTTTCGCATACATGAGTGAAAAAAGTAAAAAATAAAAGAAAAAACACTTGACATCTTGCTAAATTAATGCTAATCTAATATAGCAATTGACTGCCGAAGACAGCAGGTGCTGTAAAGCGTAAGTATGATGACGCCTGCCGAGGAAGACAAGATTTCGAATGAAGATGAAATTTGTAAACCTCTGTGTCTTTGGGCATGGAGGTTTTTATTTGCTTAAAGCAACCTTCTAGCAGTCATACAAATCTAATAAGGAGGTGCACCGGAACGTGGCAAAAGTTGAATTAAAACAACCAATCGTAGCAGCTATCGCTGAAGACATTAAAGACGCTCAGTCAATCGTACTTGTTGACTACCGTGGACTTACAGTAGCACAGGATACAGAGCTTCGTAAACAGCTTAGAGAAGCAGGTGTTATTTACAAAGTATGTAAAAACACTATGATGAAGAGAGCGTTTGAAGGAACAGAGTTTGCAGGTCTGGATGAATTTTTGGAAGGACCAAGCGCAATCGCTATTTCTAAAGATGACGCAACAGCTCCAGCAAGAATTATCTGTAACTTCGCTAAAGAAGCAGATAAGCTTGAACTGAAAGCAGGTGTAGTTGAAGGAACAGTATATGATGTTGCAGGATTAACAGAACTTGCAAAGATCCCTTCAAGAGAAGTACTTCTTTCAAGATTACTTGGAAGTATGCAGTCACCTATTACAAACTTCGCTCGTGTTATCAAACAGATTGCAGAGCAGGATGGTGAAGCTGAAACAGCTACAGAAGCCCCAGCTGAAGAAACAGCAACAGAGGAGTAAGACATCCAAAACATGGTGGTTTGAGATGAATACACTGTGTATGATATGATTCGGAAGAATGATATTTATAAACCTATAATATGAAAATAATGGAGGATATTAAAATGGCTAAAATGACAACAGCTGAAATGATCGAAGCGATCAAAGAGTTATCAGTATTAGAGTTAAATGAATTAGTAAAAGCATGTGAAGAAGAATTTGGTGTATCTGCAGCAGCAGGTGTTGTAGTTGCAGCAGCAGGAGATGCTGGAGCAGCTGCAGCAGAGAAAGATGAGTTCGACGTAGAACTTGTATCTGCTGGATCAGCAAAAGTTAAAGTTATCAAAGCAGTTCGTGAGATCACAGGTCTTGGACTGAAAGAAGCTAAAGAGCTTGTAGACGGAGCTCCAAAGGTAGTTAAAGAAGCTGTTTCTAAAGCAGAAGCTGAAGATATCAAAGCTAAACTTGAAGCTGAAGGTGCTGAAGTTAACCTTAAATAATTGTTGTTCTTATACAATTAGAGAGTGTTATAGAGCGGCAGCTATGTCCAAGAGACAATTCTTGGACGTAGCTGCCGCTTTTTGTTTCGCTTATATACCACAAAAACATAAAAATGTCAAGAAAATTTTGAAAAACATGTTGACATTCAAATGGAAGATGTGCTATAGTAGAAAATGCGCTATTGTGGAAAGCTAGGCGTTGTAGATTGTAAAAAACGAAGCCTTGTTTTACCGATAATAGAAAAGTGGAGTATTAACTGGGCAATTGGAGCCCGCAAAAAAATATATGAGGAGTGAAACGTCAATGGAGAAAAACAGAATTCGTCCCATCACAAACGGAAAAAGTTCACGTATGAGCTATTCCAGACAAAAAGAAGTATTAGAGATGCCGAATCTTATCGAAGTTCAGAAGAACTCTTATGAGTGGTTTCTGGAGTCTGGTCTGAAAGAGGTATTTGATGATATTTCACCAATCGCTGATTATAGCGGTCATTTCAGCCTGGAATTTGTTGATTTCAGACTCTGCGAGGATGAAGTGAAGTACACAATTGAAGAGTGTAGAGAACGTGATGCAACATATGCTGCACCTCTGAAAGTAAGAGTAAGACTTTACAACAAAGAGACTGATGAGATCAATGAGCATGAAATTTTCATGGGAGATCTTCCGCTGATGACAAAGACAGGAACATTTGTAATCAATGGTGCTGAGCGTGTTATCGTAAGTCAGCTCGTTCGTTCCCCAGGAATTTATTATGGTATTGCTCATGATAAACTCGGAAAAGAATTATATTCATCTACAGTAATTCCAAACCGTGGAGCATGGTTGGAATATGAGACAGACTCCAATGACGTTTTCTATGTACGTGTTGACCGTACAAGAAAAGTGCCAATCACAGTGTTGATTCGTGCTCTTGGCGTTGGTACAAATGCAGAGATCGTAGAGTTGTTCGGTGAGGAACCTAAGATTCTTGCAAGTTTTGGAAAAGATACTTCTGAGAGTTATCAGGAAGGTCTTTTGGAATTATATAAGAAGATTCGTCCGGGTGAGCCACTTGCAGTAGATAGTGCTGAAAGTTTGATCACAAGCATGTTCTTCGATGCAAGACGTTATGACCTTGCAAAAGTAGGACGTTATAAATTTAATAAGAAACTGGCTCTGAAGAATCGTGTGACAGGACAGGTTCTGGCAGAAGATGTAGTAAGCCAGATCACAGGTGAAGTTGTTGCTGAAAAAGGAACAAAAATTACAAGAGAACTTGCAAAAGAGATTCAGAATGCAGCAGCACCATACATTTGGGTAGAAGGAGAAGATACATCACGTAATATCAAGATTCTTTCTAATATGATGGTTGATCTGCAGGCAGTAGTAGATATCGATCCAGAGGAAGTTGGCGTTACAGAGCAGGTATATTATCCTGTATTGGCAGGACTGATTGAAGAGTCTGCAGGAGATATTGATGAATTAAAAGAATCTATCCGCAGAGATATTCACGATTTGATTCCAAAGCATATTACAAAAGAAGATATCATGGCTTCTATTAACTACAATATGCATCTGGAATATGGTATGGGTAATGATGATGATATCGACCATTTGGGTAACCGTCGTATTCGTGCTGTCGGAGAACTTCTCCAGAATCAGTACAGAATCGGACTTTCACGTTTAGAGAGAGTTGTTCGTGAACGTATGACAACTCAGGATCAGGATGGTGTATCACCACAGTCACTGATCAACATTAAACCGGTTACAGCAGCTGTTAAAGAATTCTTTGGTTCTTCACAGTTGTCACAGTTCATGGATCAGAACAACCCATTGGGAGAGTTGACACATAAAAGACGTCTGTCTGCGTTAGGACCAGGTGGTTTGTCAAGAGACCGTGCCGGATTCGAGGTACGAGATGTACACTATTCTCATTATGGAAGAATGTGTCCTGTAGAGACACCTGAAGGACCTAACATCGGTCTGATCAACTCACTTGCATGTTATGCAAGAATTAACGAATATGGTTTTGTAGAAGCTCCATATCGTAAGATTGATAAAACAGATCCGGTAAATCCGATCGTAACAGATGAAGTTGTATATATGACAGCAGATGAAGAAGATAATTACCATGTAGCACAGGCGAATGAGCCTTTGGATGAAGAAGGACATTTCATTCATAAGAATGTATCTGGTCGTTACCGCGAAGAGACACAGGAGTATGAGAGAAATAAATTCGATTACATGGATGTATCACCTAAGATGGTATTCTCTGTTGCTACAGCATTGATTCCATTCCTTCAGAATGATGATGCTAACCGTGCCCTGATGGGATCCAACATGCAGCGTCAGGCAGTACCGCTTCTTTCTACAGAAGCACCGGTAGTAGGTACAGGACTTGAGGTGAAATCTGCAGTTGACTCAGGTGTATGTGTTGTTGCAGACGAGGCAGGTGTTGTAGAGCGTTCAACATCTACAGATATTACAATCCGTCACGATGATGAAAGTAAGAAAACATATAAATTAATCAAGTATCTGAGAAGTAACCAGAGTAACTGTTACAATCAGATTCCAATCGTAGACAAGGGCGAAAGAGTAGAAAAAGGACAGGTTATCGCAGATGGTCCTTCTACATCGAATGGAGAGATGGCTCTTGGTAAAAACCCATTGATCGGATTTATGACATGGGAAGGTTACAACTACGAGGATGCTGTTCTTCTTAGTGAAAGACTGGTACAGGATGATGTATACACATCTGTTCATATCGAAGAGTATGAAGCAGAAGCACGTGATACAAAATTAGGACCAGAAGAAATTACAAGAGACATTCCGGGTGTTGGTGATGATGCACTTAAAGATCTGGATGAAAGAGGTATTATCCGTATTGGTGCCGAGGTTCGTGCAGGGGATATCCTTGTTGGTAAAGTAACTCCTAAGGGAGAGACAGAGCTGACAGCAGAAGAGCGTTTGTTAAGAGCAATCTTTGGTGAGAAAGCACGTGAAGTAAGAGATACATCTCTGAAAGTACCTCACGGAGAATATGGAATCATTGTAGATGCGAAAGTATTTACAAGAGAGAACGGAGATGAATTATCTCCGGGAGTTAACCAGTCTGTACGTATCTATATCGCACAGAAGAGAAAGATTTCTGTAGGAGATAAAATGGCTGGTCGTCATGGTAACAAGGGTGTTGTTTCCCGTGTACTTCCTGTAGAAGATATGCCATATCTTCCAAACGGACGTCCACTGGATATCGTATTGAACCCATTGGGTGTACCTTCTCGTATGAATATCGGACAGGTATTGGAGATCCACTTGAGTCTTGCTGCAAAAGCACTTGGATTCAACGTAGCTACACCAGTATTTGATGGTGCAAACGAGAACGATATCATGGATACACTCGACCTGGCAAATGATTATGTAAACTTAGAATGGGATGAGTTCGAGAAGAAGCATGGAGAAGAATTACTTCCGGAAGTACTGCAGTATCTGTCAGATAACAGAGAACACAGAAAACTCTGGAAAGGTGTACCGCTTTCTCGTGACGGAAAAGTTCGTCTGAGAGATGGTCGTACAGGAGAATATTTCGACAGCCCGGTAACAATCGGACACATGCACTACTTGAAACTGCATCACTTGGTTGATGATAAGATCCACGCACGTTCAACTGGTCCTTACTCATTGGTTACACAGCAGCCACTGGGTGGTAAAGCTCAGTTCGGTGGACAGCGTTTCGGAGAGATGGAGGTATGGGCACTGGAAGCTTATGGTGCATCTTATACACTTCAGGAAATCCTGACTGTAAAATCAGATGACGTTGTAGGACGTGTGAAGACATACGAAGCAATTATCAAGGGAGAGAATATCCCTGAACCAGGAGTACCGGAATCATTCAAAGTACTGCTCAAAGAGTTGCAGTCACTTGCTCTGGATGTTCGTGTGCTTCGTGAAACTGGAGAGAATGAATTCGAAGAAGTCAAGATGATGGAATCTGTTGATTACGGTAATACAAACCTGAATGCAATTATCGAAGGCGACAGAAGATATCGTGATGAGGAGTCTTATAAAGATCATGGCTATACAGAACAGGAATTCGTAGACGGAGAACTTGAGAATGTAGAGCAGGAAGAGGAACCAGAAGATTTCGATGAAAACGAAATAATTGATTTCGATGAATTTATGGACGAAGAATAGGAGGAGCCAACTTTATGCCAACAAATAATGAACAGGAAAACCAGCAGTTATCGTTTGATGCAATCAAAATCGGTCTGGCTTCACCGGAAACAATCTTAGAATGGTCAAAAGGCGAAGTTACAAAGCCGGAAACAATTAACTATAGAACATTGAAACCTGAGAAAGACGGTCTTTTCTGCGAGCGTATTTTCGGACCTAGCAAGGACTGGGAATGCCACTGCGGTAAATACAAAAAGATTCGTTATAAAGGTGTTGTCTGCGATCGATGCGGCGTTGAGGTCACAAAGGCCTCCGTCCGTCGTGAGCGTATGGGACATATTGCCCTGGCAGCTCCGGTTTCTCATATTTGGTATTTCAAGGGAATTCCTAGCCGTATGGGATTGATTCTGGATATCTCACCAAGAACATTGGAGAGAGTACTGTATTTTGCATCTTATATCGTACTTGATAAAGGAGAGACAGATCTTCAGTACAAACAGATTCTTTCTGAGTCTGAATATCAGGAAGCAAAAGAAAAATGGGGCAAATCATTCCGTGTAGGTATGGGTGCTGAATCCATTAAAGAATTATTGGAAGCAATTGATCTTGAGAAAGAGTATGCAGAGCTGCAGGCTTCTCTTGAGAATGCTTCAGGACAGAAACGTGCAAGAATCGTGAAACGTCTGGAAGTTGTAGAAGCATTCCGCGAGTCTGGAAACAGACCAGAGTGGATGATCTTAACAGCAATTCCGGTTATCCCACCAGACTTACGTCCAATGGTACAGCTGGATGGTGGACGTTTTGCAACATCTGACTTAAATGACTTATATAGAAGAATTATCAATAGAAATAACCGTCTGAAGAGACTTCTCGAACTCGGAGCTCCGGATATCATCGTCCGCAACGAAAAGAGAATGCTTCAGGAAGCGGTAGATGCGTTGATCGACAATGGTCGTCGTGGCCGTCCGGTTACAGGACCTGGAAACAGAGCACTGAAATCTCTCTCTGACATGCTGAAAGGTAAATCAGGACGTTTCCGTCAGAACCTGCTTGGTAAACGTGTAGACTACTCTGGACGTTCCGTTATCGTAGTAGGACCTGAACTTAAGATTTATCAGTGTGGTCTTCCAAAAGAGATGGCAATCGAGCTGTTTAAACCATTTGTTATGAAAGAGCTTGTAGCAAAGGGAACAGCACATAATATTAAAAATGCGAAGAAAATGGTAGAAAGACTTCAGCCGGAAGTATGGGATATTCTGGAAGAAGTAATCAAAGAGCATCCGGTTATGTTGAACCGTGCCCCTACACTTCACAGACTTGGTATTCAGGCGTTCGAGCCAATCCTTGTAGAAGGTAAAGCTATTAAGCTGCATCCATTGGTATGTACAGCCTTCAATGCCGACTTCGATGGAGACCAGATGGCGGTCCATGTACCGTTGTCACAGGAAGCACAGGCAGAATGCCGTTTCCTCTTGCTTTCACCAAACAACCTGTTGAAACCATCTGATGGTGGACCGGTAGCCGTTCCTTCACAGGATATGGTACTTGGTATTTACTATCTGACACAGGAAAGACCAGGTTCTAAGGGCGAGGGAATGTTCTTCAAAGATTTGAATGAAGCAATCCTTGCATATGAAAATGGATATGTGACATTACACTCTAAGATTAAAGTGCGTGTGCATAAGACAATGGCAGATGGAAGAGAAGTAACTGGTATTATCCATGCAACATTGGGACGTATGTTATTCAATGAGATTATTCCACAGGATCTTGGATTCGTAGATCGTGAAGTAGAAGGTAATGAATTGTTACTGGAAGTTGATTTCCACGTAGGAAAGAAACAGTTAAAACAGATTCTTGAGAAAGTAATCAATACACACGGTGCTACTCAGACAGCAGAAGTACTTGATGATGTAAAAGCAATCGGTTACAAATATTCAACAAGAGCTGCTATGACAGTATCTATTTCAGATATGACAGTGCCACCTGAGAAACCACAGATTATCGAAGAGGCACAGAATACAGTTGATAAGATTACGAAGAACTATAAGCGTGGTCTTATTACAGAAGAAGAGCGTTACAAAGAAGTTGTAGAAACATGGAAAAACAGTGATGATAAGCTGACAGAGGCTCTGCTTACAGGTCTGGATAAATATAACAACATCTTCATGATGGCAGACTCAGGAGCCCGTGGTTCTGATAAACAGATCAAACAGCTTGCAGGTATGCGTGGATTGATGGCTGATACAACAGGTCGTACAATCGAGTTGCCTATCAAATCAAACTTCCGTGAAGGTCTGGACGTATTGGAGTACTTCATGTCAGCACATGGAGCTCGAAAAGGTATGTCAGATACAGCTCTTCGTACAGCCGATTCAGGTTACCTTACAAGACGTCTTGTTGACGTATCACAGGAATTGATTATTCATGACAGCGACTGTGTAGAAGGAACAGGAAGAGAAATTCCAGGAATGTATGTAAAAGCATTTATGGATGGTAATGAAGAAATCGAAAGCTTGCAGGAACGTATCACAGGACGTTTCTCTTGCGAAGATATCAAAGATAAAGATGGCAATGTCATCGTTAAGAAGAATCATATGATTACACCACTTCGTGCTGAAAAAGTTATGAAGAAGGGTGTAGACAGAAATGGGAAACCACTTGAAGAAGTGAAGATCCGTACAATCCTTACATGTAAGTGTAAGAATGGTGTTTGTACGAAGTGTTACGGTGCAAACATGGCAACAGGAGAAGCCGTTCAGGTAGGTGAGGCTGTTGGTATTATCGCTGCTCAGTCAATCGGAGAGCCAGGTACACAGCTTACTATGCGTACATTCCATAGTGGTGGTGTAGCCGGAGACGATATCACACAGGGTCTTCCTCGTGTCGAGGAGCTTTTCGAGGCAAGAAAACCTAAGGGTCTTGCTATCATCACAGAATTTGCAGGTGTTGCAAACATTAGTGATACAAAGAAAAAACGTGAAGTTATTGTAACAAATGATGAGACAGGTGAATCAAAAGCATACTTGATTCCATATGGTTCTCGTATTAAGGTACAGGATGGACAGGTGCTTGAAGCCGGTGATGAGCTGACAGAAGGTAGCGTTAATCCACATGATATCCTGAAGATCAAAGGTTTACGTGCCGCTCAGGATTATCTCCTTCGCGAAGTACAGCGAGTATATCGTCTGCAGGGTGTAGAAATCAATGATAAGCATATCGAGGTTATTGTACGTCAGATGTTGAAGAAGATTCGCATCGAGGAAAATGGAGATACTTCATTCCTTCCGGGAAGTATGGTAAATGTGCTTGAATTTGAGGATGTAAACGAGCAGATGGTAGCAGAAGGAAAAGAAGCTGCAACAGGAGAGCAGATCATGCTTGGTATTACAAAAGCATCTCTTGCAACAGATTCATTTATGTCAGCAGCATCATTCCAGGAGACAACAAAAGTCTTAACAGAAGCTGCTATCAAAGGAAAAGTTGACCACCTTGTAGGATTGAAGGAAAATGTTATCATTGGTAAACATATTCCGGCAGGTACAGGTATGGAAAAATATCGTGAAGTACATCTGAATACAGATGTAAAAGTTGATGAAGACATTGACTTTGATGAGGATATAGATTTTGCTGATGAACTTCCAACAGAGGATAATGCTGTTGAAGAAGTAACAGATACAGAAGCTGATGTAATAACAGAAGAAGATTCTGAAGAATAAGATTTCATAATTTATGGATTATAAAAGAGGTTTTGTGAAAGTTGAAGAGACGGACACAGAACCTCTTTTTTGTGAAAAATTGTATGATTTGTCGAATTTGCATAACCGAAGAAAGTTATATTTCTATTCATTATTCATCGGATATTTGCATAATGTGAATTATATTTATACTAAAAATTCATTAGATATGCATAAAAAAATTTAGGTGCAGAACAAAAAAGTGTAAAAAATGCGCATTATAGGAAATTGGTTTGTAGAAAATGTACAAATTGTGTAAGCATTTGCAAGATTAGAAAGAAATACTTGCAATAAAAAGTGTAAAAAGGTATAATTATAAAAGCTGAAAAATTTACTGTGTTGTGGATTTTTCACTGCGGCGTACAGAATATATAGGAAAAAGGGTATGTCGATAGGGATTATTTATTTTTTAGGGAGGATGAAACAATGGAAAACATGATGTTTCTTGTTCCGGTAGCAGCAGTACTTGCACTGTTGTTTGCAGCTTACCTTGCAGCAAAAGTAAGCAAAGAAGATGTCGGAACAGACAGAATGAAAGAGATTGCAGATGCAATCGCTGAAGGCGCTCGTGCCTTCTTGATGGCTGAGTACAAGATCCTGGTTATCTTCGTGGCAGTATTGTTCGTATTAATCGGATTTGGAATCAGCTGGGTGACAGCAGTATGCTTCGTTGTCGGAGCTCTGTTCTCAACAATCGCAGGATACTGTGGTATGACAGTTGCTACAAAAGCTAACGTAAGAACAGCTAATGCAGCAAGAACAAGTGGAATGAATAAAGCACTTTCAATTGCTTTCTCTGGTGGAGCTGTTATGGGTATGTGTGTAGCAGGTCTTGGAGCGCTTGGTGTAAGTATCGTTTATATCGTAACAAAGAATGTTGACGTATTGTCAGGATTCAGTTTAGGAGCTTCTTCAATTGCTCTGTTTGCTCGTGTAGGTGGTGGTATCTATACAAAAGCAGCAGACGTTGGTGCTGACCTTGTAGGTAAAGTTGAAGCTGGTATCCCAGAAGATGACCCACGTAACCCAGCAGTTATCGCTGATAACGTAGGTGACAACGTAGGTGACGTTGCTGGTATGGGAGCTGACTTATTCGAGTCTTATGTTGGATCACTTGTTTCAGCATTGACTCTTGGAGCAGTGACAGCAACAGTTTCTGGTGTATTATTCCCACTTGCAATTGCAGCTTGTGGTTTGATCGCTTCTATTCTCGGAACATTCTTCGTTAAAGGTGGAGAGAATGCAAACCCACAGAAAGCACTTACAAAAGGTGACTATGCTTCTGCTATCATCGTAGTAATCGCTTCTGTTGTATTAAGTAAAGTATTATTCGACGGATTCGAAGCAGCAATCGCAGTAATTGCTGGTCTGATCGTTGGTGTTATCATTGGTAATGTTACAGAATATTACACATCTGCAGATTACAATCCGGTTAAGAAAATCGGTGAGCAGTCTGAAACAGGTGCAGCTACAACAATCATCAGTGGTCTTGCAGTAGGTATGCAGTCAACAGCTATTCCTCTGCTTTTGATCTGTGTAGCAATCTTTATCTCTTACAAAGTTGATGGACTGTATGGTATTGCTCTTGCAGCGGTAGGTATGCTTTCTACAACAGGTATCACAGTTGCCGTTGATGCTTATGGCCCAATCGCAGATAATGCAGGTGGTATCGCAGAGATGTCAGGTCTGGATGATTCTGTTCGTGAGATTACAGATAAACTTGATTCAGTTGGTAACACAACAGCAGCTATGGGTAAAGGATTCGCTATCGGATCTGCAGCTCTTACAGCTTTAGCTTTGTTTGTATCTTATGCACAGGCAGTAAAGCTTGATTCAATCGACTTACTTAGCTATAAAGTAATCATCGGTATCTTTATCGGTGGTATGCTGACATTCCTTTTCTCAGCATTTACTATGGAGTCTGTATCTAAGGCTGCATACAAGATGATCGAGGAAGTTAGACGTCAGTTCCGTGAGAAACCAGGCATCATGAAGGGTGAGGATAAACCAGATTATACATCATGTGTATCTATCTCTACATCAGCAGCTCTTCACGAAATGCTTCTTCCAGGATTGATGGCAGTTATCGTACCATTGTTAGTTGGTATCGTTCTTGGTGTTGAGTCTCTTGGAGGACTTCTTGCAGGAGCTCTTGTAACAGGTGTTCTGATGGCTATCTTTATGTCAAATGCCGGTGGTGCATGGGACAACGCTAAGAAATACATCGAAGAAGGACATCATGGCGGAAAAGGTAGTGAGGCTCACAAAGCAGCAGTAGTTGGTGATACAGTAGGTGACCCATTCAAAGATACATCAGGTCCATCTATTAACATCCTGATCAAACTTATGACAGTAGTATCACTTGTATTTGCTCCACTGTTCCTTTCAATCGGAGGACTTCTGTAGTTCGAATATAAGATGAGATGTAAAAAGGGCGGATATCCGATCGGGATATCCGCCCTTTTTTACTGAATCTATTTTGTATAAAGATACTGATATTTTATTTCTAATATACTTATAAGAGTGTTCCGTTCATTTCTATCTGCCATCCTGACAACTCAAATGCCCGGTGGAAATCGGCCGTCCATCCTTCTGGAAGTGTTAGGCTAATCCTCAGTTTGTGTAAATCTGCATCTGCAGACCATTTAAGAAATATAATTCCATCTTCACATTTGGCTGCTCCTTCTGCCCATCTAAGGTTTCCAGGATGAGGTTCAATTATAATAGTTTTTCGTCTTTGTATCGGTTGTCCAAGTCCTAATACCTTTTCAGTGAGCAGAGCTCCTGCCATACCATTAAATCCATGGCATCCGGAAAATGCATTGATATTTTCAAAGAATGTACCTGATCCGAGTTTTAATTCTTCAAGATAAATATCTTTTAGTTCTCGAACAAGTTCTTGGACATATCCTAATTTAGCAAGTACATCAAATCGGATCATCAAGCCTATGAAAAGATTTGCTTTTCCGATATTAGGATTGGAGCGATATTCGGGACAAGGCCCCATCATATGAACAAAATTCTTAATATAATTTGTATCATTACGATGAAAATTACTCCACAATTCAAGTGCCTGACCGCCTTCAGTTGGACAGTCTGTACGTGTCAGCTTTCCATCTTTGAAAGAAGCGCCATCTCCACCTCCACCAAAGATTCCTGCTTCTGTATCCAGTTTATTAATGATTTGCCGCATATCATCGGCAGTCTTTTTCCATTCCTCATATCCATAAAGTTCTGCGAGGCGTTCCAACATATAGACAGCAAGACAGTTGTTCGGGATGCTGATTGGTTTCAAAGCAAAATTACGATTAGCAAGAGACCAGTCTACAAATTCAGCACGTTCTGTCTCAATCAAACCGCTGTCACCTCGAAGCGAAAGCAGTCCAGATACAAATTCTTCAACTCTTTCTCTGCAGTTTTCAATAAAGATGAAATCTCCGGATCTATCATAATAATCACATAATTCTGTTAAAAGCCAATAAGACCAGTTGATGAATCCAGGATCGCTCGTATCTGACTTGCTTCCTGGATAAACTTCTGGGAAAAATCCTTTCCACATATCTGTTGTCTTCATGAAATTTTCGATAAAATCTTTTTCTGTACCAAGATTACCAAACATCTGCCATGCTGCCTGGGCAGAAAAATGTGAGTCACATAACCATCCACCTCTTTCGCGTTGAGGGCAGTCCATGAAAATATCAAGAGTGCTTAGACGAAGCGTTCTTCTTGCACCATCATAGATTTGATTTAGTTCTCCGTCGCTGCTACTAAAATAAGAAATTCCTTCATCTGGATAACTGTCATCCAGCAATTGAGGAAATGTTAGCTCGATTTTTCCTGTTGTTGTAAAAATCATTCGGATATATCGGACAAGTTTCGGTTCAAATGTAGTCAGATGATAATTTCCAGGTTCCAATTCATATCGTGTAACATAACTGTTAGCACGCAGTTCGCCATATACAGATAAGTGGTCGCTATTGATCACATCTACAACAGTTTTAGCTTCAACTGATATTTCAAAATCTATAAAACCAAGTTCTGTTTTTCTGTTCTCAAAAATAACAGAAGCTGGATGTTCTCCGGGTGCAAGATAAAGAAGTTTTCTTTTTGTATTTGATAGTTCTGTGTTGTTTTTTTGTTGTTGAGAAAGCTGATATGTTCCGGTAAAAAGTGTTTCTTTATAGCCGCGTAGTTTCTGGAGAAATTGATCTTCTTCCTGCAAGTTTTCATACCATGTTTTATTAAATGCTCTGGCAATTGAGAGTACAAATCCAGGATCATCTGTTTCATCAGAAATCATATCGCAGATTCCTCCAATATGTGACATAGGAATTGGCTGTAAAGAAGCATATGGTGCTCTCCTTGGAAGCCACCCTATCTTTTCTTCAAGAAGGGTTGGCATGTTCCATTGGAAATGACTGCTACCATATACCCACTGTAGACTCTTTTCATCTAATTTATACCATTCGAGTATTCCTCGTGAATGACTCATTGTTTCAACATTTGGCTTTCGATAATTCAATTCTGTATACAAAAATCCTTCTTTTCCAGTTGCAGCAAGAATTGTTCCGTTACTGTCTGTAATCTCAGCGGTCAGCATTCCGGACTCAAGAGTACAATCGTTGCAGTATTTTTCAGGTTTGTTATAAGCGGCTACTTCTATGGCAATATGTACTCTGCCTACTACATGAAATGTATGTTGATCAATTCTACAGTAATGCCGGGCTGTTCTTGCCGGTCCACATGCACATATTTTTCCATTAAGATATAGTCGGTAATAACTTCTCGCAGCGATTCTCAAAGTAATCTGACTGCCTTCTTTTGTATCGATTATTGTATGAAATCCAAGAAATTGGTTGTAATTACTGGAAATACCTTTTCCCCATACCGGTATTGCCAAACGAAATTTATTCATCTACATCTCCTCCTTATACAAGTAGTTATTTATGATGAATGAATCATAGCATATCGCTCTTTAAATTTCTCCGTAATATTCTAAACAATATATTAATTTTCCTACGTTTTTTAACATTTAATATTAATAGTTAAGCAAACCTTCTGTTGATTATATAGAATTTCATACCTTTTTTAATTTGCATTTTTCGGACAATTCGATATACTGAAAGAAAAGGAGGTAATATTGCTATGAATTTTTATGTTTCGATTGGAGATATTCAGGATAGAATTGACTTTTATAATGAGACGCATGACAATTATCCAACTTTTCTTGAAATACTTCAGGAATTGTATCAAGATAGAAAATTTATTAGTTCGGAATCAGAACTTCCGACTATCAATGGTCTTGCCATGTTGGATGATGACAAATTTCTTAAAAAAATTCGCACTTTATATTTTCGGTTTCCAGATAAAGTATTAACCCAGAAAACAGGGTTTGATATTGTTCCTGTGAATGCAGACTTAACAGTTATAAGTCAGTTTTGGCAACTTCAAAATTTTATGCATGTTCATGATTGCTTTGAAATTAACTATATCTTTAAAGGAGAATGTGAACTTGTCTTTCTAGATGAGAAAAGAATATTAAAAGAAGGAGATTTTTGTATTCTGTCACCCTTTACCAAGCATTCAACCAGACTGCTTAGCAGAGAATCACAGATTTTTCCTATATTAGTAAAACAACAGACTTTTAGTAAAGCGTTTTTCTCATTGCTCTCTAATGATGATATTTTATCTACATTTTTTAGGAAGATTTTGTCTGATGCAGAAAAACCAAATTATCTTCTTTTTCATACAAGCAGTTTTCCAGAAGTAAGATTTATTGTAAAAGAATTATTTTTAGAAAATTTTCAATACGATAAATATGTAAATCAAAGCAATATACATTGGTTGAATCTTCTTTTTGTAAGTATATTACGTAATTATCAGACATACAGTCAGTTTTCCAGCTATGATAATGGTTTGGATTATGCTCCTATTCTGCGTTATATTCAAAGTCATTATACTACAGTTACTTTACCTGAACTTTCCAGAATATTCCATTATTCTGTTCCTTATTTATCTAAAATAATAAAGGAGAATACGGGTTCAACTTTTTCGGTTATTGTAAAGAAATTAAAGATGAAAATTGCAACAGATCTACTAGAAAAAACAGACAGCTCAATTGAAGAAATTGCTACTAAGGTTGGATATAACAGTTCAGACCATTTTTATAGGGTATTTAGTGAATTTTATGGAACTTCGCCGACAAAATACAGAAAAGAATGCCGAAAGTAATAATTTTTAATGGGAGACAGTTCTATTAAATCAGTCATGCTGAAGCTGTCTGATTTAATAGAACTGTCTCCTATGTTTGCTGTTAGAGATACAAGATTCTATCTTGTAAAAAGTAAATGTTTTGTTGCTTTTTTAATCAGCAACAGTTTATAGAAAAGAGATATTAAATCTCTTCGCCATTGTTGTATTTGTGAAGTACTTCCTGAATTCTTTCGTTTGGACTCAGAATATCGCTTAAGGAACCATCATGGTTTAATGTGTCAATGATTAAAGCAATGTATTTGCTCATGTCACAGTTGATATAATAAGGTTTTGACAATAACTCAGGTGTCTGATAAATCAGGTTTGTTGTCAAGATACCATGGATAATTCCTTTTTCATATGCTTCATCGAATTTAGCCAGTCCATTTGTGAAAAGACCAAATGTTGCAGCAGCATAGATGCGGTTAGCTTTTCTGCGTTTCAGTTCAGTAGCAACTTCGATGATACTGTCTCCGGAAGAAATCATATCATCAATGATGATTACATCTTTTCCTTCTACAGAAGAACCAAGGAATTCGTGGGCAACGATAGGATTACGTCCGTCTACGATTTTGGTATAATCTCTTCTCTTGTAGAACATACCCATATCAAGACCAAGTACGTTGGCAAGATAAACGGCACGGTTTGTACCACCTTCATCCGGGCTGATTGCCATCATGTGTTCGCTGTCGATTTTAAGATCTTTTACTGTGCGCAGAAGACCTTTGATAAACTGGTATGTTGGTGAAACTGTTTCAAATCCGCTAAGTGGGATTGCGTTCTGGACACGTGGATCATGTGCATCAAATGTGATGATGTTGTCAACGCCCATACGTACAAGCTCCTGAAGTGCAAGAGCACAGTCAAGAGACTCACGTCCTGTTCTTTTGTGCTGACGGCTTTCGTATAAGAAAGGCATGATTACGTTGATACGACGACCCTTTCCACCAACAGCAGCGATAACACGTTTCAGGTTCTGATAATGATCATCAGGAGACATGTGGTTAATGTTTCCTGTCAATGAATAAGTTAAGCTGTAATTACATACATCTACCATCAGATAAAGGTCTTTACCACGTACAGATTCGTTGATAATACCTTTTGCTTCTCCAGAACCAAAACGAGGTACTTTGGCATTGATGATAAATGAATCTTTTTCATATCCTGTAAATGCAACATCATCTTTGTATTGATGAGCACTCTCTTTTCTCCATTTTACAAGATAATCATTGACTTTGTTACCAAGAGCTTCGCATCCTGTAACAGGAATGATTCCTAAGGCTCCTACTGGAATATTTTCTAAATTGAGTTCACTTCTGTGCAGCATTATTTGCCCTCCCTATTAGCGCGTATTTTTTTAATTATTCTAATATCATCGCCGAATAATTTCAGCAAGATATAGTTACTGGTGATTCGTGAAAAAGAACGTTCTGTGTATAGGTCTGCCAACGAATCCAGTGAAAGGTTCGTTGAGACAACGGTCGATTTCATGTTTAAAAGTCTTTCATTAATGCAGGTAAAGAACTGAGAAGCCGTAAATGCATTGGCAAGCTCGGTTCCTAAATCGTCTACGATCAGTAAATCGCAATCATAAACATATTGCTGCATTTGCTTTGATTCATAATCATTATGATCAAATGTTCCCTGAGCCAGAATGTTGAATAAATTTGGCGCCGAATAATAGAGAACAGAGTACCCGGCATCGATTAAATCTCTGGCGATGCAATTGGAAAGAAAAGTCTTTCCGACACCGACATCTCCGTAAAGAAAAATATTGTCGGATGTATGTCCAAAATTCTGAACAAAATTTTTACAAGTCTGATAAGCGTGCTCCATAATAGCACGAGATGTTTTCCCTGTTTTTGGATCCAACTGTCGGTCAGAATAATAATCAAGACAAAATGTATCAAAATTCTCGGATTCCAGAATGCCCTTCAAGTTAGATTGTTCATAAAGCAGTTTTGTGATAGCACGTTTAAAGCAACGGCACTTTGCATTTCCAATATAACCGGTATCCTTGCAGTCAGGACATTCATATACTGGTTCAAGGTAATCAGCAGGAAAACCGGCAGAGGTAAGCAACTGTTGTTTACTGCTTCGCAAGATGCTAAGCTCCTCTTTTAAAGAATCTAAAGCACCCTCATCACCGTCGAGCAGTCGTCTGCCATATTGGACTGACATAATTGAAATTGATTCATCCAGTGATTTGAATTCCGGTAATTTCTTATATACATCTTCATAGTGTTGCGTGAGAATGTCATGGCTTTTAAGCTGCTTTTGCTCATATTCACGCATGATTGTCTGGTATTGTGAATTCGTTAGTCCCACGATACTACTCCTTCTAATTACTGTTTAATAATTGTTCTTCTAATGAATCCATATCATAAGCACGTCGCTCAAAATTATTCAGGTTTTTTGTGACCGGCTTAGATTTTGATACGTTTCTTCGTGCCTGTTTTTCTTTTTGGAACACGGTATCCAATGCAGTAATGTCATTTAAGTGGTGTACATTGTTCTGCTGCCAACGTTCTAAAATTGTATCTGTATATTCAAAACTTGGCTGATGTGTAGCGGAAATTGTACGTCGGCAAGCCTCCTGAACAATATCAAGAGAAAATCCCATCTCATCTGTCCATTTTTTGATATAGACAAGCTCAGAGTCGGCCGGTCCACGATTTTTGATGCCAAATGCATTTAATACAGTATAGCAGTTTTTATTATAATTAGCAGAATTACGCCGTGCTTGTTCTACACTTGCAATACCTTCATCAGCCCACGATAAAGCAACCTTTTGAATGTAATGGATACTTTTATGTCCGCTTTCTACACAAGATTCAATCAGGTATTCAATCAGTCTGGCTGACATACCTAGATCTTTATAAAAATATGTAATTGCTTCGACATCTGTATGAGATAAAGTTTTTCCAAGATACTGTTCTGCTATGAATAAAAGTGATCTTAACTCTTTCTTTTCCATCGAAGAATCAGAAGCGTGTTTATTCTTGTTCGGCACAGTATCGCTAGGTGCTGTTGAAGATTCTTGTTTAGGTACTTTAGTTTCTGCATGAGTCTCTTCGCTATATACAGATGTGATGGAAGCTTCCTTGGATGTAGTTGCAATCGCAGGAATACTTTCTTTGCTGATATTGTTTGCCGGAGATTGTCCTGTCTGCAGGAGTTCGATTCCGGAAATTGTGTGTTCGCAATCGTATTCGAGCTTTAGCAGTCCATTACTTTCCCAATAGCGGAAGGCACGCAAAATATCATTCTCCGTATTATTCAAACAATCCGCAATGCCGGAAATAGTAAGGTTCATAGAAGAATCCTCCATATGCCTTAGCAAAAAAAGATAAACTTTTACAAACTCACCATTTGCGGTAGCCATATAATTGTCAATAAAATAATTAGAGACAAGAGTGGCATTGCTTTGAAAATGATTGGATAATTTTATTGCATTCATCATTTTAACAAATCTTCTCCGATATTTACAACATCTCCGGCACCCATTGTGATCAGGAGATCACCCGCAGAGCAGTGCTCTTTTAAGAAATCTTCAATCTCTGCAAAACTTGGGAAGTAGTAAGCGTCTGTGCCAAGCTTTTTCACTTCTTCTGCAAGAGCCTTGGAAGAAACACCAAGGTTGTCCGTCTCACGTGCGGCATAAATATCAGCAAGTACCAGATGGTCTGCGTGAGAAAGTGCTTCTGCAAATTCATTGAAAAACGCTTTTGTACGTGTGTAAGTATGAGGCTGGAACACACACCACAGTTCGTTGTGTGGGTAATGCTTTGCAGCCTTTAAAGTTGCTTTAATCTCTGTTGGATGATGTGCATAGTCATCAACAATTGTAATGCCGTCCAAAGTGCCCTTGTATTCAAAACGACGGTCTGTTCCGGAGAATGAGAGCAGTCCTTTTTCAATAACAGGCATTGAAATGTTCAGAAGCTTTGCAGTTGCAATCGCAGCTAAAGCATTTGAAACATTATGGTCTCCGGTTACAGAAAGCTGGATATGGTCTGTGATAGTTCCTTTCTCTACAAGGTCAAATGCAACACAGCCTTTTTCGTTGTAGCTGACATTCTGAAAACTATAATCTGCATCGGCGGAAGAACCGTAAGTAATCACATTACAAGATAACCCGGCAAAAATTTCTTCATAATTCTGAATGTCATGGTTGATGATCAAAGTTCCATCTTCCGGCAAAAGTGCTGCAAACTGATGGAAAGAATGACGAATATCTTCCAGGTCTTTGAAGAAGTCCAAATGATCTTCTTCAATGTTCAGAATGATTCCGATTGTCGGGAAGAAATGAAGAAAACTATTCGTGTACTCACAGGCTTCTGTGATAAATGTTTCAGATTTTCCTACACGGATATTACCTCCGATAGCCTGAAGAATACCGCCTACAGAAATCGTAGGGTCAACATCTCCTTCCAATAAAATATGAGAAATCATAGATGTCGTTGTAGTTTTGCCATGTGTACCGGATACAGCGATAGATGTATCATAGTTTTTCATTAACTGGCCAAGTAATTCCGCACGAGTCAGCATAGGAATCTTGCGGGCAACAGCTTCCATTAATTCTGGGTTGGCCTTGTTGATCGCAGCAGTGTAAACAACACACTGAATACCATCGATAATATTCTCCGCCTTCTGACCGTAGAAAATGTGCGCACCATGTTCTTCGAGCTGGCGGGTAAGCGGAGACTCTTTTGAATCAGAACCAGTAACAGTAAATCCTTCTTCCAGTAAAATCTCTGCGAGACCGCTCATACTGATACCGCCAATTCCGATGAAATGGATGTGAATTGGTTTTTCAAAATCGATCTTATACATAAATTAGGTACCTTCTTTTACTTTTTTTTCAAAAAGAGTCATAAAAAGACTCTATCCATTATATTATACTATATATGGAGAAAATTTAAAGAAGTTCTTTTTGGTGAAAATAAATAAAAAGAGTTAAATTTCCTTTGTGAATTTGTAAAAAACGTGCACATGAAATAAAAAGTATGATATAATAAGTGCATCTAACTAGAAATGAGGTGACTACATGATTAAAAAGGAAATGATTGCCATGCTCCTTGCGGGTGGACAAGGCAGTCGATTGGGGGTTCTTACAGCGAAAGTAGCAAAACCAGCAGTTGCTTTTGGCGGCAAGTACCGAATTATTGATTTCCCGTTAAGTAACTGTATTAATTCGGGTGTAGACACAGTAGGTGTGTTGACACAGTATCAGCCATTACGTTTGAATACACATATTGGTATTGGTATTCCTTGGGATTTGGATCGAAATGTAGGAGGCGTATCAATTTTACCGCCGTATGAAAAGAGTACAAACAGTGAGTGGTATACCGGTACTGCAAACGCGATATATCAGAACTTAGAGTACATGGAGTCTTATAATCCGGACTATGTATTAATCCTTTCAGGTGATCATATATACAAGATGGACTATGAGGTTATGTTGGATTATCACAAGGCGAATAAAGCAGATGTAACAATTGCAGCTATGCCGGTTCCAATGGAAGAGGCAAGCCGTTTCGGTATTGTAGTGACAGATGATGACGGAAGAATCAAAGAATTTGAAGAAAAGCCGGAGCATCCAAGCAGCAATCTTGCATCTATGGGTATTTACATATTCAGTTGGCCGGTGTTAAGAGATGCTTTGATTAAATTATCAGAGCAGCCGAATTGTGATTTTGGTAAACATATCATTCCATATTGTCATGAAAAAGGAGACAGGCTTTTTGCTTATGAATATAATGGCTACTGGAAAGATGTCGGTACATTAAGTTCATATTGGGAAGCAAATATGGAGTTGATTGATATTATTCCTGAATTTAATCTTTACGAAGAATTCTGGAAGATTTACACAAATAGTTCTAACATTCCACCGCAGTATATTTCAAATGACGCTGTTGTGGACCGTTGTATTATTAGTAATGGAACAGAGGTATATGGCGAGGTACATAATTCTGTGCTGGGAGCCGGAGTAACAATCGGAAAAGGCAGCGTGGTTCGTGACTCTATTATTATGAGAGATGTTATGATTGGAGAGAATTGTGTGATTGAGAAAGCCATTATAGCTGAAGATACGGAAATCGGTAATAATGTAGTCATTGGTGTTGGAAGTGAAGTTCCAAACAAAGTAAAACCAAATATTTATAGTGGCGGGCTTGCCACAATCGGAGAAAAATCAAAGATTCCGTCAAATGTTCAGATCGGAAAGAATACCGCCGTTAGTGGTGTGACATCCATAGAAGATTACAGTGATGGAGTGCTTGCAAGTGGAGAGACATTAATAAAGGCAGGTGAGCGAGTATGAGAGCAGTAGGAATTATTCTGGCAGGCGGAAACAGTAGAAAGATGCAGGAACTGACAGAAAAACGTGCAGTGGCTGCTATGCCGATCGCAACCAGTTACCGTGCAATTGATTTTGCATTGAGTAATATGACAAATTCCAAAATACAGAAAGTTGCCGTATTGACACAGTATAATGCAAGATCATTGAATGAACATTTGAATTCATCAAAATGGTGGAATTTTGGAAGAAAACAAGGCGGATTGTATGTGTTTACGCCGACAATCACATCAGATAATGGATATTGGTATCGTGGAACAGCAGATGCAATTTATCAGAACTTAGATTTTCTGAAAAAATGTCATGAACCATATGTTGTTATTACATCAGGAGATGCAGTATACAAGTTGGATTATAACAAAGTATTGGAATATCATATTGCTAAAAAAGCAGATATCACAGTGGTCGTTAAAGAACTGAGCGAGAATGAAGATGCAACACGTTATGGTACAGTACGGATGAATGAATCTGCAAGAATCGAAGAATTTGAAGAGAAGCCGATGATTGCTCATTCTCAGACAGTTTCTACAGGAATTTATGTGATGAGAAGAAGACAGCTTATCGATTTGATCGAACGTTGTGCAGAAGAAGAACGTCACGATTTTGTAAATGATATTTTAATTCGTTACAAAAATCTGAAGAAGATTTATGGATATAAAATCAGCAACTACTGGAGTAATATTTCAACAGTAGATGCATATTACAAGACAAATATGGACTTCTTAAAACCAGAAGTCAGAGACTATTTCTTTAAACAGTTACCGGAGATATATTCTAAGGTAAGTGACTTGCCACCGGCGAAGTATAATCCTGGAGCAGTAGTTAAAAATAGTCTTGTAGGAAGTGGTAGTATTATCAATGGTACGATTGAAAATTCGGTTATTTTTAAGAAAGTTTATGTTGGAAATAATTGTGTGATCAAGAATTCAATTATATTAAATGATGTATACCTTGGAGATAATACTTATATTGAAAATTGTATTGTTGAAAGCAGAGATACAATCCGTGCAAATACCAGACATATTGGTGAGAATGGTGTCAAGGTAGTTGTTGAGAAAAATGAAAGATATGCCTTATAAAGAAAAGTGTTAATAGAATCATGCAGACGAGAAAGGAGACTGGAATATGCAGATCACAGATGTGCGCGTTCGTAAAGTCGCAAAAGAGGGAAAATTAAAGGCAGTGGTATCCATTACATTTGATGATGAATTTGTTGTACATGACATCAAGGTAATTGAAGGAGAAAAAGGTTTATTTATTGCGATGCCAAGCAAGAAAGCAATGGATGGGGAATATCGCGATATAGCACATCCAATTAATTCAGGTACCCGTGACCGAATCCAGAGTACAATTTTAGAAAAATACAAACAGGTTTTGGAAGAAGAACCGGAGGCAGCAGTAGAACTCTAATTTCATTAAACGAATAAAGACGACATGCAGCACAGAGTGAGAACGTGTTGCATGTCGTTTTAGTTTGTGGCGCAATCCGAAAGAAATGTAGAACTAAAGATTTACAGCATAATAGGTTTCGGGCAAAAGAAACTCCAAATGTTTATGCGTGCGAGGATGTTTTAAAGTCAGCCGGCAGGCAAATAACTGTAATCCGCAAAAACCAGAAGAGGGATTTTCTGCGGTTCCATATTTGCGGTCGCCGATAATAGGACACCCAAGATGCGACATCTGTACGCGAATCTGATGGTGTCGGCCTGTTTTTAAAGTGATTTCAGCAAGTGTAAAAGCATCTTTTTGTTGCAGTACATTATAATGTAATTCTGCTTTTTTTGCTCCTGGAGTGTCAGGTTTACAAACGGAAGAAGTGTTTGTACGTCCATTTTTTACAAGATAATCTATGCAGTCTCCTTCGTCAGCCGGGAGATGACCAGAAAGCCAGGTACGATAATATTTCCCGAATCCTTCTGACTGAAGCTGGTGATTTAATTCTTTTGCTGCAAAAGGTGTTTTTGCAAAGACAAGCAGCCCGGTGACAGGCTGGTCTAAACGATGAATAACGGCAAGGTAAGGTGGCTGTTTACTGTTTGTGCTGTGAGCAATGTGATTTTTTAAGATACTTACCATATCCGGTGAACCAATGCGTTTACTTTGTGTTGCGATTCCGGCAGGTTTAACACATACGATTAATTCGGAATCTTCATATATAATTTCTGGCTTCATAATATCTGTCCCCTGTTCTTGACTTTTGGCAATATTCTGTCTAAACTGATTATCATATAAAAGAATCATCAGGTCAAGAGAGAGTATAATCCTTTTGAGAAGGAGTAGATGGAAAAATGAAAAATCAAGATTGGGAAAGGTTTGGGGAAGATATAAAAAGAAGTGTGCAGGATGCCGTGGATTCAGGAGATTTCAGTAGATTGAACCAGACAATAACGAATACAGTAAATGGAGCTGCAGATGCATTTGCGGACACAATGCGTAATGTGGGTGATCGGGTAAATCAGAATCGCAGACCACGTTACGGAGAAACTTTTTATGGAATGCCTCAATACGAAAAAAAGACACAACAAAAAAGAGCGAACAGTCAGGAGGGGCAAGTAAATAATAGATATTCAACAGGAGGTTTTGTGACTCCGACAAAGCCTATGCTATATAGAAGTACCAGTGCAGCAAAAGTTGGTGCGATTGTGATGAGTGTATGCGGATACATGATGTCGGGATTTAATTTCCTTGTCTGTATTTCAGCGGTTATAGCACTGGTGGTGGGAGTATCTAATAAGGCAGGAGTACTTGCGGTAGCAATCATATTTGGGATACTTGGGATAGCGACGACATTGATCGGCGTGGCAGGTACGAAAAAAATAGGCGGGATCAAACGTTTCCGACAGTATCTACAGACAATGGGTGGAAAAGAATATTGTGATATACGTAAATTGGCAGAGTATGTTGGGAAAAATGAAAAATATGTTTTGAAAGATATAAAGAACATGATACGGAGAGGCTGGTTTATTCAAGGACACTTGGATACCCAGGAAAAATGTCTTATTTCAAGTCATGATGCGTATCGTCAATATACTGATATGATGGAACAGCAACAAGAACAAAAGGATACGTTAGAAAGACAGCAAAAAGCGGCGGAGGAAGAGCGTAAAAAGAAAGAAGAAAAAGGACTTACGCCGGAAGTACAGGAGATTGTTGAGGCGGGAGAAGAGTATATACGCAAAATTCATGAAAGTAATGATGCAATTCCGGGAGAAGAAATTTCAGCAAAGATTTCCAGAATGGAGATGCTGGTTGATAAAATATTTGACCGAGTAGAGGAAAATCCGGAAACGGTAGGAGATTTACATCGTTTGATGAATTATTATCTTCCGACAACGGTGAAGCTTTTAGAAGCATATGAAGAACTGGACAGACAGCCAATTCAAGGAGATAATATTTTATCTTCAAAAGATGAAATCGAAAAAACGCTGGATACATTGAATGTTGCATTTGAAAAACTGTTGGATGCAATGTTTCAGGATACGGCGTGGGATGTTGCCAGTGACATTTCTGTGTTGAAGACGATGCTTGCACAGGAAGGACTGACAGAGGACGGACTTAAAAAATAAAAAAATGGTTGCGAAAAGAAAAGAGGAAATGTTATGGAAAATAATTTTAAAGATTTTGATACAACGCCTACATTGACATTAGATCCATTTCAAACAGCAGAAGAGAAACAAGAACCGGCTGTGGTAGAAGAAAAGAAAGAAGAAGTTATAGCGGAAGAAAATGTTTTGTCAGAAGAAGAAAGGCAGATGGCGGAGAAATTTGCAGAGCAGATTGATCTTACAAATTCTAATATGATTCTGCAGTATGGAGCAGGCACACAAAAGAAGATGGCGGATTTTTCGGAAAGTGCACTGGAGAATGTGAGAACAAAAGATCTTGGCGAAGTGGGTAATTTGTTGAGTGGTGTAGTAAAGGAACTGAAATCTTTTGATGAAGAGGAAGAAAAAGGCTTTCTGGGAATATTTAAGAAAAGCTCAAACAAGCTCACAGCAATGAAAACAAAGTATGCCAAGGCAGAGACGAATGTAAATCAAATATGTAAAGTGCTGGAATCACATCAGGTTCAGCTTATGAAAGATGTTGCACTTCTGGATAAGATGTATGAATTGAATCTTACTTATTATAAAGAATTAACTATGTACATTGTAGCCGGAAAGAAAAAATTAAATGAAGTCAGAAACGGAGAACTTCAGGATTTGTTACAGAAAGCACAGGCAACAGGGCTTGCAGAAGATGCACAGGTGGCGAAAGATTTAGATTCTATGTGTAATCGCTTTGAAAAGAAATTACATGATCTTGAGCTGACTCGCCAGATTTCGATGCAGACAGCACCACAGATCAGACTGGTACAGGGAAATGATACGTTGATGGTAGAAAAAATCCAGTCGACGATTGTGAATACAATTCCGTTATGGAAGAGTCAGATGGTACTTGGGCTGGGAGTAGAACATTCTGCACAGGCGGCTGCAGCACAGCGTGAAGTGACAAATATGACAAATGAACTGTTGAAGAAAAATGCAGAGAAATTAAAGATGGCAACGATAGATACAGTGAAAGAGTCGGAGAGAGGAATCGTTGATATAGAGACATTAAAACAGACAAACGAGTCTTTGATCTCTACATTAGATGAGGTGATGCATATTCAGCAGGAAGGTCGTGAAAAACGAAAAGCTGCGGAGCAGGAGATGCAGAAACTGGAGATGGATTTAAAACAAAAATTGTTGCAGATCCAGAAGTAATAAGAGGTGGAAATGCAGTTACTTGTCTTGACATTTTTGGGTAATTCGGGTAAAATTGCAACGATATGTGATATGAGCGTTGAACAGGGTTAGTATATGTTGGAGACGGCACAGAGAGGGAATCATTTGCTGGGAGATTTCTGCGGAGATAATATAGAACCTGCCTGGGAGCTTCTGTATGAAAGTACAGCGTAAGTCAGCGTTAATGACAGATAAAGAGAATCACAACAGTGATTAATTAGGGTGGTACCGCCGAGAACTTCGGTCCCTTTTCGTTTGGAAGGGAATGGAAGTTCCCGGCGTTTTTTATTTCCGAAGGCAGGTGCATTTTTAGAAATGAAAAATGTGTTCCGATAAAAATAAAATAAAAAGAAAGGAAAGCAGCAATGGCAAAAGAAAAGAAATTAGTACAGTCAATTACAGCAAGAGATGAGGATTTTGCACAGTGGTACACAGATGTTGTACGCGAAGCAAAGTTATGTGATTATTCAGGAGTAAAAGGATGTCTGAATTATCTTCCGAATGGCTATGCAATCTGGGAAAATATCCAGGCAAATCTTGATAAGAGATTTAAAGAAACAGGAGTGCAGAATGTATATCTTCCTGTTTTGATTCCAGAGTCATTACTTCAGAAAGAGAAAGATCATATTGAAGGTTTCGCACCGGAAGTTGCATGGGTAACAAAAGGTGGCGAAGAGCCTCTTCAGGAGAGATTCTGTATCAGACCTACATCAGAAACATTATTCTGTGATGTATGGAGCAAGACAGTTCAGTCTTATCGCGATCTTCCAAAGGTTTGGAATCAGTGGTGCTCTGTATTGCGTTGGGAAAAGACAACAAGACCATTCCTTCGTTCAAGAGAATTTTTATGGCAGGAAGGTCATACAATCCATGCAACATATGAAGAAGCAGAAGAACGTACATTGATGATGCGTGATGTATACAAGGATTTTGTGGAAAATGATCTTGCAATTCCGCTTGTTACAGGAAAGAAAACACCAAGCGAGAAATTTGCAGGAGCAGAAGACACTTACACAATTGAAGCATTGATGCATGATGGAAAAGCATTGCAGTCAGGTACAAGTCATTTCTTTGGAAATGCATTTGCAGATGCTTATGGAATCAGTTACTCAGATAAAGAGAACAAGCTTCACAGTGTATATGAGACATCATGGGGATTGTCTACACGTATTATTGGAGCAATCATTATGGTACATGGTGATGACAGTGGTCTGGTACTTCCACCACACATCGCACCGGTTCAGACAAGAGTAGTTCCGATTGCCCAGCATAAAGAAGGTGTCTTAGACAAAGCAAATGAATTACTTGCAGCATTAAAGGCAGCAGGATATCGTGCAGAGATTGATGATTCAGAGAAGAGCCCTGGATGGAAGTTTAGTGAGCAGGAGATGCTTGGAATCCCTACACGTATTGAAATCGGACCAAAAGATATCGAAAACGGACAGGTTGTCATTGTACGTCGTGATACAAGAGAAAAGATTGTGGTTGCTTTAGATGAAATCGAAACAAGATTGTCAGAAATTCTTGAAGACATTCAGAAAGCACTTTTTGAGAAAGCAAAAGCGTTTAGAGATTCACATATTCACACAGCAACAAACATGGATGAGATGAAAGACATCGCTGAAAACCAGATTGGATTTATCCGTGCAATGTGGTGTGGAGATGATGCTTGTGAAGAAGCAATCAAAGACCAGACAGGCGGGGTGACATCAAGATGTATTCCAGAAGAACAGGAAGAAATTTCTAATGTATGTGTATGTTGCGGAAAACCTGCTAAACATATGGTATATTGGGGAAAAGCATATTAAGATTTACTGCATCCTCCGTGTCAATCACCTTGTTGGTTGGCACGGAGGATGTACATTTTAAAATAATGCTGAAAACCCCTTGACTTTTCGCTGAAAACATACTAAACTAACAAGCGTGCACACGAGCATACTATGTTTTTGTGCGCTAAATTACAAAAGATAATATGAATTTATTATCTGCAACCCCTCATTCTCATAAGAGATGAGGCAACGAAATCATAGGAGGTGAAAAAGAATGCCAACATTTAACCAGTTAGTTAGAAAAGGACGTCAGACTTCTGAAAAGAAATCTACAGCACCAGCTCTTCAGAAAGGATACAACTCACTGAAGAAACGTGCAACTGATGTATCTGCACCACAGAAAAGAGGTGTTTGTACAGCAGTTAAGACAGCTACACCTAAAAAACCTAACTCAGCTCTTAGAAAGATCGCCAGAGTTCGTCTTTCTAACGGAATCGAAGTAACAAGCTATATCCCAGGAGAAGGACACAACCTTCAGGAACATAGTGTTGTTCTTATCCGTGGAGGAAGAGTTAAGGACCTGCCAGGTACAAGATACCACATCGTTCGTGGAACACTTGATACAGCAGGAGTTGCTAAGAGAAGACAGGCTCGTTCTAAATACGGCGCTAAGAGACCAAAAGACGCTAAATAATAGAACGCCTTAGCAAAGATTGTAACTAAACAGTTAAATCGTATCACAAACAGAACTATGATTAATCGTAGGTTGCGGATTTTATAGAGTCCGGCGGCCACGAGCACATGCAATGCGATTTCCATAGAGAGACACATGTGAGTACCGATGAATTAATCCCGGCGTAATGCCGAAAATCATGATTAAGGAGGGAAGGACCGTGCCACGTAAAGGACATACTCAGAAAAGAGATGTATTAGCGGATCCAATATACAACAATAAAGTTGTTACCAAACTTATCAACAACATCATGCTTGATGGTAAGAAAGGTGTAGCACAGAAGATTGTATACGGAGCATTTGAGAGAGTTGAAGAGAAGGCTGAGAAGCCAGCAATCGAAGTATTCGAAGAGGCAATGAACAACATCATGCCAGTACTTGAGGTAAAAGCAAGACGTATCGGTGGAGCTACTTACCAGGTACCTATCGAAGTTAGAGCTGACAGAAGACAGGCTCTTGCACTTCGCTGGATTACATTGTATTCACGTCAGAGAGGCGAGAAGACAATGGAAGAAAGACTTGCAAATGAAATCCTGGATGCAGCTAATAACACAGGAGCATCTGTGAAGAAGAAAGAAGATATGCATAAAATGGCAGAGGCTAATAAAGCATTTGCTCATTATAGATTCTAATAGGAGGCTACAATGGCTGGAAGAGAATATCCATTAGAGAGAACTAGAAACATTGGTATCATGGCTCATATCGATGCCGGTAAGACTACACTGACAGAGCGTATTCTTTACTATACTGGTGTTAACTATAAAATTGGTGATACTCATGAAGGTACTGCTACTATGGACTGGATGGAACAGGAGCAGGAAAGAGGTATCACAATTACTTCAGCCGCTACAACATGTCATTGGACATTGGAAGATCATACAAAGCCAAAGGCTGGTGCTCTGGAACACCGTATCAACATCATTGATACTCCGGGACACGTTGACTTCACTGTAGAGGTTGAACGTTCACTTCGTGTACTTGATGGTGCCGTAGGTGTTTTCTGTGCTAAAGGTGGTGTAGAGCCACAGTCAGAGAACGTATGGCGTCAGGCAGACACATACAACGTACCAAGAATGGCGTTCATCAACAAGATGGACATCCTTGGAGCTGATTTCTACAATGCTGTAGATCAGATCAAAACAAGACTTGGTAAAAATGCAATTTGTCTTCAGTTGCCAATTGGTAAAGAAGATGAATTCAAAGGAATCATTGATTTGATGGAAATGGAAGCTTATATCTACAATGATGAGAAGGGCGAAGATATTTCTGTTACAGAGATTCCAGAAGAAATGAAAGATGAAGCAGAACTGTACCACACAGAGTTGGTAGAGAAAATCTGCGAGCTTGATGATGATCTTATGATGATGTATCTGGAAGGTGAAGAACCATCTATTGATGATCTGAAAAAAGTTCTTCGTAAAGCTACATGCGAGTGTACAGCAGTTCCAGTATGTTGCGGTACAGCATATAGAAACAAAGGTGTTCAGAAACTTCTGGATGCTATTATCGAATATATGCCAGCTCCAACAGACATTCCTCCAATCGAGGGTGTTGACGAGGATGGTAACGAAGTTGTAAGACATTCTTCAGATGAAGAACCATTCTCAGCTTTGGCATTCAAGATTATGACAGACCCATTCGTAGGTAAGCTTGCTTATTTCCGTGTGTATTCTGGATCTATGAACTCAGGTTCATACGTATTGAATGCAACAAAGAATAAGAAGGAACGTGTTGGACGTATCCTTCAGATGCATGCTAATAAGAGACAGGAACTTGACAAAGTATATGCAGGTGATATCGCAGCTGCTATCGGATTTAAATTCACTACAACAGGTGATACAATCTGTGACGAGCAGCATCCTGTAATTCTTGAGTCTATGGAATTTCCAGAGCCTGTTATCGAGCTTGCTATTGAGCCTAAGACAAAAGCTTCCCAGGGTAAACTTGGTGAATCTCTTGCTAAACTGGCTGAAGAAGATCCTACTTTCCGTGCTCATACAGATCAGGAAACAGGACAGACAATCATCGCTGGTATGGGTGAGCTCCACTTAGAGATCATCGTTGATCGTCTTCTTCGTGAGTTCAAGGTAGAAGCTAACGTAGGTGCACCACAGGTTGCTTACAAAGAGTCTATCACAAAAGCTACAGATATTGACAGCAAGTATGCTAAACAGTCTGGTGGACGTGGACAGTACGGACACTGTAAAGTTAAATTCGAGCCAATGGATGTCAATGGTGAGGAGACATACAAGTTTGAGTCTACAGTAGTTGGTGGATCAATTCCTAAGGAATACATCCCAGCTGTAGGTGAAGGTATCGAAGAAGCTATGAAATCTGGTATCTTGGGAGGATTCCCGGTAGTCGGAGTTCATGCTACAGTATATGATGGTTCATACCATGAGGTCGATTCAAGTGAAATGGCATTCCATATTGCAGGATCTCTTGCATTCAAGGATGCTATGAAACAGGGAGCACCAGTTCTTTTGGAGCCTATCATGAAGGTTGAAGTAACAATGCCAGAAGAATACATGGGAGATGTTATCGGTGATATCAACTCTCGTCGTGGACGTATCGAAGGTATGGATGATCTTGGCGGCGGTAAGATCGTTCGTGGATATGTTCCATTGTCAGAAATGTTTGGATACTCTACAGACCTTCGTTCTAAGACACAGGGACGTGGTAACTACTCAATGTTCTTCGAGAGCTATGAGCCAGTACCGAAGTCTGTACAGGAAAAAGTATTATCAAACAAAAACGCTTAAAATAGTTATAAAACGCTTGAAAAAAGGCTGACTTTGAAATATAATCAAAGTTAGCCGAGTAAAAGCGGATATAATAAGTAAATGCCTGGATTCAGGTTAGATTTTCAAGGAGGACATTCAAAATGGCTAAAGCTAAATTTGAAAGAAACAAACCACATTGTAATATTGGTACAATCGGTCACGTTGACCATGGTAAAACAACTCTGACAGCTGCTATCACAAAAGTTCTGTCTGAAAGAGTTGAAGGTAACGCAGCTGTTGATTTCGAGAACATCGATAAAGCTCCAGAAGAAAGAGAACGTGGTATCACAATCTCTACAGCTCACGTTGAGTATGAGACAGCAAAACGTCACTACGCACACGTTGACTGCCCAGGACATGCTGACTACGTTAAAAACATGATCACTGGTGCTGCTCAGATGGATGGAGCTATCCTTGTAGTAGCTGCTACAGATGGTGTTATGGCTCAGACAAAAGAGCATATCCTTCTTTCTCGTCAGGTTAACGTACCATACATCGTTGTTTTCTTGAACAAATGTGATATGGTTGATGACGAAGAACTTATCGAATTAGTAGAGATGGAAGTTAACGAAGTTCTTGAAGAGTATGAATTCACAGATTGCCCAATCATCAAAGGTTCAGCTCTGAAAGCTCTTGAAGATCCAATGGGACCATGGGGAGACAAGATCATGGAACTTATGGATACTGTAGATGAGTACATCCCAGATCCAGAGCGTGATACAGACAAACCATTCCTTATGCCAGTAGAGGACGTATTCTCTATCACAGGACGTGGTACAGTTGCTACAGGTAGAGTAGAGCGTGGTACACTTCACGTTTCTGATGAAGTAGAAATCATCGGTATCCACGAGGACGTTAAGAAAACTGTTGTAACAGGTATCGAGATGTTCCGTAAGCTTCTTGATGAGGCTCAGGCTGGAGATAACATTGGAGCACTTCTTCGTGGTGTTCAGAGAACAGAAATCGAAAGAGGACAGGTTCTTATCAAACCAGGTACAGTAACATGCCACAAGAAATTTACATGCCAGGTTTACGTATTAACAAAAGATGAAGGTGGACGTCATACTCCATTCTTCAACAACTATCGTCCACAGTTCTACTTCAGAACAACAGACGTAACAGGTGTTTGCGATCTTCCAGAAGGCGTAGAAATGTGCATGCCTGGAGATAACGTAGAGATGACAGTTGAACTGATTCATCCAGTAGCTATGGAAGAAGGACTTCGTTTCGCTATCCGTGAAGGTGGACGTACAGTAGGTTCTGGTACAGTAGCTAAAATTATTGAGTAATCATAATCTAATTTAGATTTAATATTCGATATCAAATCCCTAGAAACTTTATGTTTCTAGGGATTTTTTATATATTAGGAAAGTGTTCTTTCCTAATATATAAAAACGCTCCGCGAGGATGTGCACTGTGGCATATAAGGAAGATGTCGCAAGCGACCGCCGCAGGCACCAGAATGTGCCTTGGCACATTCTTTGGTCTTTTTAGATGGAAATTGATATGATATAATAAAAAGAAGAATGACTACAATTCAGAATGGAGGAAGAAATCATGCTTAATTATCAGAGAACAATTCCAACAAAACTTTATTTTGGTAAAGGTCAGATAAGCCACTTAGAAGAGGCATTAAAATCATTTGGTAAGAATGTGCTATTGACATATGGCGGTGGCTCTATCAAGAAGATAGGACTATATGATGAAGTGATGAAGATTTTGAATGAAGGTGGTTTTAGAGTTAGCGAGTTAAGTGGTATTGATCCAAATCCGCGTATAGAATCTGTTGCTGAAGGTGTAAGGCTATGCCGTGAACAAAATATAGATGTGATACTTGCAGTCGGTGGCGGAAGCACTCTTGATTGTTCAAAGGCAATTGCTGTCGGAACATATTATGAGGGCGACGATATGTGGAAAATGGTTGTGAATGCAGAAGGAATTGCTGAAAAAGCGCTTCCTCTTGTAACGATTCTGACATTAAGTGCTACAGGCTCGGAATACGATGGAGGCGGAGTTATCTCCAATATGAATACGAATCAAAAATTAGGAAGATCATATACTTATCCGGCTGTGTCAATCTGTGATCCGACATATACTTTTTCAGTTTCTCCGTATCAGACAGCAGCAGGTTCAGCTGATATTATGAGCCATATCATAGAAGATTATTTTTCAAGAACAGATGACAGCGATTTGTCTGATGGTATTGCAGAAACAATTCTTCGTTCAGTGATGAAAAATTGTCCAATTGCAATTAAGGAGCCGGATAATTATAGTGCAAGAGCGAATCTGATGACAAATTCTTCCATCGCATGTTCAGGAATACCAGCTTATGGCAAACAGGAGACGGGGTGGCCTTGTCATGCTATGGAACATGAATTGTCAGCATTTTATGATATTACTCATGGAGTAGGACTTGCCATTCTGACACCAAGATGGATGCGTCATATTCTTGCAAAGGACAGTACTGCTACAGGAAGATTTGTAAAATTTGCAAGAAATGTAATGGGCTTAGACGGCGAAGATGAAGCGAAGCTTGCATTAGCAGGTATTGATGCCCTGGAAGAATATTTTAAATCTACGGGCATTCCGATGACACTTACAGAGCTTGGAATAGATGAGGAGCATTTCGAAGTAATGGCAGATCATGCGAATGAAGGCGGATATTTAAAGGATGCATATGTGGCGTTGACAAATGAAGATATTATCCAGATTTACAAAGCATGTTTATAAGTGGATGTAGATGTGGTAAAAATTAAAAGTATACTAGGAGAGTAAAAAAATGACGGTAACAGAGATTGCAAAGCTTGCCGGTGTGTCAAAAGCTTGTGTGTCAAGATATTTTAATCATGGATATGTAAGTGAAGAGAAGAGAAAAAAAATAAAAGAAGTTATTGAGCAGACAGGATATGTTCCTAGTAAAAAAATGCAGTCGCAGCTACAAACAGTGAAACCAACAATCGGAGTAATTATTCCAAAGATAAATTCGGAGAGTATATCGCGGGTTATTGCCGGAATATCCCAGGTTTTAAATCGTGAAGGATATCGTATGTTGCTCGCAGATACAGAAAATAGTATAGAGAAAGAAATCCAGTATTTGCAGTCATTTAAGCAGGATAATCTGGCAGGAATCATATTTAGTGCTACGATTATTACAAAACAGCATCTTGAATTGTTACAATCGTTGACAGTTCCGATTGTTATTTTGAGCCAGAATGTGCCGGAGTTTTCGTGTGTGTATCATGATGATTATGGGGCTGCGGCTGCGATGACAGAAAAGCTGATCGGGCTTAAAAGAAAGAACTATGGAGCAGTTTTTGTTACTTCCGAAGATAAAGCGGCAGGAGATGCGAGATGCAATGGATTTATGGATACGATGAAGAAAAATCATATTCAGCTCAATGATAAAGCAATTACGTATTCTGACTTTTCGTTGGAGTCAGGGTATGATGCTGCAGAAAAACTCTTTTCACAGGCTCCGGATACAGAGGCTGTTTTCTGTGCAACAGATACGATTGCAATTGGAGTAATACAATATTTAAAAGGAATTGGAAAGCGGATACCGGAAGATGTTGCGGTTACTGGAATCGGGCATTCGCGTATGACAGAAATTATATCACCAACAGTGACAACAGCACATTTATTCTATAAATCTACAGGGAGCGAAGGCGCTGATATGTTGATAAAAATAATTGACAGTGGAATAGATATGAAAAATAAATTGAAAATGGGATTTGAAGTGATACAGCAAGAGTCGTGTTGATGTGAAACAAAGAAAGATGAAATATAAGCTAAATATGAAACAGTGTTTCATATTTAGCTTTTTTCGTACAATTTTAAAAAGTGCGATTGATTGTTAAAAATCAAGAGGAACTGTGAAAATATAGTAATACATCTGTCACAAAAAATATGGATTTGGCATTATGCATAATTTTCGATGTGAAAAATTATGAAATAATTCTAATTGAAATTATGAAACAATGTGGTACAATATGAAATAGATATGAAACAAATATAAAAATATATAAAACATGAAGGAGGTATTCAGGTGGATTACAGAAAAGCAGCATCAGAGGTTATTCGTTTGATTGGTGGAAAAGATAACATTGTATCAGCAGCACATTGTGCAACAAGATTACGCATGGTAATTGCCGACAACAGCAAAGTTTCAAAAGAAGCACTGGAAGAAGTAGAGGGAGTGAAGGGTGTTTTTGAAGCGTCCGGACAGTTGCAGATCATTTTCGGGACAGGAGTAGTAAATAAGGTTTACGATGAATTTATTGCAATCGCCGGAATTTCAGCAGCAACAAAAGAAGATGTTAAGAAAGACGCGGCAAGCAAAGGAAATCCTTTCCAGCGTTTTATCAAGACACTCGGAGATATTTTTGTTCCAATCATTCCAGCAATCGTAGCATCAGGTTTTTTGATGGGAATTATGGAATCATTAAATTTCCTGATTAATAATGGATATATTTCTATGTCAAATGAAAGCAGTCTTTTTGTTTTGGCAAATATGTTCTCAAATACAGCTTATGTATTTCTGCCTGTATTGATCGGATTTTCTGCAGCAAAAGTATTTGGCGGAAATTCGTTTTTAGGTGCTGTTATCGGTATGATCATGGTTCATCCGAATTTGCAGAATGCATGGACAATGACAGGCGGAGTAGAACAGTATCTGGATGTATTTGGTCTTTGGAAAGTTCCGCTTGTTGGTTATCAGGGACATGTTATTTCAGTAATCATTGCAGTTTTTGTTATGGCAACAATTGAAAAATGGCTGCATAAACGAGTACCGGCAATGTTTGATCTGTTTGTTACACCGCTTGTATCTGTTTTTGTGACAGGATTTTTGACAATGACAGTGATCGGACCTGTTTTCAACTTTGTGGAATCAAGCATTATCAACGGAATTCAGGCATTGATCACAATTCCTTTTGGAATCGGTTCATTTGTAATGGGAACATTATATGCACCGACAGTTGTAACAGGTATTCATCATATGTATACAATTATTGACCTGGGACAAATCAAAGAATTTGGCTGTACATACTGGCTTCCACTTGCATCAGCAGCAAACATAGCACAGGGTGCCGCAGCGTTGGCAGTCGCATTAAAAACAAAAGACCAGAAATTGAAAGCAATGGCATTGCCATCTTCTTTATCAGCATTTATGGGAATCACAGAACCAGCTATCTTCGGTGTAAATATGAGATTTTTCAAACCATTTATCTGCGCTTGTATCGGTGGTGGATGTGGAGCGATGTTTGCATCAATTACATCTCTTGGAGCAACAGGAACTGGCGTGACAGGTATTTTTGGAATCCTTCTTTGTCTGAATACACCTGTTAAATATATTTTAATGTTCTTAATTACAGCAGGTGTCGCATTTGTTCTTACATGGATCTTCGGATACGAGAATAAAAAAGAGGACGATAAAAAAGTAGAAAAGGATACTTTGAAAGAAACAGTGGTAAATAGCGCAAATGATGATAAAAAAGTACTTTCTCCGGTAGAAGGAAAAGTTGTTGGATTATCTGAAACAGGAGATGAAACATTTGCTTCTGAAGTATTAGGAAAAGGAATTGCAATTGAGCCGGTAAAAGGTGAAGTATATGCACCATTCAATGCGACAGTCAGCACACTTATGGGGCATGCAGTTGGTCTTGAAGGAAAAAATGGAGTGGAATTATTGATTCATATTGGGGTTGATACAGTCCAGTTGAATGGAAAATATTATACATCGCATTGCAGTGAAGGTCAGGAAGTAAAAGCGGGTGATTTGCTTATGGAGTTTGATATGAAAGCAATCAAAGAAGCGGGATTTAAAACAATCACACCGGTTATTGTTACAAATACAGATGATTTTGCAGATATAAAGGTGGAACATGAAGGGGAGATTCTCGTGGGAGAGACGCTTCTTGATATAACAAAATAAAAGAGGATTAAAACGTGAAAAAAGATTTATTATATCAGAAAATCAAAGTAGCCGAAGAACTTGCACTTTCCAAAATGAATAACGATAAATTCAGACAAGGGTATCATTTGATGCCTTTGTCTGGATGGATGAATGATCCGAATGGTCTATGTTTTTATAAAGGAAATTATCATGTGTTTTTTCAACATAGTCCATTAGATGCTAATCGAGGCGATATTTTCTGGGGGCATTATACAAGTAAAGATTTATTGAACTGGAAAAAGCATCCGACATTTTTATATCCGGTAGATTCATGGGATATAAATGGAGTATATTCAGGATCTGCACTTGCGGAAGATGATGCACTGTATTTATATTACACAGGAAATGTAAAGCATCCGGGAGATTATGATTATATTTATGAAGGGCGTGGTCATAATGTAGGGCTTGCGATTACAAAAGATGGAATTTTGCCGGATAGTAATCAGTGCATTTTAGAAAATAAAGATTATCCGGATGATTTGAGCTGCCATGTCAGAGATCCAAAGGTCTGGAAAATGGATGGAAAATACTACATGGTACTTGGTGCAAGAACGCGGCAGGACAAAGGTGAGTTATTGATTTTTGAATCAACGGATAAATATAATTGGAAGCATATCAATGTAATTAAAACAGAAAACGATATGGGATATATGTGGGAGTGCCCGGACATTTTTTGCGTAGATGGACAATGGATTGTGATGACATCTCCACAAGGGATGCAGCCTCATGATGATATTGGTCAAAATGTGTATTCTTGTGGATATTTTCCTTTAAAAGGTGATTTTAGAGGAGAATATGAATTGGGAGAATATTATGAAGCGGATATGGGATTTGATTATTATGCACCGCAGACTTTCGAAGCACCGGACGGACGGCGCATTGTGATTGGCTGGATGGGAATGCCGGATGCAGATTATATCAATCCTACAACTGAAAATATGTGGCAGCATTGCATGAGTCTTCCAAGAGAATTACATTGGGAAAACAATAGGCTGATGGCAAGACCTGTTGAGGAATTGAAAGCACTTAGGAAAAATGAATTTAATTTTGTATGTGAAAAGCAAGTTGGGTTAAAGTCAGAAAAATACAGTGAGTTTATTTTTGAAAATCAAGGTGCTGCGTTGGAAATTCAAATCGGTAAAGGTGTTTGTATTAGTTGGAGAGATGGCGTGGTTAAACTGGTAATGGACGAAAAAACAGGTGCCGGACGTACAGAACGCTTTATAAATCTTCCATCGCTGAATAAAATACAGATTTTTATTGATGCATCTTCGATAGAAGTGTTTTATAATGAAGGTGAGTATGTTATGAGTACACGTTTTTATCCTGAGCAGCCGGAAGAGATACAAGTATATGGCTGTGGTAATGGTGTGCTGTATGAACTTGAACCAATGAAAATTCAGTGGAAGGAATGATTGAATATGAAAAAGTATGATGTAACAGCACTTGGAGAATTGTTGATTGATTTTACGGAAAACGGAGTAAGTGGTCAGGGCAACCCTCTTTTTGAAGCTAATCCGGGTGGGGCACCATGCAATGTTCTGGCTATGTTGACAAAGCTTGGACATAAAACAGCATTTATTGGGAAAGTCGGAGATGACTTCTTTGGAAAGCAGTTAAAAGAAGCAATTGAGGAAGTAGGAATTGATTCAACAGGATTGTGTATGGACAAAGAAATTCATACAACACTTGCGATGGTACATACTTATCCGGACGGTGACAGAGATTTTTCTTTCTACCGTAATCCAGGCGCTGATATGATGCTGAAAGAGTCTGAAGTAAAAGAAGAACTGATCAAAGAGTCTAAATTGTTTCATTTTGGAACCTTGTCAATGACACATGAGGATGTGCGAAAGGCAACAAAAAAAGCCATTCAGATAGCAGAAGAAGCAGGAGATATCATTTCTTTTGATCCAAACCTGCGTGAGCCTTTGTGGAATTCGTTGGATGAGGCGAAAGAACAGATTTTATATGGACTTTCTCATTGTCATATTTTAAAGATTTCTGATAATGAAATTCAATGGCTGACAGGTCAGGAAGATTATACAGATGGAGTGAAGTGGATTTTAGAAAGATACCAGATTCCATTGATTCTTGTATCGATGGGAAAAGAAGGAAGCCGTGCTTATTATGGCGGGAAAATGGTTGAAGTAAAACCATTTATCCAGAAAAATACAATTGAAACAACGGGGGCAGGAGATACGTTCTGTGGCTGTGTATTGCATTATATTTGTGAGCATGGATTGGAAAACCTGACAGAAGAAAATTTATTTGAAATGTTGCAGTTTGCAAATGCGGCAGCTTCAATCATTACAACAAGAAAAGGTGCACTTCGTGTGATGCCGGAAGAAAAAGAAATTGCCGGATTATTAGGATAATGGTTTTGACATTTCTAAAGAGACGTATTATTTTTCGTGTCTTAAAGGAGTTAGATAAATGACAAAATTTACAGAAATGATTCGGGATTTATTTGAAGAGACAGAGCAGAAACAATTGGCAACGTTTGACGAATCCATAACCAACCCGGATAATGTAGTGATATACGAACAAATACAATATGGTGCAGAAAAGCAATGGAATACATTAGATATATACAGACCAAAGGACAGTGTAGGTGAATGCCTTCCAATATTGGTGAATGTCCACGGAGGAGCCTGGATGCAGAGTTCAAAAGAGCGATACAAATATTATTGCTGGAAACTTGTGCAGAAAGGCTTTGCTGTGGTTAATATCAATTATAGACTTGTTCCGCATGCGTATTTTCCGGCACCTGTTGAAGATTTAAATACTGTAATGACCTGGATTTTGGAGCATGCAAAAGAATATAATATGGATCCGTCTCATATTTATGGAACAGGTGATTCAGCTGGCGCCCAGATATTAGGGCAATATGCCGCAATCAGTTCTAATGAGAAGTATGCCGGGCAATTTACATTTCAGATACCGAAAAAAAATGTGTTTGAGGCAATTGTATTAAATTGCGGAGTATACCAGGTAAATTACGAATGCAGACGATCTGACCTTGTTCGAATGATTGCATTTGAATATTTGAATTTAGAAAATAAAAATCCAGAGCAGATAACAGAAGAGGAATACCACTCGTTGTATGAACAGAAAATAGATTTGTTTGAATTTGGCAAATATGTTACATCACAGTTTCCGGATACTTTGCTTGTGACATCTGAGACAGACTTTGTGAAAATGCATAGTCTTGAATTGATGCGCTATTTAATGGAACAAAATGTTAATGCCAGATTGTATATGTGTGTTTCAAAAGAACATGAATTAAATCACGTGTTCAACATCAATTTGAAGCTTCAAGAAGCAGAGCGGTGCAACAATGAGGAAATGGAGTTTTTGATATGTCATACAAAGCAAAATTAATCATAGCGGATGCAGAACATATACTTCAATACGAGAAAAAGATACTCTCTCAGATAGCACCTCAATATGTGAAAAAATACCGGGAGCATAAGATTGAGGAAGACAAAAAACAAGAATTAATGGCAGGATATCTGTTGAAAATGTACTTAAATATTGAGCATGAGGAACAGCTTATCATAAATGAAAATGGAAAACCATTTCTTAAAGCCGGGGAGCCTTTTTTCAATCTGTCACACAGTGGTAACTATGTGGTACTTGCAATTGCGGATTGCGAGATAGGTGTAGATATAGAACATATTATGCAGTGCCATGAAGCAACCGTAAAGAAAGTATACTCACCTCGAATGCAGGAAGAATTAACTGATTTATCGGGAGAAGAAAAAAATGAGAAATTCTCACAGCTATGGACGGAATTTGAAGCAAGATTAAAGTTAAAAGGAATCGGATTTGAAGAAGGCTGGAAAGAGCTTCGAGATATGAATTGTTATATAGATACCAGAAGAGTGGAGAATTATTTTATTAGTGTCGCAACGGAAGAAGAAATATTTCTTGAGGTAATATTTAAATCGATATAGACTATTAAAGGGGAAATCAGTAAATGCAAATTTCCCCTTTTTTCTTCTTATATTTTTATAGTGTTAATTGACAATATCCGTTGTTGAAAATCCTCCTTAAGACTATTCTAATAATATGGGAACAATTTCAACCGATTCTCACCGGAACGATCCGGTTTCTTTAAAGTGACTTCACCGGTAGCGGCCCATTCAACACCGCGTACAAGCATTGTAATGAAGTTAAATCGATCCAGAGCCTCCCAATGACCGATTGATGTGACGAATACACGCCCTTTTCCGTATGTATTTGTCCAGATAACAGGAGTATATTCATTGACTCCAGGCATATTCTCAAGCTTGCCGTCCGGAATCTCAACAGGATGATGAGCAGGTGGAAAACCTGGAATACGATAATTTTCTACGTCATCATAAACAGATGCCAGAACGTGCACATCAGCTTCAGGATGAATGATAAGCTGTGTAAACAGATCATCGAATACATTCATCCATTTATTATCAATTCCTTTGGTGATTGGATGATTTTCATCCATCGTTTCTACATAAAAGTCATCTTTCGGGCAGCGTCTGCAGCCTTTGTCCATAGAACAGTATCCTCCAAGGAGTTTTCGCCATTCATCAGGCCAGTCAGAATCTACCCAGATTGAGGAATGATAGAATACGATCCCTTTTCCTTTGGCAACAAAATCATAGATGGTAGACTCTGTCTGTTCACCGAAGCGGCGGGCGTGGTCGGTCGGCCATGTTTTACCATCATAATCAACAAACAGAACATCATATGGCTCTAAAAAAGCCGGAGTGATATTGCGGAATTCTTCTACGATAGCAACGTGGAATCGTCCGGTGGCTTCCATAAGATCGCGTAGGCGCTGTGTGATTTTACGTCCTTGATGCTCGGCTGTAAGCAGGCCGGTTACTAATAATACGTTTAATTTATCCATAAGTACATCTCCTTATAACTGGTAAAATGATTGCTACCACCCTATATTGTTTCATATCATATAGGGAACAATATAAGGTGGCAGCAATTGTTTTAGATTATTTATTACTCATCAAGTTCAAAGAAAAGTGTTGTATATCTTCCCATATCGTGAAAAACAGGACGTACCCTTACAGGAAGTTTATCTGTGATTTCCCTAGCCTTCTTTTTGTTGATGCCAAGAATAACGGCATTGATGGAAGGACCTTCGTCTAATTTTACTTCACCACAAACATACTTTAATCCTTGATCTTCAAGTTCAAGTCTTGCATTTAAAGCACCTGTGAATACAAAAGTAATTAATTCGCCTTTCCCGGACAATTCAGTCCATTCTGTCTCGTGATAACCACAAGAATTACATGCATGATGAGGTGGGAATTCAATCGCACCACATTCTTTGCATTTCTTTGCATAAATTTTTCCGTCTTTTAAACCATTCCAGAACTTTTCTACAACATGTTCCGGATTCCAGAATTCTTCTGTGCTGATTCTATTCAAATCCATGATAATCCTCCTTTAGAAATTGGCTCTCAAAATCGTTGCACGGACATTCTGTGCACCGCCGAAACCTCTTAAGAATGTATGCTTAGGCATTTTTTTGACCTGACGTTCTCCGGCTTCACCGCGCATCTGAGTTACAGCTTCAAATACGTCGGCCATTCCGGATGCACCAAATGCATGACCATAAGAAGTGCGGCCTCCATTTGTATTCATCGGTTTGTCACCATCAAATGCAAGACGTCCGTCTAACGCATATTTCCATCCTTCACCTTTTGGTAGATATCCAATCTCTTCTGCAGCAAGAAATGCAGATGATCCGATAAAATCATTTACGAATACTAAATCCATGTCATCAGCAGTAAGTCCGGTCATTTCAAATACCTGACGGGCAGCCTCAGCAGTAGCTTTTTTCTCAAGATGTGGAACGATAGCATCCAGTACAGAAGCACCTGTTCCTAAAACTTCGATTGGTTTGTCCGAAAACTTGTGTGCGATTTCAGTAGGAACTACGATACAGCAGGCAGCTCCGTCGGCTACACAAGAATCACTGGATGTTCTTAAGTATTGAGTCATTTTTGGATTGTGAGGGGATTTCATATACTCCCATACATCATCATATCCTGCATCTTTAGCAAGCTTATCATAAGGTGTTCTGCGGATGGCTCTAGGGCAAAGTTCAGCAGCACGGCGGAAATGATATGCCTGATGATTCAAAACATCATCAATCTGTTCAGCAGACAGATGGTTTTCTTTTGCATAGAAATTAATCCAGTCATCGTGATTCATACCAGGACCGCCACCGAGATATCTTCCGTATGCACGGTCAAAGATAGAATCCAAATCCGGGAAAAGAACTTCTGTGGTAAGTGCTGTACGCATGTGGTCAGGAGTATTTCCGTCAGGCATGCCTGTTCCTTGATCGCAACAGCCTGTAAGGACAACATCATACGCACCACTGGCTACAGCAAACACAGCTTCTTCCAGCGCAATGTATCCGGTGCAGCAGCCTTCTGAGTGGGAGAGAGAACCTTTTCCTCTCATGCCGAACCAGTCAGCAACCTGAAGATTTGGGGTAATACAGTTATTTAGCACATGTGGATTTGCAGAACCATGGAAGAAATACTGCACATCACGTGGTTCAACATGAGCATCTTTCATTGCATCCAAAGCAGCGTATCCAAATAATTCTCCGTTGGTAAGTCCTTTATATTGAGGATTTGTAACTCCGTTAAAAAATGGTGTTGCACCAACTCCGACAATGGAAACACTTCTCATATTTTTACCTAGTTTTACATTGTGTACCATAATGCCACCTCTTACATCTCTTCCATAACGAAGTCTGCCAGATCGCCGATTGTTTTATACTTTCCGAATCTTGCAACAGGAATCATTACATCAAAATCATTTTCAATGGATGCACTCATAGCTACACGCTGTGTAGAAGCTACACCTAATTCCTCTGCGATATCTGTGTTTTCATTGATTTTGTCTGCATCTGCATGAAAAGCCATTGCAGCATATTCAATTAATTTTGAAATTACTTCTTCTCTTGTCATATTTCGTCCCTCCAAAGATTTAATAGTTTATAGATTTATTTTATAACTGAAAATAGGAGAGATACTAGAACACTATTTTGGAAAGTGTATAAAAATATTATTCGTTATCTTCAGGAATGTTCATTTTAATATCGAAATCCGGTCTGGTAGATTGAAAATAATGAAGATAATTAGCACCGACACGCATCGTATTTAAGAGATTGAGAATATCAGTTGTCGAAAGAACATCCGCCTCATCCTCTTCTTCCAGCCAGTAACGGGCTGCAAGGAAATGCATCTCAATCAGGAGATTTGTGAAATAACGGCGAAGGGTGTCATCAGGCAATCCATCATCATCCATCATTTGATTAATATGTTCAGATAGGATGTTTTTCAATTTCTTCATAAAATAAACATCCGAATGTTTTGGGTCAAGCATGACAGCAATTTCCTTTTTGTTTTTCTTACAGAATTTAAACCAGGCAGTCATAAGCTGCGGTGGAGCATAATCAAAGCTGTCTTCAAATTTTCCTGTGGAACAAGAAGAGGAAGGCTGTGACTTTGAAGCGGCATTATAAAAGCGATTGACGTCATCTAAAAGAGTGTTTTCAATTTGCTCCATTAAATCATAGATGTCGGAATAATATTGATAAAAAGTACCACGAGTAATATTTGCCTGAGCACAAAGCTCTTTGACTGTTATTTTATCCCAGCATTTTGATGGGATTAGCTTTAGATATGTATCGATAATGTTCTGTTTTGTCTGTTCTGATTTTGGCTTTTTGGTAATTATGTCTGCCATAAGCCACCTCCTTTATAAATTGGTTTTTTACAGAAATAAATATGCCAATATTATATCTCAGTCGCATTTTTTTAGCAAGGAATGGGGAAAGTACGTGGAAAAGTACATTCCATTGTCTTGACATTTTCAAAGTAAACATTCAGAATAGTAGAAGTATAGGAAATATGTAACTAAAATAAGAGAAAATGAGGAGCTAAAGATTATGAGAATTGGAATTGGTAATGATCATTCTGCACTGGAGCTGAAAGCAGAGGTTATTGAGTTCTTAAAAGAGAAAGGTCACGAAGTTGTTGATTATGGAACAAAAACTTCGGAGAGCTGTGATTATCCTATTTATGGAGAAATCGTTGGAAGAGCGGTTGTTTCAAAAGAGGTTGATTGTGGTATTTTAATCTGTGGAACAGGACTTGGTATTTCACTGGCAGCAAATAAAGTAAAAGGTGTACGTGCAGCTGTATGTAGTGAACCATATACAGCAAAGATGTCACGACTTCACAATGATTGTAACATTCTTGCGTTTGGGGCGAGAGTAGTCGGTGCTGAGCTGGCAAAAATGATTGTTGAGACATGGCTGGATACAGATTTCGAAGGTGGAAGACACCAGAGAAGAGTTGATCTGATCATGGATATCGAAGAAAAGAACGAGTAATTTTAAGACCAGAATTACGCGGGATTAAAAAACAGAGAAAATTAAAAAAGACTTCATATATAATGATATGCTGCTTGCCAGGCAGACAAAGCAAATATCATATACATGAGGTCTTTTTTTATTATAAGATAGTATTTAATATATCTTCAAGAACATCTTCTACACAGTCTGTAACATAAGTTGCGTGGTAAGAGACACCGGGAGCACAGTTGGACATTGCATAGCTTGTACCGACATACTGAAGCATCTCAATATCGTTGTACTGGTCACCGAAAGCAATACATTCTTCCGGTTTGATATGAAGTACATCCAAAAGCTTAGAAAGGGCAGTGCCTTTATTTGTGCCAGGAGCAATAAAATCAATCCAGATATTACCGGAAGTGACAACCTTTATCTCAGAACCAAACATATCTTGAAGATATTTGAGATATTTATCAATAATATGAGGTCCATCTATCATATTGCAGATTGCGATTTTTAAGATAGGTCCGTCTACGGAGCGAATATCGTCAACGATTGTTGTCGTATTATGCATTACATTTACAATATGATTTACAAAATCAGGATGTACATCTTCAATAAAGCAAGAATCTTCACGGGAAACAACAATATCAAAATTGGCTTCTTTCTTTATTTCGTTCAAGATTCTTGAGCAAAGCTCCGGGTCGATTGTGGAGCGGGAAATAACCTCACCGTTATGAATGCATACGGAACCATTCTCTGCGATATAAGAAATATCATCTTTTAAAGCATGAAATACACGGCGTTCATTGTCATATTGACGTCCACTGGCAGCTACAAAGTGGATTCCTTTCTGAGTAAGTTGTGAAATCAAATCAATGGCGCGTGGTGTCAATTCCTGTGCTTCATTTTGTAATAATGTGCCGTCTAAATCACTGGCGATTAATTTTATCATAAATAATTCCTCCGAATTGTAGATTTTTACTTGTGAACAGTAACATTTTACTTCATTTTATATTTTTTGTACATAACATTTTAGGTTGTATCTCGGAAAGAAAAAGAATATAATAAAACATGAACTTGAAAGAGAATCTTAAGAGAAAGATTATAAAAGGGGTATTAATTATGGGAAAATATTTCGGAACAGATGGATTTCGTGGAGAAGCAAATGTTGTATTAACAGTAGAGCATGCATTTAAGGTAGGACGCTTCCTGGGATGGTATTTTGGACAGGAACATCAGGCTTGTATTGTTATTGGTAAGGATACAAGAAGAAGTAGTTATATGTTTGAATATGCACTGGCAGCAGGACTGACTGCGTCAGGTGCAGATGCTTATCTGCTTCACGTAACAACAACACCAAGTGTTTCTTATGTAGTAAGAACAGAAGATTTTGACTGTGGTATTATGATTTCAGCAAGTCATAATCCATATTACGATAACGGAATCAAAGTAATCAATGGTCAGGGACATAAGCTGGAAGCAGAAGTAGAAGCGAAGATAGAGGCTTATATTGATGGAGAAAGCGGTGAAGTACCACTTGCAACAAAAGAGAATATCGGACGTACTGTAGATTATGCAGCAGGAAGAAATCGTTACGTAGGACACTTAATTTCAATTGCAACACGTTCATTCAAAGATAAAAAAGTTGGATTAGACTGTGCAAACGGAAGTTCATCTGCGATTGCAAAGAGCGTATTTGATGCATTGGGCGCTAAGACATATGTTATCAGCAACGAGCCGAATGGCGTGAATATCAATACAAACTGTGGATCTACACACATCGAACAGATGCAGGCATTTGTAAAAGAAAAACAGCTGGATGTAGGATTTGCTTATGACGGAGATGCAGACCGTTGTATCGCAGTAGATGATAAGGGTAATGTTGTAGATGGAGATTTAATCCTCTATGTATGTGGAAAATATTTGAAAGAACAGGGAAAACTGGTTGGAGATACAATTGTTACAACAGTTATGTCTAACTTAGGTCTGTACAAAGCTTGCGATAAGATTGGTATGAAATATGAGCAGACAGCAGTTGGAGATAAATATGTATATGAAAATATGCTTCAGAACGGATTTATCCTTGGAGGAGAGCAGTCAGGACATATCATTTTCAGCAAACATGCAAGAACCGGTGATGGTATTTTGACATCTCTTATGATTATGGAAGTAATTATGGAGAAAAAACAGAAATTATCTCAGCTTTGTGAGGAAGTAAAGATTTATCCACAGTTATTACAGAATGTACGAGTGGTAGATAAGAAGACAGCAACAGAAAATCCAAAGGTACAGGCAGCTGTTGAGAAAGTGGCAGAGGAACTTGGAAGCGACGGAAGAATTTTGGTTCGTGAGAGTGGAACAGAGCCAGTGATCCGTGTTATGGTTGAAGCTGCAACAGATGAGATTTGCCAGAAATATGTAGCACAGGTTGTTGATGTAATCAAGGCAGAGGGGCTGGAGGCATAGGCTTAAAGGTTTCATATGTGTTCAATAAAAGGATGGTGTTTACCTAAAAGTGTGGTGAACACCATCCTTTCTTTTAGGTGGTTACAATCCAGGTCTGATAACCGGCCCGGCGAAGTCTCTGTTCCATTGTAGCAGCCTGATCGAGAGTTTCAAAATCGCCGACACGTATTCGGTAGAAACCATCTTTTTCTTCAATTTGTGCCGGGAAATCCATTTCCAATAACTCGTTTAACATGCGTTCGGCATATGACGGATTACGATAAGACGCAACCTGAACATGGAATCTTTGTGGTTTGGCAGAGGCATTGATTTGATTGAGTGTATCTAAGATCCCAGAGGCGATTGCCTGTGCAATGTCAGAAAAATTTTCATCAAATAATTGATTGTCAGTTTTTGAATTGATAAATCCAACTTCTACAAGCACCGCCGGCATTTTTGTGCGTTTCAGCACGACCAGATTTGGACGTGCCTTGACTCCGAGATTGACAAATCCAACCATTTCTAATTGCTCATTGATATTTTCAGCCATTTGTAGTTTAATTCCAGAGAGACTGTAGACAAGGGACTCGACGCCGGATACGACATTGTCGGTAGGGAAAGAATTGCGATGGATAGAGATGAAAAAATCTACTCCTGCATTGTTGGCTTTCATCGCTTTCTCATACGGTGTTTCGTAAATATCGGTTGTTCTGGTATATTCTACATCGATGCCGTTATCTTGAAGAATTTCTCCGATTGCAAGAACAAGCTGCAGGGTATCGTCTTTTTCCTGACGGCCGTTATATACAGCACCAGGGTCACGACCGCCATGTGCTGATTGTAGTTTACGCAAATTTTGATATGTATTCCCCAGTATATATGGGGAGTTAGAAATGTATTGAGATTAGATAGCCTTTTTCTCCAAGTCCTCACAGTAAACGCTTGAAAATAAATGTTCCAGCTCATTTCCGAAGTTGTATGAGATTTTAAGTTTGCGGTTTTCATAAACTGTTATCTGGTCTATCATTTCCACAATAATATCTCTGTCTAATTCTTCAATGTCTTTCAGTTCCAACAACCGCCTTAACCACGGTGTTTCAAAAACATCTTCTGTTACACTTTCCTTTTTCTTTTCTTCCAGCGTTTCAATCTGTTTGGAGTAAAGCGTTTCTTTTTGTTGATAGTCCTCTCGATAAGAAAGAAATTCTTCTTTAGAAATCAGTTCGTCTTTATAATCTTCATAAATTGACTTTTTCAACTTCTTCACTCTTTCAAGCTCTGCTTTTAACTTTGTCAGTTCTATGTCTGTTGATTTTCTGATTTTTGTTGCTGTGAAAGATTGTGATTTTACAAGTTCCTGCAAGTTCTCTACATTGCGGATAATCTGCTTTAAATCTCCCAGCACAATATCATTCAATACTTGAAACGGGAGCGTGTGCGGAGTGCAATAATCTTTTCCACTTCTTTTGTAAGTTCCACAATAGAATGAATAGGACTTACTTCCGTCAGCACGTCGCCAGAAATTTTTCATCATTGCCCGACCACAATCGCCACACTTGATAAAACCTGCAAAGATATTTTTATTTGTTTCTAAATCAATATCCCTATGCTTTTTCGTCAGCAGTTTTTGTACCTTATCCCACAGTTGACGGTCTATAATCGGTTCATGTGTATTTTCAACCCTTATCCAGTTTTCTTTCTCAACTGGACGCTGTTTGCTTCTCATACGTTGATGTTTCTTTCCTTGTACCATATTTCCAATATAAAGCTCATTTTGTAACATCACTTTAATCGTGGAATACGTCCAGTAAGAAGTTTTCTCTAAACGGTTGCAATTTTTGTAATTTTCGCCGTTGAGCTTTTTATATTCTGACGGACAAAGGATACCCTCTGCATTTAGTATTTTGGCAATGCTTTGTTTTCCTATTCCTTGTGCATACATAGTAAATACTCTTTTTACAACTTCGGACGCATATTCATCAATCACAAGTTTATTTTTATTTGCAGGAGATTTCTTATAACCATAACTTGTAAAAGCTCCGATAAATTCTCCTGCTTTCTGCTTTGATTTTACAGTCGCTTGAATTTTATTAGAAATATCTCTGGCATACTGTTCGTTGAATATATTTTTAATAGGAAGTAACATATCGTATGCCTGCTTCATACTATCAATTATCAGCAAAGACACCGTATGTTGCACCAGCGATTGAGTAGTTCCCGTTACCGTCTGTAATGCTGGTATTACTGGAAGTCTTTTGCAGTTTCGCATTTCCGACATTTAATTTCGCCCAGAATTGCCCTAATTCCTGCCCCTCGCCAGAGTAGATATAACCGCCACATTCATAGCGTCCTTTATTCTCTTTGACAAAGGCTTTTGCACCAGCGAAGACTTCGTCCTGCGTAGCCTTTGGAATTTCATCATAAGAAGCTCGCACGTTATCACATTGCCAGCCAAGATGTACGCTCAATCTCTGCCAGACAACACATTGTTCCAACAGATAAACTTGTTTGTAGTTCAGTTCCTTGTGAGCTTCGCTATACTGTTTGACATACTCTAAGGATAACGCCACATCTGAAATCTGGTCGGCACTCATGCGTGAGCTTGCGTCAGTTCTGGTCTTGTAGCCATTCTTAAAATCTGTATTGATGTCAATACAATAGGCAGTTTCGCCCTCAACTTTCATCATGCCCTCATTGAATGTCGAACCGATAGAACCGTCATTCATTACTTTTTCAATGATACCGACACGCTCTGCACTTTCCGTCCAGTATTGCTTGTTTTCTGCATGAACGGGTGTACTCGGTAAAGCAGTAACGACAGTTGCAAAAGCTAAGAAGCCCGTACACAATCGCTTTAATATCTTTTTCATAAATCTAATGCTCCTTTCATTTTAGGTAATAAAATAGCCGTCCAATAAGAACGGCTGGAAATAGAAAAGGAACGTCATTTTAGGCGTTCCATAGTCTATGAGTTATTCAATTTTTTCTTGTTTCAATACTGATGTGCTGTACCATATCTTTGCATATCTAGGAAAACTTGCGTATCAAGGCTCATTCGTTAATAGTAAATAAGTAGTAAATTGATGTGTTTGTTTCCTTGAAAATGCTGATAGATACTGTGTTTTAGCGGATAATCAGATTTTTATTGTGTTTTTAGTATAAAATAGACGCTCATTTCTGAACGTCTACATTACGGAAAGGCTTGTCCTCTCACACATATTCTATTTTAGTAGGTACAACAGTTGCCTTTCTCCTTGTATTTTCGTTGTTTTCATTACTTGCGTTATCTACAACCCCCATGACCGGCATCCAGCATAATTGAATAAGGCATAAAGATACCTCTTGCGAGAAGTTTCTATTTATAGTATGCAGGGCATAGAAAAAGGTTCGTGATCAAATCACGAACCTTCTTAATTATATGGAATATATCAGCTTCGCTGACCAGAATCATGCGCCAAGTCTCACGGACGTTCGACTTGAATTTAATTGGATTCTGTATTAGTATCATCTACGGAATCAGATGTTTCGTTCTCTTCTTTGGAAGTATCCTGAACAATCTCAGGCAAGTAGACATGTACCAACTCTACTCGGTTTTTGTCCAGTTTCTCTACTACCATACGAATACCGTCTTCGGTAGTGAACTCATCGCCGACTTCCGGTAATCGATCCAGATGCTCAATCATAAATCCACCGAGGGAATCAAAGTCTTCGGATTCCAATTCCTGATGTCTGACATCCAATTTCAGACGATCGTTCAAATCAACGAGACTGACAGAACCTTCAACGATATACTCTAAATCGTTTATCTTACGAATGAAATCTTCTTCGTTCTCATCGTATTCGTCATGAATCTCACCGACAATCTCTTCCAAAATATCTTCCAGTGTGATAATACCTGCAGTTTCGCCATATTCGTCTAAAACAATCGCGATATTAATGGATGCATCACGCATCTCAACGAGTAATTCAGAAATATTCTTATATTCATAAGTGAAATAAGCTTCTCTCAAAATATCGCGGACTTTGAAATGTTCTCTGTCGTCAAAGAGCAACAGATCTTTCATGTTGATTGTACCGATCACGTTGTCTGTTGTATCTTCATAAACAGGAAGGCGGGTAAACTTATCCTCTTTATAAATATCAATTAATTCAGTGTATGTATTGTTCACATCGGCAAATGTTACGTGAACACGAGGAACCATAACATCTTTTGCTTTCGCATCACCTAAGTCGAACACATTATATATCATTTCCTTCTCTTCAGATTCAATGACACCATCTTCGTGGCTGACATCTACGATTGTACGAAGCTCGTCTTCTGTCATTGCCTTGTTGGCTTCGTCCGGATTGATTCGTAATAATACGAGAATACCGCGTGAAAATAAATTCACAATAAAAATGAACGGTGTCAGGATCGTCATTAAAAAGTGAATGACCCTGATATAAGAGAGAGAAAACTTAACAGCACGAAGTGTTGCCATACTCTTAGGAGTAATCTCTCCAAATACAAGAATTAATACTGTCAGTACAGCTGTGACAATACTGACCATGTATCCACCGAAACTGTAAGCCAATGTAGTAGCCAGAGAAGAGGCAGAAATATTAACAATATTGTTGCCGATCAAGATTGCACTGAGCATCTTTGTCTTCTGGTTCTCGATAACATCCAGAACCAATGCTGCCCGCTTATCCCCGTCATCTGCCATAGAGCGCATAGTAATCTTGCTGACGGTTGTTAATGCCGTCTCAGCAGAGGAGAAAAATCCTGATAAAAATAATAAAATAATAAGTACTATAAATTGTATCGCGTCACCCGAGTCCAATGTTTTAATCAACTCCTTTGAAATCTATTTTTAAATACGAGTACACGAATCTAATATACATCATTTCTATGAGTTTTGCAACACCTGTAGGCTTTGTATAGTTGAATTTCAGCACAAAGTATTGTATTATGTAAACTGTTTAGAGCTCCTCATAGAGCGGAAAATGAGAGGAAGATAATTAGATGAATATATATGAAGAATTATGTAAGATTGTTTCTGAAGATCAGATTTTAAAAGACGAGCCGATGGGTAAGCACACAACATTTCGAGCCGGTGGCAAGGCGGATTATTTAGTGATGCCTTCAAATGAAGAACAGGTACGGGATTTGGTATTGCTATTGAAAAAGGAAAATGTTCCTTATTATGTGATGGGCAATGGAAGTAACCTGCTTGTCAGAGATCAGGGATTTAAAGGTGTGATCATTCAAATCGCACGCAAGATGAATCAGATCCGCGTAGAAGGCGAGACAATTTATGCACAGGCCGGAGCTTTACTTTCAAAAATTGCAGCACAGGCATTGGGAGAAGGACTGACTGGTTTTGAATTTGCATCAGGTATTCCGGGAACCTTAGGCGGTGCGGTGATGATGAATGCGGGTGCATATGGCGGAGAGATGAAGCAGGTTATTGTGAATGCATGTGTGTTAACTTCAGCAGGTGAGATTGCTGTAATTCCGGCAGATTTGATGGAGCTGGGATATCGTACCAGTGTATTTGCAAAGAATCAGGATATTATATTGAGTGCACAGCTGAAACTGGAATATGGGAATGAAGCTGTTATCCGTGAGTACATGGATGAACTAAAAGAACAGAGAGTGAGCAAACAGCCGTTAGAATATCCAAGTGCAGGTAGCACATTTAAGAGACCGGAAGGATATTTCGCAGGAAAATTAATTCAGGATGCAGGACTTAGAGGTTTTCAGGTTGGTGGAGCCCAGGTATCAGAAAAGCATTGTGGATTTGTGATCAATAAAGATCATGCAACAGCGACAGATATCTTGTCATTGATGGAGCAGGTGTCTGATAAAGTAGAGGCAGAATTTGGCGTACGATTGGAACCGGAAGTAAAGATTATTGGTGAAAAGTAAAAGAGGTATGAAGATGAAATTAGTAATTGTGACGGGTATGTCAGGAGCAGGAAAATCAATTGCATTGAAGATTCTCGAAGATCTGGGCTATTTTTGTGTCGATAATCTTCCGATACAGCTGATGCCAAAATTTGCGGAGATTCTGACAACTCCAAATTCAGAATTGAAGCAGGTAGCACTTGGGATTGATGTGCGAAGCGGACAGGCTTTGGATGGATTAGAAGAACAGCTGAATGCGATGGATAAGGCCGGGATCGATTACGAGATACTGTTTTTGGATGCACAGGACGATGTCCTTGTGAAGCGTTATAAAGAGACAAGAAGACAGCATCCGCTTGGAGGAGCCGGTCATATAGATGTCGGGATTGCAAAAGAACGTGAGAAGATTTCGTTCTTAAAGATGCGTGCAACCTATATATTAGATACAAGTAAGATGCTTACAAGAGAGTTGAAAAAAGAGCTGGAGCAGATTTTTGTAGATGGCAAAAATTTTAAAAATCTATATATTACGGTAATGTCATTCGGATTCAAATATGGAATCCCACAGGATGCGGATTTGGTTTTTGATGTACGTTTTTTACCGAATCCATATTATATCAGTGGATTGAAAGAAAAAACAGGAAATGACAGAGAGGTGCAGGAATATGTGATGAACAGTCCGCGGGCAGAAGAATTTTTAAAAAAGTTTACGGATTTGATTCAATTTTTGCTGCCAAATTATATATTAGAAGGAAAAAACCAGTTGGTCATTGCAATTGGATGTACAGGAGGAAAGCATCGTTCTGTTACTGTGGCAAATGCATTGTATCAGGTTGTGAAGCAGGATGAAAATTATGGTGTTCGTATTGAACACCGAGATATTGAGAAAGATGCTATTACAAAGGCAAAATAGAGGTATAACATGTCATTTTCAGGAAATGTAAAAGAAGAACTGTCAGAACACTGGAGCAGTGCAAGGCACTGTCAGATTGCAGAATTGGCAGCAATTCTTGGACTATGTGGCTCGATCATTATTAATAGTAGAAATGAATATCGGGTAAAAGTACACACAGAAAACAAAGCGGTTGCAAGAAAAGTCTTTACATTGATTAAAAAAACATTTAATATAGAATCTGATATATCAATAAGAAGAAACATTCAAAAGCAAAGCGTATCGTATTCGGTTGTTGTAAAACAGCACCAGGATGCACTTCGAGTATTACAGGCGGTTAAGTTGATAGATGAACATTTGGATGGATTTGAAGAGGTCCGGATTGTGAATCCTATCGTAGTACAACAGACCTGCTGTAAGAGAGCATTTATTCGGGGAGCATTTTTGGCAGCGGGTTCCATGAGTGATCCTAAGAAAGCATACCATTTTGAAATTGTGTGTGCTGCAGAACCAATGGCAGAACAGATACGGGAATTAATGAGCAGCTTTTCAATGGATGCAAAGATTGTCCAGAGAAAGAAATCATATGTCGTATATCTCAAAGAAGGCTCACAAATCGTTGATATATTGAATATTATGGAAGCGCACGTTTCGTTGATGGAACTTGAGAATGTACGAATTTTGAAAGAAATGCGCAATACAGTGAACCGAAAGGTGAACTGTGAGACGGCAAATTTGAATAAAACCGTATCGGCAGCGGTTAAGCAGTTGGAAGATATTACATATCTAAGAGATACGATTGGATTAGAAAAGCTGTCAGAGGGATTAGAGGAAGTGGCATTGGCCAGACTTTCGCACCCAGATGCATCATTAAAAGAATTAGGAGCTCTTTTGTCGCCGCCGGTTGGGAAGTCAGGAGTGAATCACAGACTTCGAAAACTGGGAGATTTGGCAGAAAAGGTTAGAAAAGAGCAAGGAGGAGTATTATGATTGAAACACCAGTTATCGTGAAACATGAAAAAGGCTTAGATGCAAGACCAATTGCTTTGCTTGTACAGGAAGCAAGTCAGTACGCAAGCAAGATCTTTATTCAGGTTGATAATAAGAAGATTAATGCAAAGAGCATCATGGGTATGATGAGCTTGAATTTATCGGATGGTGAAGAAGTAACTGTTTTGACAGATGGTGAAGATGAAGTGAAGGCAGCAGAGGGAATTAAGACATTTCTTGCAGAAGCAAAATAGAAGGCATCTTTTGTTCAGACAACAGATGAGAACAATAGTGAAGTATTCACGAAAACAAATAGAATAAAAAAAGAGGTTGTGTGTAAAGCACAGCCTCTTTTATCACCTGTAGAAACGTTCGACTTGAACAGCTTTCAGCAGGGTGTTTTGGCAACTTAAAAAAGTGGAAAGGAGCGGATGAATATGAAGAAACTATTATTTATTTACAATCCAAACGCAGGAACTGGTATGTTAAAGCCCAAATTGGCAGATGTACTCGATATATTTACCAAGGCAGGTTATGAAGTTACAGTGTACCCGACACAGCGTTATCACGATGGACTTGCTAAGACTTTATCTTATACAGGCGATTATGATCTGGTAGTGTGCAGCGGAGGAGATGGAACATTAGATGAAGTTGTGACCGGTATGGCACAGAGAGAGAAGAAAGTACCGATCGGATATATTCCGGCCGGAACGACAAATGATTTTGCAAGCAGCCTGCACATTTCAAAGGATATGCTTGGAGCAGCCGACACAGCGGTAAATGGAGTACCATTTCCATGTGATATCGGTCATTTTAATGATGATTATTTCGTATATATTGCAGCTTTTGGGCTGTTTACGGATGTATCATATGAGACAGATCAAAATATGAAGAACGTTCTGGGACATCTGGCATATGTACTGGAAGGAACAAAGCGTATTTTTAATATTCCTTCTTACCATATTAAAGTGACACATGACGGAGAGACAATCGAAGATAATTTTGTGTATGGAATGGTGACAAACTCCAGATCAGTAGGTGGTTTTAGAAGTATTATCGGGAGAAATGTAGCGTTTGATGATGGTGTGTTTGAAGTGACATTAATCAAAACACCGAAGAATCCGATTGAGTTGAATGAAATCGTAGCGGCATTGCTGGTAAAACAGATCAATTCGGATCATATGTATTCTTTCCGTTCCGGTCATGTTAAGTTTGAATCGGAAGAAGAAATTCCATGGACTTTGGATGGAGAATATGGGGGAAGACATGATGAAGTTATTGTGGAAAATCTGAAACAAGAATTGGAAATTATGGTAAAACCGACTTCAATCGGTCATTTGGAACGAAAAAAAGAGTTGGTCCGCCAGGAAGAAGAAAGAGAAGAACAGGCGTAAATTCACAGGATGATAGCTTCTTTATATTGATGAAATAAAAAAATATAAAAAAATGAAAAAAACACTTGCATTATGTGAAAAAGTGTGATAAAGTATATCTTGCTTGCGGGTGAGAAATAAACAAGCAGGCAAGATAATTAAATAAGGCTCCGTGGTCAAGCGGTCAAGACGCTAGCCTCTCACGCTGGAATCAGGGGTTCGATTCCCCTCGGAGTCACTAAAGAGTGGGTTGTTACTCAAAGCAGGCAAAACCGGGTTTTTAGACATAGAATATGAGTTCTATTCTGAAAATCTGGTTTTTTCTATTTCTGCGAAATATAGATTTGGGGATTCAATAAAAGGGATAGAATATGAAGGACTGTATCTGAGGAAAACAAACTCTGCAATTAAGACTTTTAAAGTATAAGGAGGAATGGGTTATGAAGATTATCAGAACCAAGGATTACGAAGAAATGAGTCGAAAAGCAGCGAATTTAATTTCTGCACAGATCCTGCTGAAGCCTGACTGTGTATTAGGGCTTGCAACAGGATCTACTCCAATTGGTATTTATGATCAATTAGTTGAGTGGAATAAGAAAGGTGATTTAGATTTCTCCACAGTTAAGACGGTGAACTTGGATGAGTACAAAGGTCTGACAAGAGACAATGAGCAGAGCTATTACTATTTCATGCATCATCATTTATTTGACAGAGTAAACATCGACGAAGAGAATACACATGTACCGAACGGACAAGTTGAGAATGGTGATGAAGAATGTCTTCGTTATGAAGCATTGATCGAATCTATGGGGGGCGTCGATCTTCAGTTACTTGGATTAGGAAGAAACGGACATATCGGATTTAATGAGCCGGCAGCAGATTTTCCAAAGATCACACATTGTGTAGATTTGACAGAAAGCACAATCGAAGCAAATAAGCGTTTCTTTGCTTCAGCAGATGAAGTGCCAAGACAGGCTTACACAATGGGAATTGGGACAATTATGAAAGCGGACAAGATTCTTGTTGTGGCAAATGGAGAAGATAAAGCTGATGCAGTTGCAGCGATGGTACAAGGCAAAATTAATCCGGAGGTGCCGGCATCTATACTCCAGCTTCACAATAATGTAATACTTGTAGCTGATGAAGCAGCACTTTCTAAATTAAAATAAAACAACGAACAATGTTAAAAAAATAACAGATTGTTAAAAATAAGACGGATTTCGAATATTTTATTGTGAGAATTATAGATTGTCTTTTTTTCCATGATGGGCTATAATAGTTACAGATTTAAAAGAAATAGTACTTGCTGTAATCGGGCAAGCCTTAAGAAGTGGAGGAAAGAAATATGTTAGTATCAGCAACAGAGATGCTTCAGAAAGCAAAAGCAGGACATTACGCAGTAGGACAGTTTAATATCAACAACTTGGAATGGACAAAAGCAATCCTGACAACAGCAGAGGAATGCAAATCACCAGTTATCCTTGGTGTATCTGAAGGTGCTGGAAAGTATATGACAGGTTACAAGACAGTTGTTGGAATGGTTAAAGGTATGATGGAAGAACTTGGAATTACAGTTCCTGTAGCATTACACCTTGATCATGGTAGCTACGAAGGATGTCTGAAGTGTGTAGAGGCTGGATTCTCATCAATCATGTTTGACGGATCACACTATCCAATCGATGAGAACGTTGCTAAAACAACAGAGTTAGTTAAACTTGCTCATGACAATGGTATGTCTATCGAAGCAGAAGTAGGATCTATCGGTGGAGAAGAAGACGGAGTTATCGGTAAAGGTGAATGTGCAGATCCAGAAGAGTGTAAGAGAGTAGCAGATCTTGGTATCGACTTCCTTGCAGCAGGTATTGGTAATATTCATGGTAAATACCCAGCAAACTGGGAAGGACTTAGTTTTGAAACTCTGGATGCAATCCAGCAGAAAACAGGTGATATGCCACTCGTACTTCACGGAGGAACAGGAATTCCGGAAGATATGATTAAGAAAGCAATCAGCCTTGGCGTAGCTAAGATCAACGTTAATACAGAGTGTCAGCTTTCATTCGCAGCTGCTACACGTGAATACATCGAAGCAGGAAAAGATCTGGAAGGAAAAGGATTCGACCCAAGAAAACTTCTCAAACCAGGTGCAGACGCAATTGCTGCTACAGTAAAAGAAAAGATGGAACTGTTCGGATCAGTTGGAAAAGCTGAGTAATTTTAGTTCCTGAGTATATGAGATGATTTCTCGTAAATAAAGAAAAAACATCGGTCCCGGCAAATGTCGGCACTGATGTTTTTTCTTTTTTATATAATCTTGATATTATCATAATTCTGATAAGCTTTAGATAAACTGGAATCTGTTAAAATGATACAGTCTGTAAAATCAGCAAATGTAACAGAAGAAATAACTCCAAATTTTGAACTATCACAAAGAATATAAGATTCTTTGCAATGAGCGAAAGCAGTTTCTTTTACCTTTGCTTCCTGAACATCCGGAGTTGTGCAGCCTTGTTGGATTGTCAGTCCGTTGCTGCCAAAAAATCCTTTTGTAAAATGAAATTTCTGTATTGCTTCGCAAGTGTCAGCTCCAATTAATGCTTCCGTATGCATCTTTACCATTCCGCCCGGAAGATAAACTTCGAACCCACGATTGCAGAGTTTTCGCGCATGGGCAATCGCATTTGTTACAAACACGGCTTTAGAAGCCGAAATATATTCGATAATATATCCGGTCGATGTGCCGGCATCGAGATAGACAACATCTTTGTCAGTGATTAGTGAGGCAGCATATTGTGCAATTGTAATCTTAGAATCACGGTTTAGGATTTCGCGTTCAGAGACGGAAATATCCTTCGTGATTTCCTGTGAGGATGCAAGTGCACCACCATGTACCTTTACTAATAATTGCTTTTTATCCAATTCTGTAAGATCTCTTCGAATTGTAGATTCAGATGCATCAAAAAGTTCCATTAATTCTTGTACGGTTGCTTTTCCATTTTCATTTACAAGCTTTAAAATCGCATTTTTTCTTTCATCAATCAGCATAATCTTTCGTCTCCTTCGTTTTGAATGAATGATAATGACAGATTTTGATTCTTATTTCATTATAAAAGAATCAAAAATGAATGTCAAACAAAGCGAAACGAGCATTTTGCACGAAAACAAGGATTAAATTTTGTCTATATTTACATGAATGAATATGACTGAAAGTGATTGACAATGACTGAAAACGAGAATATAATCAAAGCATAAATCAAATCTCGTCAAAAACATTTAAAAAACGTCATAAGAAGGCAGGAGGGAATAATGAATGGTTTATACAGTAACATTTAACCCATCACTTGATTACATTGTGAATGTTTCTGATTTTAAATTAGGTCAGGTGAACAGAACAGAAAAAGAGGTGATGTTTCCGGGGGGAAAGGGAATTAACGTATCCATCGTTTTAAAGAATCTTGGAATGGAAAGTACAATCCTGGGATTTACAGCAGGATTTACCGGTGAAGAGATTCAGAGAAGAGTCAAAGAAATGGGATGCGTAGAAAAACTGATTCCTATCGCAAATGGTTATTCAAGGATCAATCTAAAACTTCGTTCCAACGAAGAGAGTGAGATCAATGGGATGGGACCGGTAATCGGAAAAGAAGATATCGACAAGCTTTACCAAATGTTGGATACATTAAAAGCAGGAGATGTACTTGTTCTTGCAGGAAGCATTCCGGCATCTATGCCATCTACAATGTACAGTGACATTATGGAATATCTTCAGAATAAAGAAGTTATGATCGCAGTAGATGCAACAAAAGATTTGTTGGTAAATGTACTGCCATTTCATCCATTTGTAATCAAACCGAATAATTATGAGCTCGGAGAGATTTTTGATGTAACATTGAAAGATAAGAAAGATGTCATTGTTTATGCCAAAAAGTTACAGGAACAGGGGGCAAGAAATGTTCTGGTATCTATGGCAGGTGACGGAGCGGTGCTGGTTGCAGAAGATGGTTCTGTATATGAAAGCGAAGCTCCAAAAGGAAAGGTTGTCAATTCTGTAGGAGCAGGGGATTCAATGGTAGCAGGCTTTTTGTATGGATATCTGACGACACAAAATTATGAGATAGCATTTAAAAATGGTGTTGCAACAGGAAGTGCGAGTGCATTTTCAGAAAATCTTGCAACAAAAGAAGAAGTGGAAGCAATTTTAAACACATTATAAAAAATGGGAGGTTTCAGTTATGAGGATTCGGGATTTACTTGCACCGGAAAGCATTTGTCTGAATGGAGCCGCAGCAGACAAAAAAGATGTACTAAATCAGATGGTCGATCTGATGGCAAAAAGCGGAAAGGTATCTGATAAGGAAAATTATCTGGCAGCTGTATTTGCAAGAGAAGAGGAAGGGACAACAGGAGTAGGAGACGGAATTGCAATTCCTCATGGAAGATGTACAGGAGTAAATAAGCCGGGACTTGCAGCTATGGTACTGCCACAGGGAGTTGAGTATGAGGCTCTGGATGATGAGCCGGTTAATCTGATCTTTCTTATTGCTGCACCGGAAGGGGCTGGAAATGTACACATCACAATTTTGAGCAAGTTGTCGATGATGCTGATGGATGACACATTTACAGAATCTCTTCGCAAAGCAAAATCAGTAGAAGAGTTTCTTAATATTATAGATGCAGCAGAGACGGAAAAGGATGATGCAGATGCTGCAAAGGAAAAAGCGGCAGCCCAGACGGATCTTGCAGCAGATAAAGAGAAAGACAATCAGAAATTAATTCTTGCGGTAACAGCATGTCCAACCGGAATTGCCCACACATATATGGCAGCTGAGAGCATTGAGAAGGCAGCAAAGAAAAAAGGATACCTTGTAAAAGTAGAGACAAGAGGATCCGGTGGAGCTAAAAATGTTCTGACAGAAGAAGAAATCGAAGCCGCAGACGGAATTATTGTAGCAGCAGATACAAATGTTCCGATGGATAGATTTGATGGAAAAGCATTGATTGAATGTCAGGTTTCACATGGAATCAACAAGGCTGATGAGTTAATCGATACAATTGTTTCAGGACAGGCAGAAATTTATAAGGCGGCTGCACCTACTAAAAAATCAAACGCACAGTCGATGAGCGGCGGTGTGGGGCATACAATTTACAAACATTTGATGAATGGTGTATCTCACATGCTTCCATTCGTTGTAGGCGGAGGTATCCTGATCGCGATTGCGTTTTTGATCGATGGGTTATGTATAGACTTAAATGCTTTGAGTGCGGCAGAGAGAGCAAACTTTGGTACAATCACACCAATCGCAGCAACATTTAAAACAATTGGTGGCGTTGCATTTGGATTTATGCTACCAATCCTTGCAGGATTTATCGCAATGAGTATTGCTGACAGACCGGGACTTGTGGCAGGTTTTGTAGGCGGAGCAATCGCAGCAAACGGAACATCGGGATTTCTGGGAGCATTGGCAGCAGGTTTCCTTGCAGGATTTATTGTAAATCTGATTAAAAAAGTATGTGAAAAATTACCGGATTCACTGGAAGGTATCAAACCGGTATTACTCTACCCTGTATTTGGCGTACTATTGATGGGATTGAGTATGACATTTATTATTGAACCAATCGTTGGAGTTATTAACACTGGATTGAACAATGGTCTGGGAAGCTTAAGTGGAATGAATGCAGTTCTTCTTGGAGCAATCCTCGGAGGAATGATGTCAATCGATATGGGTGGCCCATTCAACAAGGCAGCTTATGTATTCGGTACAGCATCTATCGCAGCAGGAAACTATAACATTATGGCAGCAGTTATGGTAGGAGGAATGGTTGCACCATGTGCGATCGCTCTTGCAACACTCTTATTTAAAAATAAATTTACAGTGGAAGAACGTAAATCCGGACCTACAAACTTTGTTATGGGCCTGTCATTTATTACAGAAGGAGCAATTCCATTTGCTGCATCAGATCCGCTGCATGTACTTCCAGCTTGTATTGTCGGATCTGCACTTGCAGGAGCTTTGTCTATGGCATTTAACTGTACACTGATGGCACCTCATGGTGGAATCTTTGTATTCCCTGTTGTAGGTAATCCGATCATGTATGTGGTTGCACTTGTGGCAGGAACTATTGTAGGAGCAATTTTACTTGGTATATTGAAAAAAACAGTAGAAAATGAGTAGAATTGTAAAAATGTACAGAGTTTTCATAAAAATAAGCGTAATATAAGAAAAAATGAATGAAATTTTACCGGGGGTAAAATTAATGCTTGCCTTTTAAAAAGGTTTGAGTTATATTGTAAGCAGGAAATGAAACAGGGGCGTTCCAAGGATACTTGGAGTGCCTCTTTTTTTTCTGGACATAAACTATTTTGGGAAAAGGAGAAGAACAATGAGCACAGAATTATTAAATGTGGCTGACATTTTTGGAGAAAACGTATTTAACGATACGGTTATGCAGGAACGTTTACCAAAAAAGATTTATAAAAACTTAAAGAAAACAATTGAAGAGGGAAAAGAGCTGGATCTTGAGACAGCAGATGTCATTGCTCATGAGATGAAAGAATGGGCAATCGAAAAGGGAGCGACACATTACACACACTGGTTTTTACCATTGACAGGTGTTACAGCAGAGAAGCATGATTCATTTATTTCGGCTCCACTTCCAAGTGGAAAAGTATTGATGAGTTTTTCAGGAAAAGAACTGATCAAAGGGGAACCGGATGCATCTTCATTCCCATCAGGCGGACTTCGTGCTACATTTGAGGCCAGAGGATATACAGCATGGGATTGTACTTCACCTGCATTTGTCAGACAGGATGCAGCGGGAGCTACACTTTGCATTCCTACAGCATTCTGTTCTTATACAGGAGAAGCTCTTGATCAGAAGACTCCACTTCTTAGATCAATGGAAGCTATCAATACACAGGCACTCAGACTTCTCCGTTTATTTGGAAATACAACATCAAAAAAGGTAACTCCATCTGTTGGTGTTGAACAGGAATATTTCCTGGTTGATGCAGAGAAGTTTATGCAGAGAAAAGATTTAATCTATACAGGACGTACATTGTTTGGAGCTATGCCTCCAAAAGGACAGGAGTTGGACGATCACTATTTCGGAACAATCCGTCAGAGAATTGCATCCTTCATGAGAGATGTTAACATCGAGCTGTGGAAAGTCGGTGTATCTGCAAAGACACAGCACAATGAGGTTGCACCGGCACAGCATGAGCTTGCTCCGATTTATGCAGAAGCGAATATCGCAGTAGATCACAACCAGATCATCATGCAGACATTGAAGAGAGTTGCATGTCAGCATGGTATGAAGTGTCTGCTTCATGAGAAACCATTTGCGGGAGTTAATGGTTCAGGTAAACATGATAACTGGTCTATCACGACAGATGATGGAATCAATATGTTAGAGCCAGGTAAGACACCTCACGAAAATACACAGTTTTTACTCGTACTTGCATGTATTTTAAAGGCAGTATACAAACATGCAGATTTGCTTCGTCAGTCAGCAGCTGATCCGGGAAATGACCACAGACTTGGAGCAAATGAGGCACCACCGGCAATTATCTCTGTATTCCTTGGAGAACAGCTTGAGGATGTAAGACAGCAGCTGATCAGCACAGGTACAGCTACACACAGTTTGAAAGGTGGAAAATTGGAAACAGGTGTTACAACACTTCCGGATCTTTCCAAAGATGCTACAGATAGAAACAGAACATCACCATTTGCATTTACAGGAAATAAATTTGAATTCCGTATGGTTGGCTCTCGTGACTCTGTTGCAAATTCAAACATCGTATTGAACACAATCGTTGCGGAAGCATTTGCAGATGCTTGTGACGTTCTTGAAAAGGCAGATGACTTTGAACTTGCAGTACATGACCTGATCAAAGAATACATGATCGAAAGTGATAAAGTTGTATTTAACGGAAATGGTTATTCTGATGAGTGGGTAGCAGAAGCAGAGAGACGTGGACTTCCAAATATTAAATCTATGGTAGAGTCTATTCCTGCAATTACAACAGATAAAGCAGTTGCATTGTTCGAGAGATTTAGTGTGTTTACAAAAGCCGAGCTTGAATCACGTGCAGAGATTGAGTATGAAGCATATGCGAAAGCAATTAATATCGAGGCTCGCACAATGATCGATATGGCAAGTAAACAGTTTATCCCGGCTGTTATGAAATATACAAAACAGCTTGCGGATACAGTGATCGCTGTAAAAGAAGCAGGAGTGGACGCAGAAGTTCAGGCAGAAGCACTTAGAGAAGTTTCAGTACTTTTAAAAGAAGCAAAAGAAACACTTGCTACATTAAAGAAAGCAACAGAAGAAGCAGCAGAAAAAGAAGAAGGAGAAGTTCAGGCAACATACTATCATTCAGAAGTTGTTCCTGCAATGGAAGCACTTCGTGTGCCGGTTGACAAGCTGGAAATGATTGTGGACAAAGAAGCTTGGCCAATGCCTTCGTATGGAGATTTGATCTTCGAGGTTTAATACATAAAAAATATATAAGGCCAGAAGTTCTGATAACAAAGAGAAGCGGATTCCGAAATGGAGTTCGCTTTTTCTGTTGCATTATAAACTGACAAAATAACTAAGATTCTGTTATAATGATAAACAGTGATAATTAAACGGAGGAAATGGTATGGAAATGTATCAGGAATTATTAAAAGAGACGGAGGAAAATGGAAGTGCAGCACTGATAACTACATTGGGAGAGTCATTAGAAAAGAATGTGTTTCGAAAAGAAGAAGCATCTGAGATTATCCAAAATGCGGTCGAGGAAGCGAAAATGGAAGGAGAACCGCGACTTGTAGAAGACGGCGATAAAAAGTATTTTGTAGAATCATTTTGCCGTGAAGAGCGCCTGATTATTCTTGGAGGGGGACATGTAGGACTGGCACTGGCAGAGTTTGCTGCAAGAGTCGGTTTTCAGGTATGTGTGGTGGACGACAGACCATCATTTGCAAACACAGTGCGTTTCCCGTGGGCAGCAGAAGTATTGTGTGAGGGATTTGCAAGTGCAATTGAAAAGCTTCAGATAAATGAATATGACTACATTACAATTCTTACAAGAGGACACAGACATGATGGGGACTGTCTGCGTGCATTGTATAAACAGAAAAAAAGTGCATATCTTGGTATGATTGGTTCCAGAAGACGAGTAAAACAATTGAAAGAACAGCTTCACGAAGAAGAGAACATTTCACAGGAATGGTTAGATTTTATTCATTCTCCGATTGGATTGAGCATTGGAGCAGTCAGTCCGGAAGAAATTGCGATTGCAATTTTAGCAGAAATTATTCAGGTGAAGCGTACAGAACAGAGAACAGATAAGGTAATGTCGTCTGATGTGGATATGAGAGTGATGGAACGATTGGCTAACCCGGATGAAAAAAGAAAAGAACAAGGGAAGGCCGTTGTGACAATCATTGAGACAAAAGGTTCTACACCGAGAAAATCAGGAGCAAAGATGATCGTATATGAAGATGGTACAATTGAAGGTACAATCGGAGGTGGATGTGCAGAGGCAGGCATATCACAGACAGCAAGACAGATTATTCAAAAAGGCGGTTATCTGATCCAGCATATAGATATGACAGGAGCAGTAGCGGAAGATGAAGGAATGGTTTGTGGCGGTGTTATGAAAGTGTTAATTGAGAAGGCATAAAAGACAGCAGTGACAGGATGGAGGAAGTTATAGAAGATGCAGTCAGCAGTAGAATTAAAACAGTTATTAGATAGAATTGATCACAGAGGATATCCGGCATATAAAGATACAAAAGGACAATATCAGTTCCAAGGATATGTCTTTTCCATTGATCATGTGCAGGGAGACCCATTTGCATCCCCATCAAAGGTGAGTGTGCAGGTGAAGGGGAGTACAGCAGGATTTCCGGAAGAATTATATAAAGGCAGACACCAGAGGGCAGCGCTGCAAGATGAGATGACGCGTCAGTTTTACCGTGCAATTCAAAAGTATGCTTTTCGGGCAAAAGGCTCCGGGAAAAGCGGATTGATATCCGTGAGTAAATGTGGCCAGGAAGTGTTGGAACGTACTGCGTGTGAAATAAATCCGAAAAACGGAGATGTTAAGCTTCGTTTTGAAGTGGGATTTCCGGCAAATGGACGCACGATCAATGCACGAGAACTGGAAAAGATTGTATTTGGATTTCTTCCGGAGTGTGTAGAACAGAGCTTGTTTTATAAAAATTGTGATAAGAAACGTGTTCGTTCTATAATTGATCTTGCAGAGGATCAGCAATATATCAGAGACGAATTAGAAAAGAATGATTTGATTGCATTTGTGGCAAATGGAGCAATCCTTCCGAGAGAATCCGGTGTTTCGGATAAACCGATGAAGGGGGCAGTGAGATTTCAGTCGCCAAAGGAAATGGAAGTTACCATGAAATTGCCACACAAAGGGGAAATCTCCGGGATGGGAATCCGGCGAGGTATTACATTGATTGTCGGTGGTGGCTATCACGGAAAATCAACGTTGTTAAAAGCATTGGAACTGGGTGTGTATAACCATATCCAGGGGGACGGAAGAGAGTATGTGATCACGAAAGACGATGCAATGAAGATTCGGGCAGAAGATGGAAGAAGCATCAAAAAAACGGATATTTCGATGTTTATTAATGACCTTCCAAATGGAAAGGATACGAGAGGATTTTACACAGAAGATGCAAGTGGAAGTACGTCGCAGGCGGCAAATGTTATTGAAAGCATGGAAGCCGGGGCAAGTGTGATGCTGATTGATGAAGATACAAGCGCGACTAATTTCATGATTCGTGACGAATTGATGCAAAGAGTCATTCATCGGGATATGGAGCCGATCACTCCATTTATCGATCGAATTTTAGAACTGTATCAGGTATATGGCATTTCTACGGTGATAGTAGCAGGTAGTTCAGGTGCATATTTTCATATTGCGGATACAATCATCCAGATGGATCGTTATGAGCCAAAAGAGATTACAAAGCTGGCAAAAGAGACAGCGAAAGATTTTCCGGCGATGAGCGGGATGGAAAATCCGGCGGAAAAACCGGTTTTCATAAGATGTCCAAGACAAGGCAGAGGATTTAAACCGAATGACAGAATCAAAATGAAAACGATGGGAAAAGAGATGGTTCAACTTAATCGGGAGAACATTGATCTTAGATATGTGGAACAATTGGCAGATACCGAGCAGGTCAGTGCATTAGGATACTGTGTGAGATATGCGGAAAAGCATTTATTCCAGGGGAAAGATAGCATACAAAATGTAGTGGATAAACTGGAAGAAAAGATTTGCAGGGAAGGTCTTTCGAGTCTTTGTGAGAGTAATGCAAGTGTGGCAAATCTTGCAATGCCAAGAAGACAGGAAATATTTGCATGTCTGAATCGATATCGGGGGTTAAATCTATGAGATTTTTTCATTTATCTGATCTGCATATTGGAAAGCAGCTTCATTCATATAACCTGAGGCAGGATCAGGAGCATATTTTGCAGGAAGTAGTATCTTATGCAGAAAAAATAAGACCGGATGCAATTGTATTTGCCGGTGATATTTATGATAAATCGGTGCCGTCTGCGGAAGCCGTGAGGATATTTGATGAGTTTCTCACAAAGCTTTCGAGTCTGGAACCTGCGATTCCGATTTTGATAATCGCAGGAAATCATGATTCTGCACAGAGGCTGAATTATGCCAGTCAGATATTGAAACGGCAGAACATTTATATAGCCGGAAATGTACCGGAAACAGAGGATGAATATTTAAAAAAACTGACTTTACAGGATGAAGAAGGCAAGGTTAATTTTTATTTTCTTCCGTTTTTGAAGCCGGGATATGTCAGAGGTGTGTTCGATGAAGAGATTCCGGAGAGTTATGAAGCGGCGGTAAGAAAAATACTGGAGCGGGAACATATTGATTGGAATGAGAGAAATGTATTGATATCCCATCAGTTCTATGCAGGAAGAGGACAGAAGATGGAGCGGTCAGAGTCTGAGACAGCATCAGTGGGCGGTCTGGATCTGATTGACAGCAGTTGCGTACAGAATTTTGATTATGTGGCACTGGGACATTTGCATGGGGCACAAAGAGCGGGAGCAGAGCATATCCGTTATTGTGGAACTTTGTTAAAATATTCGGTCAGTGAAGCAAATCAGAATAAAACACTGCACTTAATTTCACTTGGAAAAAAAGAAGATGCAGTACAGGTAGAAGAACTTCCGTTACATCCGCTTCGGGATGTGCGAAAAGTAAGAGGAGAGCTCGAAGAAATCATTGCGGATGCGAAGCTTGAGAATAAAGATGATTATATCAGTGTGACATTGACAGATGAGGTGGATCCATATAAACCAAAAGAGCAGTTAGAGAGAGTATATTCGCACATTTTGGAAGTACGAATGGATAATACAAGAACTCGTAAAAAACTAGAAGAGTTTGAAGAGGAAGCAGTGGTGTCAGACCCGCTGACTGTATTTGAAGAATTTTTTGAGGAAATGCAGGGAAGAGCGATGAATGAGGAAGAGAAGTCCCTTCTTGTAGAAGTATTAGAAGAAGCAGGAGAGTGAGAAAATGAGACCAGTCAAATTAATAATGTCAGCATTTGGTTCTTATGCAGGAGAGGAGATTGTTGATTTTTCAAAATTAAATACAGGACTTTTTCTCATTAGTGGGGATACCGGTTCGGGAAAGACAACCATATTTGATGCGATCACATATGCGCTCTACGATAAGACAAGCGGTGGAAAGCGTGAAGGAAATATGATGCGAAGCCAGTATGCTGAGGATGATGTGGAGACTTATGTGGAGTTTACATTTTCATATCGAGAGCAGATTTATACTATCCGAAGAAATCCAGAATATCAAAGACTTGGAAAACGGCGTCTGGCAGATGGCTCTCCACGTTACGTGAAAGAAACTTCAAAGGTAAGTCTGCTTATGCCGGATGGAAAAGAATTCAGGGGAAAGAAACGGGAAATTGATGCAAAGATTGAAGAAATCATGGGATTGGATGCAAATCAGTTTATGCAGATTGCAATGATCGCACAGGGAGATTTCTTAAAACTATTACATGCTGAATCAAAAGAACGAAAACTGATATTTTCAAAAATATTTCAGACTAATTTGTACTATCGGGTTGAGGAAAAACTAAAAGAGCGTGCAAAGCAGCTTTATATTCAGGTGGAGGAAACCAGAAAAGACATATTGAGAGAGATGGAGCGGGTAGAACTGCCGGACGAAATAGAAGACCGGGAAGAACTGGAAAAGAGATGGCGGCTCTTATCGAGTCTTGATATGCCTCCAATTGAGGAAGTGATGGATTGTCTGAGAGACATTGTGGAAATAGGCAAGAATTGGGAGAAAGAATCTGAGAAGCAGACCAATGCATTGCAGAAAAAAATCGAGACATTAAATCTTCAGATTCAAAGACAAGAGGAAATCAATGCATTGTTTCAGGCATTGGAGAAGGCACAGCAGGAGGAAGAAAAATTAAAGGAAAAAACGTCAGAGATTGTATTGCTTAAAGCCCGGATTACAGAGAGTAAATCTGCACAGAAGATTCTGGTGGAAGAACTGAAATTGCAGAAATTAAAGTCAGAATATGAGAAGGTTGAAAAGGCAGTAGGGGAATTAAAAGAATGGTTTGAAAATGTGATGCAAAAAGAATTAAAGTTGCAGGAAATTTATGAGAAATCACAGGAAATGTGGGAGAACAATAACGATTCACTGCAAGAACAGATCATTTGTCTATCTAATCTACTGCCGCATTATGAGAAAATCCGAAAGCTGGAACAGGATAAAGAAAATGCAGTTGTGATTTTGAAAAAACATATGGAAAACAGCAGAATGGCATCTGAGAAATATGAAAATCTATATCAGCGATTTTTTGAAGAGCAGGCCGGAATTTTGGCAGGACAGCTAAAAGAGGGAAGAGCGTGTCCGGTGTGCGGTTCCTTGACACATCCACACCCTGCAAGGATTAACCAGGATGCGCCGAATCAGCAGCAGGTAGAGAGTGCAAAGAAGGAGCGTGATGCTGCAGAAAAAAAACGTTCACAGGCGACAGAAGGTTTTCAGCAAATTCAGGGAGAATTAAAATCAGAATATGCACAGCTCGAGGAAGTTCTGGAGATGCAAAAGAAGGATGCAGAAGAAAGATGGGACGAAGAGCGTGTCAGGGAAAAACTAAAGGTCTTAAAACAAGAGCGTAATATTTTGCAGTCGGACTATGAAAAAGCACAGAAAAATATGCAAACGTTCAATGAAGAAAAAACGCATAAGAAAGGTCTGTTAGAGAGTAGGGAGGAGCAACGATTTGAGCTTGCGCAGAGTGTATCTGAACAAACAAAAGTGTGGGAGCAGGTATTTAAGGCAGAAAAATTCCAGAGCATAGAAAGCTATGAACAGGCAAAGACCGGAATTTCTAAGATAGAAAAGCAGGAGGCGGAAATTCAGAAATATGAACAGGAGTGTGTTCGCGTTCAGACAACGATTCAGAATTTGAAAGAGCAGACGGCGTCAAAACAGCGGATAGATGTGAAAGAAGAACAGGAAACAGCAGCGAAATACCAGAGCGAGTGGAAGGAATGGAAAGCAAAGCATCTGGCAAGACATAGTGTGCAGAATAAAAATAAAGAGGCACAAAAGAAATTGAAGAGCTATGCAGAAAAATCCGGCATACTTCAAAAGCGGTATGAGATGGTTGGCAACTTAAGCAGGACTGCAAATGGAAATCTGGCAGGAAGTGCAAAATTAGACTTCGAAACATATGTACAGCGGAAATATTTCAAACAGATTATTGCAGCGGCAAACAGAAGGCTTGTAAAAATGACTTCCAATGAATTTATTTTACAGTGTCGGGAAGTGAAAAACTTAAGCAGCAGAGGAGAGGCCGGTCTGGATTTGGATGTGTACCATATGGTAAGTGCAACTACAAGAGATGTAAAGACATTGTCAGGAGGAGAGTCCTTTATGGCAGCACTTGCAATGGCATTGGGACTTTCTGATATAATCCAAAATACAGTGGGAGCAGTACAACTTGAGACGATGTTTGTAGATGAAGGGTTTGGTTCATTAGATGATGAAGCAAGAGAACGTGCAGTACAGATACTCAAAGAGCTGGCGGGAGAAAAAACTCTTGTGGGAATCATTTCCCATGTAAATGAACTGAAAGAAGAAGTAGACTGGCAGCTACAAGTAAGAAAGACCGAAAAAGGCAGCCAGGCAAGATGGAATTTTTAATAGGTGCCAACGGGGGGAGGCCAATCGGGGACGGAGTTTAGTGGCTTTTTTTGCTCGCAAAAAAAGCCCGCAAAATCCGGGCCCCACTGGGCAGGCCCCCCCCGTTTGGCCCCGGGGGGGGGCCAAATGTGGGTGACTTTTTTTGTTTTTTTTTTTTCCACAAAAAAAACCCCACTAAACTCCGTCCCCGATTGGCACTCCCCTCCCCGTTGGCACTCCTCTCACTTTCAAAACATCCTCACACTTCTAACACAGAACGTTCACAAAAATCTGTTACCTTTGTATCAGTTTGATAGATTAGGGAGGTAAAGCGTTGATAGAGGTAAAAGATTTAGTGAAAAAATACGGAAGTCATCTGGCTGTGGACCATCTGAGTTTTACATTGGAATCAGGTAAGATTTATGGTTTTCTGGGGCCAAATGGTGCCGGGAAATCTACAACAATGAATATCATGACAGGATATCTGGGTGCGACCAATGGAAGTGTTCTGATTGACGGGCATGACATTTTGAAGGAGCCGGAAGAGGCGAAGAAACAAATCGGGTATCTGCCGGAGCTTCCACCATTATATATGGATATGACAGTACAAGAGTATTTGGAATTTGCGGCAGAGTTAAAGAAATTGCCAAAAGAGAAAAGAGAGTCCGATATCAGTGAAGTAATGAAATTGACAAGACTTCAGGATGTTTCAGATCGTCTGATCAAGAATCTTTCAAAAGGATATAAACAGAGAGTTGGGCTGGCACAGGCTATTTTAGGGTTTCCGGAGATTATTATTTTGGATGAGCCTACAGTTGGGCTGGATCCAAAACAGATTATAGAAATTCGTGAGCTGATCAGAACACTCTCAAAGAAGCATACCGTTATTTTAAGTTCACATATTCTTGCAGAGGTAAGAGAGGTATGTGATTATATTCTGATTATTTCAAAAGGGAAATTAGTTGCAAGCGATACACCGGAGAATCTGGAACTGTTAAGAAACGGAGCGTCCAGCCTGGAGTTAGAGGTGAAAGCTGCACCGGAGACTGCTCGGGCAATTTTGTCAACAATTGATGACATTGATGCGATGGAAATGCATAGTGAAAATGAAAATCTTACGAGAGTAAAGCTTGAGACAAAAAATGGGGCAGATATCCGTGAAGCAGTATTTTATGCATTTGCAGAAGAAAAGTGCCCATTGTTGGAAATGAAGACTGCAAAGGCAAGTCTGGAAGACATCTTTATGGAACTGACACAGAAGGAGGAATCGAACGATGCTGGCAATTTATAAAAGAGAATTCAAGTCCTATTTCCAGTCTATGGTGGGATGTGTTTTTGTTGCATTTCTCGTTGCATTTACGGGAATTTATTTTACCGCATATAATTTGAACGCAGGATATCCGTATTTTTCTTATACATTGTCTGGCTCGCTGATCGTATTTATTGTAGGGATTCCGCTTATCACGATGAGAAGCTTTGCGGAGGAAAGAAAAAACAAAACAGATCAGTTGTTGTTGACGGCACCGGTGAGTCTTACAAAGATTGTGTTAGGAAAATATTTGGCAATGATTTCAGTTGTCGCAATCCCAAATCTTATCTTTTGTCTCTTTCCGCTATTGATCAAGATGAATGGAACAGCATACTTAAAGACAGATTATATTTCAATCGGAGTCTTTTTCCTTCTGGGATGTGTTTATGTAGCGATAGGGATGTTTATGTCAGCATTGACAGAGAGCCAGATGATTGCATTTATCACAACATTCGGACTTTTATTGATATTATATCTGTGGAACGGAATCATCGGATTTCTCCCATCCTCTGCGATTGGTTCGCTGATCGGCTTGATTGTTGTTTTCACGCTCATAATTGCTTATGTTTATCATATGACAGAAAACTGGATGCTTAGTGCGGTTTTAGAAGTGCTCGGTATTGTAGCGAGTGTTGCTACATACATTGTGAAATCCAGTTTATTTGAAAACCTGTTAACAAAAATACTCGGAAAGCTTGCATTGGCAGACGTATTTACGGATATTACGAATAATCACATTGTTGATATTACAGGAATTGTACTGTATTTGTCTGTAATTGCGATACTTATTGTTCTGACGATACAGGCAATTCAGAAGAGACGTTGGAGTTAGGAGGTTCGGGCTGTGGAAAAGATTAAGAAATTATTTCAGACAACAGGAACGAAACAGGGCTCATTTAGCATAGGAGTAACGGCAATTGTAATAGCGATTGTAGTAGTTGCGAATATGATCATAGGCCAGTTACCTGAAAAATATCGAAATATTGATGTGAGCAGCACAAAAATATATGAAATCAGTGATACAAGTAAAGATTTGCTGAAAGAACTGGATCACAAAGTAACATTGACAGTACTGGCTGTGAAGGATGAGACAGATGATCGTATTACAACATTTTTAAGTAAGTATGCAGGACTTTCAAAAAATGTTTCTGTAAAATGGATTGACCCGGTGCTGCATCCGTCTGCATTGACAGAGAATAATGCAGAAAAAGATACAATTGTTGTAAAATGTGAAGACACAGGAAAAAGTACGACAGTAGCATTTAGTGACATCATCGTGCAGGATATGTCATCCTATTATTATACAGGAAGTGCATCGGAGTCAGAGTTTGATGGAGAAGGTCAGCTGACAAGTGCGATCAATTATGTGACAAGTGATGCCAGCCAGACGGTTTATAGAACATCTGGGCATGGAGAGTCTACATTTTCAACAACGATATCAGATTTAATGAAGAAGAACAACTATAATGTAGAAGAATTGAATTTGGTTATGAATACAGAAATCCCGGATGACTGTGACCTTCTTATGATGTATGCACCGACAAATGATCTGTCACAGGAAGAGGCGGACGTCTTGAAGAATTATCTGAAGTCAGGCGGTAAAGTGATGCTGATTCTTGGAGATACAACTTCAGAGCAATTGCCGAATTTAATGGGCATTTTATCTGATTACGGAATGAAAGAAGCTGATGGATATATCGCAGATCCAAAGCGTTGCTATCAGGGAAATGCATATTATCTCTTCCCACAATTATCTGTGTCCGGGGACTTGGCAAATGGAATTTCATCTCAGATGGTTCTTCTTGCAAATACACATGGTCTGGAATTGAGTGACCCTGCAAGAGATACGATTTCAGTAAATGCATTTATGTCTACAACAAATAATGCATATGCGGTGACGGAGGATGCGCAGACAGAAGGCAGTTATACACTTGGAGTTGTCGCGACAGAGAGTATCAGTAAGGATGATGGAGAGGATACCAAGGACGAAAATAGTACAGATGACAGTGAGACACGAAAGAGCCGTCTGACAGTGATTTCTTCAGCAAGTATGATTGATTCTCAGATTACAGATGCATTTACGACATTAGAAAATACAACATTATTTATGAATGCAGTGACAGCAAACTTTGATGGTGTCAAAAATATTTCCATTGAGCCAAAAAGTCTTTCCGTAGAATATAATACAGTGCAGCATTCAGGTCTTTTGAGTCTGCTGGTAATCTTCGGGGTTCCAATCGTACTTTTGATTGGTGGATTTTCAGTATGGTATCGCAGAAGAAAAGCGTAATTACAAATTAAAATCTGAATAGAAAGAAAGGCGTGCCGTATGGATAAAAAGAAAAAGCAGATGTGCATACTTTGTGGCGTGTTACTTCTCTTGCTGGTAGTATATTTTGGAATTCAGACAATGATAAAGCATCAGGAGAAGAAAACAAAGGAAGAAAAAGAAGCATCGACAATTTATATAACAGATGTAGAAGATGTGTCTCTGATTAATTACGATGTCGGAGAAGGGACGCAAACATTTGAAAAACAGGATGGAAACTGGGTCTATGTAAAAGACCCGGATTTCCCGTTAGACGAGAGTTATCCGGAACAGATTGTAGAAACCTTTGGAAAGTTGAAGGCAGAACGTGAGTTGGAAGGCGGAGATGAGCTTGCAGATTATGGTCTGGATGACCCGGCTTATCGGATTCAATTGACAGATGAAAATGGAGATAAGACATCGGTTTATTTTGGAAATGATTCCGGGGATGATTCATATTATGTAATGGTGGATGATACAAAGAAGGTCTATACAGTAAACAGCGAGGTACTCCAGGACTTACAGCATAGTCTGGAAGATATGGCGAAGTTAGATGAATACCCGACGATTGGAAGCGGTAATCTTAAGAAAGAAGTTATTACACAGAACGGACAGGCAACCACATATGATTCGGAAAATGATGATGATACTGAGAAGATCGCAGCGGTAGCAGGAGGTCTCGGAGTAGTGAGTCTGGATAAAGTTGCGGATTATTCCGTGGAAGATGAGCATTTGTCAGAGTATGGGCTGGATGAAAAATCCAGAATTACAGTAGAAGCAACCTATTCAGAAGAGAAAAAAGAAAAGGTGCTGACTCTTTATATTGGAAAAGAGGATGGCAGTGGAAACCGTTATGTGATGATCAACGATTCTAAGATTGTATATTTGATTTCAACAGAAATCTGTAACAACATTTTGAATGTAGAGGATTAAGAAACGTTTTCAGTGTGTTAAAAACCGCGTGGCAAATATTTTTAGAAACATTTAAGAAATAATTTATTGACTTTCAGTTAAAAAGAGAGGAAAATGTCCTTCTATAGGAAAGCGAGGTTGAAATCAATGAAAGATAAAATGATGCGTTTTTTGCAGGGAAGATATGGAGTGGATGCATTGTCGAAGTGTTTGCTCGGAGTTGGTCTGGTTGCCGTGATACTGGCAGCATTTTTTGGAGGAAAGGCTGCGGGAAATATATTGTATATCATTGGATGGGTTGCAATCATTTATTGTTATTTCCGTATTTTTTCTAAGAATATTACGAAACGTTATGCAGAAAATCAAAAATATCTCGCAAAGACATATAAGCTTCGTAGTTTTTTCTACAAGCAGAAAGAACTGATGAAACAGAGAAAAGTTTATCATATTTATAAATGTCCGAGTTGTAAGCAGAAGATTCGTATTCCACGTGGAAAAGGAAAGATTGAAGTGAGATGTCCGAAATGTGGAACGACATTTATAAAGAAAAGCTGATGTATAAGTGAATTATGAGAACGTTGGAAAACGGTGCCAAAGATTATTGGTGCCGTTTTCTAAAATTATGATATAATGAGCGAAAAAGAAAAGGAAGCGACGCCGCAGGCGGCATTTACTTTTCTTGAGCCATTAGTGAGCGAACAGTCTGCGAAGCAGACGGTAGAGCGCGTAAGCGTGGGTTCGTGATGTAATAAATTACAAATGCGAGAGAAACGGAGAAAAGAGATGATAGATCCATATCAGATACTTGGGGTGTCGCAAGATGCGTCAGAAGATGAGATAAAAAAAGCATATCGTTCGTTGAGCAGAAAGTATCATCCGGATGCGAATATTAACAATCCCAATAAAGAAGAAGCAGAAGCTAAATTCAAGGAAGTGCAGCAGGCATATCAGAAGATTATGGATGAGCGTGCAAGAGGATATTCCGGAGGTGGCACATACGGGAATGGAAGTCCGTTTGGCAATACATATGGGGATCCGTTTGGCGGCATGTATGGCAATCCATTTGGCGGTGCATATCAGGGCAATCAAGGTGGAGCAGGTGCTTCGGGAGAGTCAGAGACAGACATGCATCTTCGTGCAGCGGCAAACTATATTCAAAGCGGACATTTTGCAGAAGCATTGAATGTATTAGATGGAATTAAAGAAAGAAGAGCATTGTGGTATTTTTACAGTGCGTCGGCAAATTCCGGAGTTGGAAATAATGTGACCGCACTCGAACATGCACAAAAAGCGGTAGAATTGGAACCGAATAACCTGCAGTACCAGATGCTGTTGCAGCGTCTCCAAGGTGGCGGAGGCTGGTATCAGCAGAGACAGGGAATGTATGGATATCCTGTCGGTACAGGAGATGCCTGTATGAAGGCTTGCATAGCAACGGCATTGTGTAATCTGTGTTGCGGTGGAGGGTGCTGTTATGTGCCAGTTTCTCCGGGCGGTGGTTTCATGTAACTAATAGAGCCGGTTGGGGACGGAGTTTTGAGAGCCGATTGGGGACGGAGTTTGGTGGCTTTTTTG
>NZ_RBZR01000052.1:0-5399 GCF_003628495.1 Ruminococcus sp. B05 | reverse complement strand
TACACGCTGGGAAATTAGACTGACATCTGGAGAGCCGGATACATCGAGAGGTGTAAGTCCGGTTCGGAGGGGAGTTCTCGGAAACCTGCCATAGTGATATGGTAAGGCGCTGGGTTCTTACCCTACTGTATTCGTCAATCGGAGCAATTCCATTTGCAACCATGAGCAATCGGGAATGGGGACAGATTGGCAGCAACTATTTAAGAGGACTCTTTGCACTGGCATTCCAGGGATTTTTCATTATGGTATGCGTGGGTATTTATTCGGTTCTGGTTGCAAATATACAGGTGTCAGATAACGTGCATACAGCACTGCTCAGTGTAATGGCTTATACAGTGATACTGTGTTTCAGTCTTATGAAGACAGCTAATTTCTCAAAGAGCATATTTAATGCACACTAAACGAAGGAGGAGAAGGTATTGGGAAAATATCAGATTATTTATGCAGATCCGCCATGGCAATATCGAAATGCTAAAGGAACGGGCGTTGCCGAAAATCATTATAAGACAATGTCAGTGGAGGAGATTTGCAGCTTGCCGGTTAAGGAATGGACTGACAAAAATGCTGTGTTGTTTTTATGGGTCACATGCCCACAGTTACCCGAAGCTTTTAAGGTAATGAAAGCGTGGGGATTTGAATATAAAACAGTTGGATTTGTCTGGTTAAAGCCGAAAAGAACCGGAGAGGGATATGTATTGGGAATGGGATATTGGACACGTTCCAATGTAGAAATATGTTTGATAGCTACAAAAGGGAAACCCAGGCGAAAGTCAAAAACAGTTTCACAGCTTATTTTTTCTCCACGGGAAAAACACAGCAAGAAACCAGATATAACAAGAGATCTGATTATGGAACTTATGGGAGATTTACCAAGGCTGGAAATGTTTGCGAGGGAGAGTACACCTGGATGGGATGTCTGGGGGAATGAAGTAAACAGTACAGTAGATATTTTAAATCGTGAAGATGGGAGATGATGGAGGATGGCTTTTGTATCTGTACCCAAAGATCTGACAAAGGTAAAAAATAAGATTATTTTGAACCTTACGAAACGTCAGCTTATCTGCCTTGGCATTGCAGGAGCAGTTGGGCTTCCGTTTTATTTCCTTACAAGAGGAATGATTGGTTCAAGTAATGCGGCAACCGGAATGTGTCTGTTGATGCTTCCGGCTTTTTTATTTGCCATGTATGAAAAGGATGGACTTCCACTGGAAATAGTTCTGAAAAATATGATTACAGTAAAATTCATCCGTCCGCCAGTACGGAAGTATGAGGTTGAAAATTTGTATGAGAAAAAGAAATTTGTGACAAAAGCGAAAGGAGGCACTGCTCATGGAAAAAAGAAGAAACGATAAATGGCAGTCTCAGCATACTGAGGATTCCGTTTATCAGGAGGACTGGTGGCTGGATGAAGAAGATTCAGAAGAACTGCCAGTGTTTGATCCGGATGAAGCAGAAGATTATGCCAAGCACAGACAGCGTTTAACTGGAGAACCTGTGGTTACAGGGTATGAGGCTCTGGAAAGACGCAGAGGTGTTCGCAGACCAAGGCGTAAACTTACCAGACGTGAGAAACGTGCTTTGAAAAAAGCACAAAAATATGAGGAAAAACTGCATAAAACACAGGAAAAGGAAGACAAAAAGAGGGCGAAACAGGAGGAAAAACAAAAAGCCCGTGAAGAAAAAGCAGAAGAAAAACGCGTGAAAAAAGAGAAAAAGGGAAAACAGAAATCTCAGTCATCAATCTCTGCAAAAGAAAAGTCAAAAGTAAAAAGCAGTTCTGTAAAAAAAGCAGGCAGCAAGGGTAACACGGCATCGAAAAAAGAGAAGAAGATTACCGCACAGCAGTCTATTCCATACAGAGAAATGGGAAAAGATGGAATCTGTCGTGTCGAGGATGGCTATTATTCCAAAACAATCCGCTTTTATGATATTAACTATCAGTTAGCTCAGAACGAAGATAAAAATACGATTTTTGAAAACTGGTGTGATTTTCTGAACTATTTTGACAGCACAATTCATTTCCAGTTGTCCTTTATCAATCATCACAGCAATATGACAGAGTATGAGGACGTGATTCGGATTAAGAAACAGAATGACAGTTTTGACGATCTGCGTACAGAATTTGCACAGATGCTCAGAAACCAGCTTGCAAAGGGAAATAACGGACTTGTTAGAACAAAGTATCTTACATTTGGGATTGAAGCAGACAATATTCGGGAAGCAAAACCAAAGCTGGAACGTATTGAAACGGATATTCTGAATAATTTCAAAATACTGGGTGTATCGGCATATCCGTTGAATGGTGTGGAGCGTTTACAGATTATGTATGAAACATTCAACCAGGACAGTAAGGTGCCGTTTCAGTTCAGTTATGATGATGTACTGCGTACCGGATTGAATACAAAGGACTATATTGCTCCATCCAGTTTCCTGTTTAAGAACGGAAAAGATTTTCAGATGGGAGATACGATGGGTGCAGTTTCCTACTTGCAGATTCTGGCACCGGAGTTGACGGACAAAATGCTTGCAGAGTTTTTGGAAATGGACTGTAATCTGCTTGTCAATCTGCATATCCAGTCCATTGACCAGATGAAAGCAATCAAACTGGTAAAGGCAAAGGTTACAGACATTAACCGTATGAAAATTGAGGAACAGAAGAAGGCAGTTCGTTCCGGATATGATATGGACATCATTCCTTCCGACTTGAATACATACGGAGGGGAAGCGAAACGTCTTCTGGAAGATTTGCAGTCCAGAAATGAGCGAATGTTTCTTGTAACGGTGGTATTTTTAAATACTGCGAAAGATAAACAGGAACTTGAAAATGTTGTGTTTCAGACAGCAGGCATTGCACAGAAATATAACTGTGCATTGAAAAGACTGGATTATCAGCAGGAACCAGGACTTATGAGCTGCCTTCCATTGGGGAAAAACTGGATTCCAATCAAGCGTGCATTGACAACGACTTCAACTGCTATTTTTGTTCCATTTACGACACAGGAATTATTTATGGCAGGGGAATCTATCTATTACGGCTTAAATGCTTTATCCAACAATTTGATTATGGCTGACCGTAAAAAACTGAAGAATCCGAATGGACTGATTGTTGGTACACCGGGTGCTGGTAAATCATTTGCGGCAAAGCGTGAGATTACGAATGTTTTTATCGTTACGAAAGATGACATTATTATCTGTGATCCGGAGGGCGAGTATTTTCCATTAGTCCGGGCATTTAAGGGGCAGGTCATCCGTATCTCCCCAAACAGCCATGATTATATTAATCCGATGGATATTAACCTAAACTATGCTGATGACGATGATCCGCTTTCGCTGAAATCAGATTTTATCCTTTCTCTCTGCGAGCTTATTGTAGGTGGGAAGAATGGACTGGAACCAGTAGAAAAGACAATTATTGACCGTTGTGTACGAATGGTGTATCAGGATTATCTTGAAGACCCGGTACCAGAGAAAATGCCAATTCTGGAAGATTTATACAATTTGCTTCGGAAACAGGAAGAAGCAGAAGCACAGAGACTGGCAACTGCATTGGAGATTTACGTTAATGGTTCCTTAAAAGTGTTCAATCATCGTACTAATGTAGAACTGAATAACCGTCTGGTATGTTTCGATATTAAAGATTTAGGAAAACAGCTTAAAAAGCTGGGAATGCTGATTGTTCAGGATGTGCGCTTTGTTTCTTGTTAATCTCCATAGAAATATGGAACAAAGCAAGACAGATTTCTAATGAAATCTGAACTCTATATTCGATTTGACAGGGGAAGTTCCTGTCTGACCCGGTGTGACGGGTTACAAAAATTCTAATCTCCGACGTGCATTTCATTGTGACAGGTGAATTGTACGAAGCTCGGTGAAAAGCGGGGAAGAAGCTTGAGACAGCTTGGATAACCGCAAGAAGCTATAAATTAGTCATGTCCAGTATATTTTGTTGCAATCGACAAAAGTCCTGAGTGTAAGGCTCGTAAACGATGGGATGATAACACAGCCATCCTCCCCATGTGGGGTGCTGTCGCCGTTGAAATATGTCTTGGTGGAAAACGGCAGAAAACCGGAATGGTCGAATGTCACTGGCAATCAATCACACAAGCCAGTGATGGCAGCCGGGTCAGAGGGACGGGCTAAAACTAAATGTAAAGCTAGAATATAGGGAACAAAGGAACCGTGGACGGCGCTCCGGTACATGCCGGTGCAAGTAAGGTGTCACCCTTGCCGCACAGGTAGGAAATGACCTGTTAATCCACGGGGCATCAGCCCGTAGTAGTGATGAAGCTCCTGTAATGGGAGTGGAGCGAAGGGGCATAGTCAATATGGATTCGTATGTGAACAGAAAGTCGAGGAAGCCGTAGGCAAACCTGACTAAAACCAGAAACACAACCTCGGAAGGAGGTGGTGCGTATGGCACAACAATTCGACTGCCCAAAAACTGAAACTGAATTACGCACTTTGTTAGACGAATTGTATCAACAAAGCAGGAAAGCCAGACAGGAAGGGAAATACCCTGCCTTCAAAGGCTTACTGGAAATTATGTCAGCAGAAACAACGATTGTGACTGCAATTCACAATATCAAGAGCAACCATGGGAGTGATACTCCCGGTGTCGATAACAAGACTATGCGGCGGGAATATCTGCAAAAACCCTACCGATGGGTTATTAACGACATCCAGAGAGCTTTTGAAAAGTTTGAAGCACAGAAAATACGCAGGAAATATATTGACAAACCGGGGAAAAAGGAAAAGCGTCCGTTAGGTATTCCTACAATACGGGACCGCATTGTACAGGAATGTATGCGTATCGTGTTGGAACCCATTGTAGAAGCGCTATTCTTTGAACATTCTTATGGTTTCCGCCCAATGAGGGATACGGCAATGGCGCTGGAAAGACTGAATTTCATCACTTTCCACACAGGTTATTACTGGTTTGTGGAAGGAGACATCAGTAAATGTTTCGACTATATCGACCACGCTATACTTCTCCGCAGACTATATCATTTGGGAATTAAAGACCGGCGTGTGCTTCAAATCATCAAACAAATGCTGAAAGCAGGCGTTCTTGATGAATGTGAAGTAAATGAAGAAGGCACTATGCAGGGCGGGATTATCAGCCCTCTGCTTGCAAATGTCTATCTCGACATTATGGATGAATGGGTAACAAAACAGTGGGAACTGAAAAACACCACCCACAAATACAATCAGGATTCCGCAAAAAGAAGGGCATTGAAAAAGACCAGACTGGTGCCGGGATTCCTAGTGAGGTATGCCGACGATTTTGTAATTATTACAGATAGCCGGGAACATGCTGAATTTTGGAAATCATCGTTAAAGGAATTTCTGGAAACAGAGATGAAGCTGACATTATCCAAAGAGAAAACACTGATTACGGA
>NZ_RBZR01000051.1:0-6552 GCF_003628495.1 Ruminococcus sp. B05 | reverse complement strand
ACAAGTTGGAATTAAGACAATGAGAGAAAGTAGTACCAGCTTAATTCGTGTCTACAACTTGGAAAGCTATCTTAAAAAGTGACCTAATTGTCTGTTTGGTGTGTCCACACTATGGGGTCCATTATATGTACAATTGCATCTGCATCTTGCCTTATCTGGGATTTAAAGATACTTCCTTCGCAATTTTTGCATCTACATCCCACGTTTTCGATAACGTGAGGATGCTTCTCATTGAAATTCTGCATCCTCAACTTGCCCTTTCTATAACTTGCGGATACACATCATTAAAATTTTGCATCTTCAATCCCCCCAAATCCATCATCTCAGATATCTCCCCGTATTATTTGCTTTCTGACATTCATATTTACTATCATTATATTTTTGACACCGTTTTTATCAATATTGTTGACACGAATTGTCAGAAAATGGCACGAGTCGTTATTCTGTGGTATACTAGCATTATGTCAAGATTTTCGTATCTGCTCTAAACAGATACAAATTGGGGAGGATTTCGTATGACAATTGCTATTGTTGATGATATTGCAGAAGAACGTATTCTGCTACGAAAACGATTAGAAAAGATTTTACTTCAAAAAAATATAGAATTTCATTTCTATGAGTATGAGAACGGAGAGGCATTTCTTAAAGCTTCAAAAAATCAGAACTTCACAGTTTTATTTCTGGATATTTATATGGATGGTATAAACGGAATTGAGATTGCAAGGAATTTTAGAAAATTCAATAAAGACTGTATGATAATTTTTACTACCACATCACAAGATCATGCACTGGAAGGTTTTCAAGTCCGTGCTATGCACTATCTTGTAAAGCCGTATAGTGAAGAGGAGCTTATTTCTTTGATCGATGAGATTTTATCCCGGCTCCCGGCTCCTGAGAAAATACTTGAACTGAAAATAAACGGAAGCGACCTTCAGGTGCCATTCAAGACAATTATTCACGCAGAACATTTTTCTCATATGATTCGTATTTTTACAACAGCAGGAAAAGAACTGGTCATCCGACAGTCTTTTAGAACATTTACGGCTCCGTTAATGGAGGATTCCCGCTTCTTTATCTGCAACAGAGGGACAATCATTAACATGCAACATGCAGTTGATTTCGACGGAACGATGTTTCTTATGGATAACGGAAGTAAGATTGGCGTCAGTCGTGAACTTAGCAAGTCAGCACGCCAGCATTTTATGGATTACCTATTCCAAAAGGAAGAATTTTAGTCCATACACTATTTTTTAGATTTCCTTCACAACACCATCCTTAAGATACAGCACACGATCACATATCATGTCCACCACATCCAAATCGTGTGATACAAACAAATAACTAATCCTTTCTTTTTCCTGCAACTCCTTCAACAGTTGTATGATTTGTGCCTGCACAGTTACATCTAATGCGGAAAGAGGTTCATCTGCCAGAACAAACTTCGTCCCGGTTATCAATGCCAGGGCAATGCTAACACGCTGTCTCTGACCGCCACTTAATTCTCTTGGATATCTGCTGTAAAATTCTTTCGGCAAATGCACCAGCTCCAGCATTTCTTCTGCTTTTTTTCTTCGCTCTTCTTTTGACCTTTTTCCTTGTATTTTCAAAGATTCTTCTAAAATCCAGCCTATCGTTTTTCTTGGATTCAATGAACTAAACGGATCTTGAAAAACCATCTGTGGCCGATTTGTATAATGCATGATATTCCCCTCGTAATCCTTCAGCAATCCGAGAATACATTTACATAATGTCGTCTTTCCGCTTCCGCTTTCTCCTACGAGTCCGACTATCTCACCTTCATATAACGTGAAGGAAATATCATTTAGAATCTGTTTTCGCACTTTACCATCTTTATAATAGGCATTCACGTTACTCAATTCCAATACTTTATCTTGCATCCTATTTCCTCCTCCATTTATATGCATTTTCTACTATATGTAACATTATTTTTCTATTTCAGCACTATTTTTCTCTTTTGTACACGCGTAGGAATTGCTTCTATCAACTGCTTTGTATATTCATGTTGTGGGTTTTTAAATATTTCTTCTGTTTCTCCCTCTTCTACGATTTCTCCATTTTTCATTACGACCACTCGCGAACAAATTTCATTTACTACACGTAAATTATGTGAAATGAATAAAATACTCATCTTGTATTTTTGATTTAACTTCTTCATCAACTTCAAAATACTTTCCTGCGTATTTACATCTAATGCAGTTGTCGGTTCATCTGCAATCAACAACTTTGGTCGGCACACGATTGCAGCTGCGATCATCACTCTCTGACGCATACCGCCCGATAATTCATATGGATATTTTTTTATCAATAATTCAGGATTTTCCAGTTCCACATCTTCCAATGCTTTTAATACTTTTTCCTGTCTTTCTTTTTTGGACATATTGGTGTGCAGCTTCAATGCCTCTTCCACCTGTCGCCCTATTTTCATCGTTGGATTTAAAGAGGTCATTGGCTCCTGAAATATCATACTAATATCATTTCCCTGAACCGTTCTCATCTGTTTTTCATTTAATTGCAGCAAATCCAGATTTTCCAGATAAATGTTTCCGCTATCCAGAAATGCATGTTTTTTTAACAATCCCATCACAGTCAGAGCTGTCATTGTTTTCCCTGAACCAGATTCTCCGACAATCCCAAGTATTTCCCCTTCCTTTACGGAAAAAGAAATTCCCTTTACCACTTCCTGTCCTGCTTCCCGATCTTCGAAACGAATGGTAAGATTTTCTACTTTCAGCATTATCTTCCACCTCCAAATTGATCTAGAATCCCTTCTCCTAACAATCCAACTCCAAGAACAAGTAATACTAAAAATAGTCCTGGAAAAATTGCACACCACGGACCACTTGCCAAATAAGTCTGTGATTCTGACAACATTCTTCCAAGTGAAGCATCTGGTGGCTGTACTCCGATTCCCAGATAACTAAGCCCTGCTTCTGCTAAGACTGCATTATTAAATCCTATTGCTATCGCTGATAATAGTGCCGGCAAAATATTAGGCAGTATGTGTACAAACAAAATCCGTGGTGTCTTTACGCCGATTAATTTTGCACTGATCACATAATCAGCTTCACGAAGCCGCATATATTCGCCTCTTACTACACGTGCAAAACTTGGGATAAATGCAATCCCAAGTGCAATCATAACTTTATATTTTCCTGTCCCTGCAATACTGATTATCACAAGTGCAAGTAATACACTTGGAAATGCTGCAACTGCATCATTAATCCTCATTAATGCCTCGTCAAACCAGCCGCCAAAATAACCTGTCGCAGCTCCTATAATAATCCCTGCTCCGCCACCGATTATAATGGTTCCTAAGGCAATTAGTAATGTACTTCCTGACCCGCTTAAGACACGGCTCAACACATCTCTTCCAAATTGATCTGTCCCGAACCAGTGTAACAGGCTCGGTCCCTGCAATTTTAATGATCCTTGCATCGCATCCGGATCGTATGGCGTCCATAACATGCCAATCAAAATAAGAACAAACATCACTATTGTGATTGCCAGACCTGTTGCATAATTGTGTGATATATTCTGTTGTCTTTTCTTTTTCAAACTTATTTTCTTCATATTTATATCTCAATTCTCTTATCCAGTACCTTGTACATTAAATCTGTAATCATATTAATAACAAGTATCACTACTGCAATCAGTACAATAATCGCTTCTACTACAGGATAATCTCTCTTAGAAATAGATGAGATCAGTGTTCTCCCCATTCCCGGAATCCCAAACACCTGCTCGATTACAATGCTATTTGCAATAATATCTGCAATTGCTACTCCTAAAAATGTAATAACCGGAAGGATTCCATTTCGAAAGGCATGACAAATCAGTACTCGCCCCGGACTGTTTCCTCTACTAAATGCTGTTCTTACATAATCCTGATGCATTTCTGTGATTAAAGAATTCCGAAACATTTTTATTGTCATTGCAGCCTTTGGCAATGCGATTGCCAAAGATGGTAATATTAAATATCCAATAAAATCACTCACGCTTTCTGTATAAGAAATATAATCTCCCGGTGTAAAGAAGTGAAATATCAAACCAAATAACACCGTAAATATAATCCCTATAAAGAATGGAGGTATCGACATTGTGATCTGATTAAATATTAGGAAAAAGCGATCAATAAATCGATTTTCATACCGAACGCTGAGCAAACTAACTGGTACTGTCAATAACAAAATGAATACAAATGCGATCACTGTCATTGCTATAGTAATCGGTATTTTATCTCCAATCATTTTCGAGACAGGCTCCTGATAATAATATGATGTTCCCATATCACCTTTTAAGAAATCTGTCACCCATTGTCCATATCGTTGCGGCAAAGGACGGTTTAATCCCATCTCCTCCCGCAATGCCTGGACCTTACTCTCTGTTGCCTCTGTCCCGAGAATTGTTCTGGCCGGATCTCCCGGAATGATTTCAAAAGCAAGGAAGGCAAGCATACTGACAATTAATAATGCGATTATAAGACCTGTAATTTTTTTGATTACGTATTTCATACTTACCCTCCTGATATAACATCCGGCAATCTGTTTTTGCCAGATTTACTTTCTTTTTTTATCTAAAATGTCCTTGTCATTCTTACTGTGAAATGCATGTCATTCTGTGCATGACATATTATTCTACAGCATACATTGTAGACATATCCTGCACATATAATGGATAAAACTTGTAACCATCAAATTTATCACTGATTGCTACCAGATTTACCAAATCCTGAATATATACATTTGCTGCACGCTCTGCCAAAATTCCTTCCAGCTCTTTATACAACTCTGTCTGCTTTGTATCATCTGTCTCTGCGATTGCTTTCTTGAATACTTCATCATATTCTTTATCGCTGAAATTAATAAAGTTTCCATGACCGTCTGTTGTAAATCTTTCCAGCATTGCTCTTGCTGTCAGTGCTGATGCATCTACTCCGACAACTGTTGACTGGTAATTTTTATTTGAATATACATCCTCCAGCCATACTTCCCACTCTACCGGTTTGATTGTCACATTAACACCAATATTCTTGAGTTCTTCCTGGATGATCTGTGCTGTATCAACATGTGGCTGATCTGCTGAGCTTACTGTGATCTCAAGATCAAATCCTTCCGGATATCCTGCTTCTTTAAGCAGTTTCTTTGCCTTATCATAGTCTTGCTCATAATAATTCGTATACTCGTCGTCAAAATATTTCTTCAGCCCCGGATACATGCTTGTACCTACACGAACACCTTTTCCATCTGCCATCATATCCATGATTTCATCCGGATTGATTGCATAACAAAGAGCCTGTCTGACTTTTTCATTATTCAAAGGCTCTACAGCATTATTCAAATACAATGCCTGTACAAGGTTCATTGTTCCTTCTTCAATATGGAATCCATCTTTCAATTCTGCTGCCTGGCTTGTTGTCAGACGCATGACCATATCAATGGAACCTCCCTTTAAGTTTGTTATCAACATATCTGCATCTGCAACAATCTTAAATTCCACTTTATCCAAATGTGCTTTTTCGCCCCAATAATCTTCATTTTTCTCAAGGATAATATTTTCCTGCGGATTGCGGGATACATATTTGAATGGGCCTGTTCCCACTGGATTTGTTGCCAGTGTATCAGCAGAATCTTTCGGCACGATTGCTGTTGTCATATATGCCAGAAATTCTGTGTTTGGTTCTGTCAGACAAACCTCAACAGTCTTATCATCCAGAATATTTACACTGTCAATAATAGAATACGCCGATACTAATGGACCTCCATTAGAAGTATCGGCGCATCGATCGATCGAATATTTTACATCATCCACTGTAACTTCATTACCATTATGAAATTTCACACCATCACGCAAAGTAAATGTATATTTCTTTGCATCATCTGAAATTTCATAACTGCTTGCTACAGCTTCTACTAAATTTCCGTCACTGTCTGGTTTTACCAGACCTTCGTAAATATTGAATAAAACCTCTTTCGTTCCTGCCGATACTGCCGTATGTGGGTCAAGACTGTCTAAATCCTGGGATATACCTACTTTGATGGTTCCCCCTTCGACTGGTTTTCCTGAAAGTTCATTCTCCGTCTTCGACTTGGTCTCTTTCTTATCACCTGAACAACCTGTCAGTGCAATAGAAACAGCCATTGTGAACACTAAAAGAATACTTGTCACTCTTCTTTTCATGTGTTGTCTCCTTCTTCAAATAACCTTCATTATTAAATTGTCGAATTTATTGTACGTTATTTTCATATGAAATACAAGTTTTTTCCTAAGTACAATTTTAATCACTTATACCTTTTCTTATCTTTTAGTATACAAAAAAAATGCTGAACAACCAAAACTGTCATTCAACATTTTTATTTCACATGTACCTTCAAAACTGCATACAAAGTTTTTTTCATCCATCTTGTTCCTATCACCTGTTCTGGTTATGCCCTCGACCTATTAGTAACAGTCAGCTCCATGTGTTACCACACTTCCACCTCTGCCCTATCTACCTCGTCGTCTTCAAGGGGTCTTACTAACTTGACGTTATGG
>NZ_RBZR01000050.1:0-6750 GCF_003628495.1 Ruminococcus sp. B05 | reverse complement strand
GGCTTTACAGTTTGTGATCTGACCTGTCGAGCGGTCTGTTGTTTCACCTTAATAGCTGTTTGATGTCGTAGCATTAGAGCTTTTACTATATCATTCGTCATTCGATGTTTTATGAATCTTCGTGCAATAGGAAGAACATCTTCAAAGGATATTTTGTATTCATATTTCCTTTTTTTCTTTCCTTGCTCTTTCTTTTTTTCTTCTGTAGCAAAGGCGTGAAGAAGTGAGGCAAAGTTATACATAATAAGTTTTGCATATACTTCTTGAATAATCAGTTCCCGATTAACCGAATGTAAATACACTAGTGAAAGCGCATATTTTAAGCGTCGAAAAGAAGTTTCAATAGACCATCTTTTCCAGTAAAGTTCTCGTAGATCCAGTGCAGAAAATTTTTTTAATGGTAAATTAGAAATCAAATATTCGTAGTTTCCATTTTCAAGTTGTATACAGGTGCATCGAATTTTCATGGTATATACACTTTTCTTATCATCAATCGGAATCGGCTCGAAAGTTCTTTTATTTTTTACTATTTTCATTTTATCCCCATGACAAAGATGCTTGTTTTTTTTCGATCTTGTTACGTCCAAAACAATCTCTCTATCTGATTCTGTTTCAGCTGGCAAAATATCTTTCAGAAAAGCAGATGGTGCAGACGGAGATTTCCAGCGAATGAGAAAAAATTTCTTTTTTTCAATTAAATGAGCCATTGTGTTTAGCAAGGCATATCCTCTATCTGCAATAAGTATCGTATTTTCTGGCAGATTACAGTGATCGACCATATGACAGAGAGCCTGTGTTTCATTCATTTTAGGGCGTGGTTGGGTAACGGCAGTAATATACCTGTATTCACAGATATCAAACAAAGCGTTCAAATGCATCTGAAAAAACACATTGTCACTTCGAGCCTGTTTTATACGATATTCAAAATCATTTTTATTAGTAGGAAGATTAATATCAGAACCATCTACTGCAACAAGATGAAACCCTTTATACGTTTTGGTAAAAGGGATTTTTTCATTAAAAGATTTTAAAAGATACGGAAAAAAATCAGCAGTTAGTTTTTTTCGCTGTTGTGTGAAAGCTGATTTAGATGGAACTTTCTTGTTTTGGGACATAAAAAAGTTAAATAATTCTGTATTTGTCCTATTCATGGTGAGGCAGAGAGTAGCTTTTACCGTGTCAGAAAAAGGACAGAGTCTGTGTCTGGTCATATCTGAACCTGGAGTATTAACATACAAATGAATATTTTTCTCTGCTGTTTCAAGAACAGAGAAGAAACGTTTTCGAATAGTTGCTGGTGTCATGTACATGTGTGGTACCTCCTTGAAGTAAAAATATATCTAACTTCAAAGGGCACCTTACTGATTATAATAATCAGTAAGGTGCCGCACATTTTTACGATTTTGTCAACTATTAATTTGAAAAAAGCTTAACTAAATGTTATTGCCCCCGTCCCTAATGGCTTTCCGATAGACAATCACATAAGAATACTTTATACTCAAATTATTAGATTAGAATCCTACACCGGTTCAATCACACAGAAAGAGAGGTCCTATACATTGAACCATTTGGCTATGATATTAATTCTCACAGTAATCGCTCATCTTCTTTGGTTTGCCGTGATGACTGAGCGAAAATATTCTCTCAAAAAAACTTTACTGCTCTATGGATTTTATGCTGTATTTTTTACCCTTTGGTCCTTATTGGCATTTTCTTTGCTAGGCAAAGATTCCCCATATGTAATACCTTTTTCGTTTATCGGAACTATATTACCTGCTTTTTTGCTGTTTCTGTATACTTCTTCTGATATCTTCTGCAAAAAATTATTTTTGCTCATCACTTATGCAAACTTATTTTGTATTTTTATTTGCATTTCTGTTTTAATTTGTGATGGATTGTTTTTAAATTTATCAACCGTCCAGCAGATGTATGCCAGAGGCATTGTAAGAATATTGCTAAATCTCCCTGCGTTATTGCTGTACTTCTATTTTGTCCGGCCTTATATGCACGCTGTACCTGGAAACAAGAAGCAAACATGGTACTCGATCACTTTTGTGTCTATCCTGTTTCTGATAGTATTTGCAACGCTTGTCGATTTTCTCATGCATACTGGGCATCCCGTCGAGTACCTTCTCCTATTTGTCACAACCTTGATGATTTATTGTGCTGTACTGTGGATAGTATTCGGCACGATTCATCATCTGAACGAGGAAGTTAAGATGGAGCTGATCCGACAAAATGTACAATACTTACAAGGGCAACTTGCACTAACCAGAGATAATGAATCAAGAGCCAAAGCTATGCGCCATGATTTCCGACATCATATGCAAAATATCAATCTTCTTATAAAGCAGGAGAAACCGCAGGAAGCAATCCATTATATTGAAAATTTCATTCAAGGTCTAGATACTGCAAATCAGACTGATTTTTGCCAACAGGTTACAGTTAATGCGATTTTAAACAACTTTTACAACAGGGCTCAGAAAGAAAATCTCACCCTTTCTGTTGTAGCTGACATACCTGGAAATATAGCAGTCGCAGATATGGACTTTGTAGCAATTCTCTCAAATCTTTTAGAAAATGCGATAAACGGTTGCCTGGCATGTAACTCTCACGATAAGATTACAGTAAATCTTCGCACAAAAAAGGGAAAGCTGATTATTGTATGCAGTAACCCGTGCAGATCTGACCTTGTGATTGAAAATGATTTGATCATGCCAAAGGGAACAGGTATCGAAAGTATCCTGATGGCTATTGATAAATATGATGGAAATATCTGTTATCAACGAGAAGACAATTCTGTGACAGCATGCATTATCCTGAATTGCTGAAATATTGTGATTTTATTCTTTCTATGATATCATTTAATATCATAACAAAACGAGAGGTGAAACATATGCTGCGCATAGGAATATGCGATGACAATCAAAACGATATAAAACAGATTTGTGAACTGGCTATTCGTTTTTCAGAAGAACACCCGGAAAATCCTCTGCAGATACAGGCTTACAAATCACCTTTTGATCTGCTTGATGATATTGAAAAAAACGGTGGTTTTGATCTGTACTTGTTAGACGTTGTTATGCCACATATGACAGGCGTAACTCTGGCAAAACGGATCCGTGAGCGAAAAGAAAAGGCTGAAATTCTATTCCTGACATTTTCCAAAGAATATGCTGTGGATGCTTTCAGCGTAAAAGCTTCTGGCTATCTAATAAAACCTGTAGATAAACCTGATTTTGACGATGCAGTACTTGACTGTATTCATCGACTATTACCCACAAAAAATCCATCCATTATACTAAAATCAAAAACCGGTTTACACCGTATACCTGTTTACGAACTGGTCTGCATTGAAAGCTTTAATCATAACCAGATTGTTACATTGTCTGATGGTTCTTCCCTTGAAACATCGGCAACATTAGTAGAACTGATGGAAGTATTAAAAGATCACCCCTCTTTTGTTCGGCCACATAGAGCCTATATTGTCAATATGGATTTTATCCGAAAGCTAAGCACTCGTGAATTGTTACTGACAAACGGAAAAAGTATTCCGATTTCCCAGAACAGATACAAGGAGCTAAAAAACAGCTATTTTTCTTATATGATCCACTCATGAAATTTCATATGATTTATTCACGCAGAAAAAGCCTTATTTCACGAAAATGAACCGCTTCTTCTGCGTTTTTCTTTTATACTAAAAATAAGAAGATTGAAAAAGCGAGAAAAGAAGGGAGCTGATTCAAATAATGAAATCTAATGTAAATATATCCTCAAAATCTGCCTGTGACACACCTCTTCAGGCCGCTATGCCAAAATTTGCCGGGGTGTCCCATGTGTGTATTTTTGTAGATGATATGATGGAAGCTGTTGACTATTATCAGAAACTCCTGGGCGTAGTACCTGATCACTATCTGTCTCATTGGAAAAATGAAGGTTTCTTCAAGGCCGGTGGCTTTGTTAAGGAAGCGGCAAATGGAGACGTTTCCATTGCCTTCGTAAATATCCCTGGCACCAAGCTGACACTGGAACTCATGCAGTACCACTCACCGGAAGGCCGAAAGGATCCCATCTTTTTTGCCGCTAATGATGTCAGCGGTGCTCGTCATGTAGCACTAAAAATCACAAATATTGATGAGGCATTTTTACATATAAAATCTATGCCTGACACAAAACTGATCAATGAAACAGAAGACTATCAAGTATTTCAGATCAGTAAAACCTCACCGGACGAAGTTCATTTCTTTGATCAAAAGACGTCAGAAACGGATGAAAGGAATCAACAGACAGCTAAAATTCTCAGCGAAGTTCGTTATTTTTATTTTATCGACAAATATGGTCTACAGTGGGAATTTGAGCAGGGGCATACTGATATAGGCGATTAGGTGAATATCTTGATTTATACGGTCAAGGCATCACCCCCGCTTATTCAACGGATATTGATTATCTCATTGAACAACTGAACAAATAAGATATAGCCGCCTTTAATGGCGGCTTTTCTATTTTCTTCCGATCATTCTAGTACCTGGCACCTGGTGTAAACTTTACTCTATTATCCCAGCATATAGTTTCCAATCAAAATATCTTCTTCATTTCTTGTCATCTGTATCGGTATATGTTCAAAAGTGAGCCTCTCACCAAAATTTAACGCAAATTTGTCTCCCTCCCACTCTTCTTCTGGTTTTACATAGTGCTCTCCAATTCGCATTCTTCTTTCACTCGGCAATGTATCTGACACTTCTAATTGCACTTTTTCATACGAAGTATACATGTGTGTGCTTACAATATTTAGTTCTAACATCGCAGCTATTCCTTGTGCCAACAAATAGCTTGCTCTGAATTTTCCTTTTATTTCGTTCCATTTCTTTCTACCCACAGAAGATTTCATCTCTATCAAATGCAGTTTCCAGTCATTTTCTGAAACATACTCAAAAATAATATGATCTACTCTTTTATTCATCGAGAAAACTTTATCGCTTTTAAAGTAGTACATACGCGTATTCTTCATATCGACATTTTTAATACTCAAATTACCATCTTTATTTAATTGTATTTCCAGTAAACTTTTTCCTGAATCTTCTTTTTCTTCCAAGTATATAATTCTTGATTCGAACTCAATAAAATTATCTACAAACAAATTATCGATTATATATTTTCTCTTTTGATTCATAAAACATCATCCCTGTATCTCATAAGCTTCATCCATAATCAAATCAAGTGCGTTATTAAATGTTGGTACCACAAATCCATCTTCTCCACACAACAATTCTTTTACTTCTGTTCTTTCCTTCATCTTTGTCTCAAATTGATATACTCTTACATCATCACATGCTAATAAATCTTTTGAGGTATATCCTAATTTCTGACATACTTCCTTTTTATCTTTTCTCTTTAAAAGTTTTATCATATTATTGATATGCTGTAAAATAAGATCACTGTGCGTTGTAATTATCATTTCTATCCCAGAATTAACCATACGTCCAATTATTTTTCCCATCTTATACTGAAGTTGTGGATGTAAACACATTTCAGGTTCTTCATAACACAAACTATCAATCTGATTTTTGTGTTTCAAAATTAAAATTAATGGAGATAATTCTGTAACAACCGCCGATGTAAGTCTAAGTGGAATCCCCATTTCATAACCGTCTGGCACATATTGAACTTCTTTATTTGGCATATTACTAATCTCAACTGTTCCTGATGCCAGTTCTCTTTCTATATCACGCGATAATTCTGAGAATCCCTTGTTCTCTGTATAGTCTGTTGTCAAATCTGTCATAACATCCAGAAACTGATTGATTGGGCGAACAAATGGTGTAATTGTTTCTTTTTCTGTAGAAATATTGAAAGTATTTTGTCTTCCAACTTTATTTATAATGTCTTTTGTCAACATAAATCCTGTTCTTGCAGCAGGAAGATATATGCAACTGTTACTATCCATCCTTGTAATATTCGTTTTCAAAATGTGTGCATATATACTTTGCAGTATTTCCCACTGAACAAATCCATTTTCCAAATTCTTTTTTTCTTCCAATACTGCCTTGCCTAAAACTATTACTGGTTCTCCATCAATACTTAAATACAACAACTTCCCTTCATGCAAATTAAATTCCAAGTCTATACTATTTAGATTTTTAAATTGAACATAAAGCTTTCCAATGCTTACCTTATCACTGTTAAAAATCTTTTTCACAAGCTCTTCTTTTTTTCTTTTTAATTCAGCATTCAATACTTCTTCAAACAGCTTATCTACAGTTTCTAAGGAGAATTTACACTTTCCTGTTTGCATTGCTATAGTTATCTTTTCTGTCATCCAATCAATTAATTCTTTTTTGTCCAATCCTAAATTGTCCAGAAATATCTCCGCTCCTAAATTCCTAATCCCCCATATTAAAGAAAGGAGATAACTTTTTCCACTATTATTATCCCCAACAAATAACGTCAATGGAGCAACCTCTATTTCTGCAGATTTAATTTTCCCAAAATCTTCTACCCCTAATTTCCAAAATGCCATATCTTTGCTCCTTATATTTCTATAAAAATAGTTTCATGATTTCATTGCTATATTATAACAATGATACCATGAAACTACTTTTGTCTCAAGCAGATATATTCTCACCCAGGGTTGTTTCATGAACTATCCATGGGCAGATCTAACTTATTGCATCCTTGCTATCACATCTCTCATATTGTTTCTGATTCATTGGTCATGTAAAAAAGCGCAAATTAACTCTATATCCCTTTACA